>JAEUQI010000084.1 GCA_016789145.1 Blastocatellia bacterium | reverse complement strand
AGCGACATTGTAGAGAATCCCGCGACGCAGACGGCTGCAAAGCGAGCAATACGTGTCGCCCTCAGGTATGTGCGCGGTCACGATCGAGTAGGTGTCTTCCTCGACGATGCGGTACGGCACGCCGCGGCCCTCGAGATATTCGGGCAGCACGTGTTCGGGAAAATCGGGCTGTTTCTGATCGAGATTCACCGCCAAAATGTCGAATTTCACAGGCGCCCGACGCTGTACGTCGAGCAGCAGATCGAGCATCGTGTAGCTGTCTTTGCCGCCCGAGAGACACACCATCACTCGGTCGCCTTCCTCGATCATCGAGAAATCTGCGATCGCACGGCCCATCTTTTTGAGCAGCTTGGTCTTGGTTTTCGTCTCAGCCTGCATAGTGCAAACGGCGCTAAGCGCCGAAAACATAAGAGTTTGCCACGTTATTCTGTTGCGCGCAATCACCAAAATCACTAGACACGCGTCGGTAATGTCATTTATGATTATCGAGACGGAAAAAAGCTAGAGTTTTAATAAAGCGAACGCGTGCGGAACGTGCCGGTTTTCGTGGCTTGCTGGTAGCCGAACTTTCCTTCGCAACTTGATTTAAGAGGTGAATTTATATGATCAGAATGGGCCGAAGCTCCAGAACCGAAGATACTCCCGAACCAACCACGCAACCCGCGGCAAACGATGCCTATCGCTACGAAACCGCCCAGCCGACCACGCAAACACGGGCGATCTCAGAGAGCGATTCGATGGCCCGCGACATCAAAGAAGGCCGCCTGAGCGGCTTCGTCGGCCACGGTACAACGCTCACCGGCGAGACCGAATTCCAAGCGATGCTACGAGTCGATGGCCATTTGATCGGAACTGTGGCATCTGCGACGGGCACTCTGATAGTTGGAACTAATGGACAAGTTGATGCAAATGTGTCAGTTGCGGCGGCCATGATCAACGGCACGGTGAACGGCGACATAGTTGCAACGGAAAAGCTCCAGCTCGGCCGCACCGCACGCGTGATGGGTAATATTCAGTCGCCAAAACTGATCGTAGAAGAAGGCGCGATACTCGAAGGCTCATGCTCGATGCTGAAGGCTCGCGAAAACCGCGAAAAGGCGGTCGCCGCCGCCACGCCACCGCCGGTCGTCGAGCCGCCGCAACCTACAATTATTCCGATGGCTATGGATGACGACGATCAACCCAAGTTGCTCACCGCTGAGGACGATGACGAAACGGCCGAATCGGCCACAGCCTAATTTTTTAGTTTTGGCGGTTATTCCCCGCCATTATTGCGTCTGCACCTCAACTGGGCAGATCTGGTTACTTAAGGAGGAGAGTTTATGTTGAATGAATTCAAGGCTTTTATCGCTCGTGGAAATGTCTTAGATCTCGCGATCGGTGTCATTTTGGGTGCGGCATTCGGAAAGATCGTTTCAACGTTTACCGAAGGAATAATAATGCCGGTCGTTGGATATTTGACGGGCGGTGTCGACTTTAAAAACAAATTTATCAACCTTGGCAGTGCTGCACTTCCAATGAAGGACGGTGTTGTCGATTTCGAAGCCGTTAAGAAGGCTGGGATGCCGGTGATCCAGTATGGTCAATTGATCAGCGATATTATCAATTTCTTTATAGTTGGATTCGTGATGTTTATTATCGCAAAAATGGCGATGGACTATTTTGCAAAGCTAGCGGCACAAACTCCGCCGCCGCCGCAGGAAGCGTTGCTCACTGAGATCCGCGATATTTTGAAAGAAAGGTAGGACTGAATTAAAAGTTGAAGACGGCATTCGGCGTGATCACGAGATCAAGCCGAATGTCGTTCTCATTTATATCTGAAATTTCGTCGGTCGGTTCGAAGTAGCTCAATCCGATCTTCAAACAATCACGACGACATTCCGCCAGAAAACGATCGTAAAAACCGCCGCCATAGCCAACGCGATGACCATTCTCGTCGAATGCCAGTAACGGCACGAGCACGACATCCAACACGTCGCTCGGTACGACGGCGCCCATTCTAGGTTCGCGAATACCGAATGCAGATTCGATCAGTTCGGTCGTCGGCCCGAATTCAATATTCTCCATCGCCTGTCTGCCTAAATCGGTTCGAGGTGCGACAGTTCGAAGCTTTGGCAAATCTCGCCATAAGCGAAAGTAGATCATCGATGTGTCGATCTCATTAAATCGTCTGATTCGAATAAACGTGTGGAGAGTTGAAAGCTTTCGGAGGTCAACATTTGCGAACAGGCCGTTGGCTATTCGTCGGCTGTATTCCCCGGCGACGGCGAGCGACAGTTCGTTGCGGCGTTTGCGATATTCGGTGCGGAGTTCGGCTTTACTCGTCATCTTTGCCCACGATCCAGCCTCCGCCGATCACTTCGTCGCCGCCATCGATGTCGTAAAAAATCGTCGCTTGGCCTGGCGTCACAGCACGTTGAGGTTCGTCAAAAACGATGCGGGCACTGCCGTCGGGCAACACCACTATCGTAGCGGGAAACGGTTCATGTCGATATCGAATCTTTACACGAGCGCGAACAGGTTTACTTGGTGCGTCAAATGCGATCCAATTCACGCCCTTTGCGATCATTGCATTGGCATCGAGGTCTGTGTCGTCGCCGACGATGATCTGGTTCTTTAGGCGCTCGATCTGAGTAACGTAAAGCGGCTTTTCGTGTGCAATACCAAGCCCTCGACGCTGGCCGATCGTATAGCGATGAATGCCCGTGTGATGGCCGATGGTTTCGCCTCGCGAATTCACAATGTCGCCCTCCTCGGGCATTGGGCGGCCTTCGTGTTCGAGATATCGGTCAATGAATTCGCTGTACTTACCGTCCGGCACGAAGCATATCTCTTGTGATTCTTGCTTCTCTGCCGTTACCGCATCGACACCGCGAGCGATCTCGCGAACGTCCTCTTTCTGCATCTCGCCGAGTGGAAAATGCGCACGTGAAAGCTGCTCTTGGGTGAGTTCCCACAGAAAATAGGTCTGATCTTTCCAATGATTTGTCGCCCGAAATAGCCGATAGCGATCCGCACCTTCGTCATAAACGACCCGTGCGTAGTGACCGGTAGCGACTTTGTCGCACCCGAGTGAAACCGCCATTTTATCGAGCGACGCGAACTTGAGACGTGAGTTACACGCCACACAAGGAATAGGAGTTTCGCCGCTCAGATAACTCGCGACGAACGGTTCGACAACGTCTCGCTCAAAATCTTTCTCAAGATTTAGAACATAAAATGGTATTTCCAACCGTCCCGCTACACGGCGTGCATCGTAAACGTCATCGAGCGAACAGCAACGCGATGGCAGCGGATCGCCGTTCTCATCGACGTTGATACCACGCCGCTGATCCCACAGTTGCATAGTGAAGCCAACCAGCTCGTGGCCCTCTTCTTTCAGCATCACAGCAGCCGCACTGCTATCGACACCGCCGCTCATTGCGACCGCGATCTTCATCAGCTAAGAGTATAACGATTCAGAATGCGAAGGTCACTTTTGCGCAAAAAGCGGTTTGAGCGCAGCCTTGATCGCCTCGGCGTAAGCGGCGGCTCCGTTCGGATCCGGATGGCCAACGGCCGCCATGGCACATCGGCTCGGCCGGTACTTTAGTTTTGCTTTGCTGTTTAGGTCATTAAGAACGGTAGCGCAATCTGAAGTGCGTTCGGAGAACAAAGGATCCTCGATATCGCCGTTCTTTTTCATTCGGAATAACTTCGTGTTCGGAGCCTCGACAGCATTTTCTTCGGTCAAAGGCGATGCGACAAAGATCGCTCTCGACGAACCGACAGCCTCATTATGCGTTTCGACAGCTTTTTGTAGATGGTAGTTCGAGTCCTCAAGCCAAACCTTTGAACGCTTTATCACCTTTTTTCTAATTCGCGAGAAGAAGAGTGTTCTTGTGATTACATTGTTGTATATCGGCTTCAGGAACGAAGCAGTTTCGCGCGATTCGAGCCACCCATTGAACACACGACTCGCTCGCGATTGCTTACTGATAATTGGATAGTAGCCGATTACTACAATAGTCGCTTTCGGATTAGAGCTACCGATATGGCCGAGCAGTTCAGCAACTCGCTCGCCGCAATAGGTCGCGATCTCGTCCTTCAATTCGGCTTCCCTACCAAACGGATCAAGCACGCCTTCAACGGTGATGTCGGTAATGCCGGCAGTAAGCAAGATCAAATCAGCTCCAGCAGAGCCGTACTCTGAGCTTGCTCTATTGACCTGCTGCCAGATTGACGGGAAACCTATGTTCACCTCACCTTTGTATTCGATCGCGGGATCGATTTTCGCAGAGTTTAAGCTTTCGGCCTCTTCCGGGTCGAGTTTGATCGTGGCGCCTGAGTGAGCCTTTACTTTGACGTCTACAATTCGAACTCCGCCGAGAATGTCATTTCGTATCCAGTTCGCAATATGGTTGTATGTCTTATCTTTCTCAGGCAGACCTTGTCCCCAGATCAATGAATCACCGATAACGAGCACATTAAATGGAGTCGGATCCTCCGAAACCCCAAAGGCACCCGTCCGCCCGGCGAGACAAAATGCAGCGGCTCCTGTTAGCAATCCGATAAATGTACGGCGATCTATGGCAGACATTGTTTTCGACAGGTTATACCTGGTCGATTTGAAATGTAAAGCTACGCTAATTTGCAAAATTCTTCGGCTATGCTAAAGTTTTAGAACTATGAAGCCGTCCGTCCGCTAACATATCCATCGCAAAATTTACTCAAGTCTGATGCCGCGCGCTCATTTCGGCGCGTAGATTGGCACGAACGTGTGTCGCCTATCTCTCGTAAACTAAGGATTTTGGTATGTCTACAAACATCGAACACCCGTCTGGATCGGCGGCTAAGAACTCACTATTGTCTGTCCTACGCGAAGCATTCGTCGGCACTGAACGCGACTTTACTCAAGGGCCGATCTTGCCTGCCCTAATAATTCTCGCTATCCCGATGATCCTCGAAATGTCGATGGAAGCTCTTTTCGCGATCGTCGATACGTTTTTTGTCGCAAAGCTCGGTGCCGAGCCCGTGGCTGTAGTCGGATTTACTGAATCCGTTCTCGCACTCGTTTACGCCGTGGCGATCGGACTCAGCATTGGAGCAACAGCGACGGTAGCGCGGCGTTTTGGAGAGCAAGATCTCGACGGCGCGGCCAGAACAGCAACACACGTTGTATATCTCGGCATCATCGTCTCGGTCATTATGGGAATCGCAGGACTAATTTTTGCTCCTAACATTCTCTGGTTGCTTGGCGCCGAGCCGAGCGTTGTTGAGCTGGGAACGCCGTTCGCACGTCTAATGTTTGGTACGAATATAGTGATCGTATTTCTTTTTTTGCTCAATGGCGTCTTTCGCGGAGCAGGCGATGCGACGATTGCCCTTCGGGTATTGATAGTGGCAAACGGATTGAACATTATTTTAGATCCGCTCTTCATTTTTGGAGTCGGTTTCTTTCCGGAATTGGGCGTGACCGGCGCCGCTGTCGCAACCGTGATCGGCCGAGCGACCGGCGTGGGGTATGCAGTCTGGGCATTGTTCTTTCGCAAGAACGGGAGACTCACCGTACGTGCCGAGCATTGGCGGTTCGATCCGCATCTTTTGTGGTCGCTCATTAAGCTCTCGGCAACGGCGGTCTTGCAATTCCTGATCGCGACACTTAGCTGGAGCGGCTTGGTCATGATTCTCGCACCGTTCGGCACCGTCGCCCTTGCCGGTTATCAGATCGGTTTGCGTGTGATCATTTTCGTACTTCTTCCGGCAGTTGGTCTTGCAAACGCTGCGGCAACCCTGGTCGGCCAGAATCTGGGTGCCGGCAAACCTGAACGTGCCGAACGCTCTGTCTGGCTCGCAGGTGCGTTGAATGCAGCCTTGCTTGGTATTGCAGGACTCGCTTTCGTGATCTTTTCGGATCTTGTCGTAAGCGTTTTCACGACTGATCCTGCGGTTTCCGAATTCGGCCGCGACTGTCTCCGGATCGTCGGCTACGGCTACGCTTTATATGGCCTTGGTATGGTAATGGAAAGCTCTTTCAACGGAGCGGGTGACACCTGGACACCAACGTACCTAAATTTCATCGTGTTCTGGATGTTCGAGATACCACTCGCGTACTTTCTCGCGAACCATTACGGCTGGGGACCGCAAGGCGTGTTCTGGTCGATGACGTTGGCATTCTCAATGCTCGCGATCATTTCAGCACTGCTGTTCAAGCGCGGAAGGTGGAAACTCACCACTGTGTAAGTCCGCTGCAGCTGCGTTAGAATTGCATATGCCGAACGAAATCTTCCCCGATCCGCGAACCTACGATTTCCCCGAGTGGGTTCGCATCGGAGATTATTATTATCGTTCGGAAGACGTTGTCGACTATGGCACTCCATTAACGGTAGATACCGTCCGCGAGGCATACCTTAAGGGCATTTTTCCTTGGTACATGCCCGGAATCCCGCTCCCGTGGCATTGCCCGGAGCAGCGTGCGATACTCGAATTTGCTGATCTGCGAGTTCCCCGTAGCCTCGAAAAAGAACGTCGAAAGTCGAAATTTTCGTTCACTATCGACAAAGACTTTCGTTCGGTTATCGAGAATTGTGCGAAAACAAAACGACCCGATCAGCCGGGAACTTGGATCACGTCAGATTTCGTTCGCGTCTATTCCGAGCTACACGAGATCGGCATGGCACATAGTGTGGAAGCTTGGAATGCGGCGGGCGATCTCGTCGGCGGCCTCTACGGAATCGCCGCCGGCGGCGTGTTTAGCGGCGAATCGATGTTCTACCACGAACCAAATGCGTCAAAACTAGCCCTTCTCTATCTTATCGACCACCTTCGCTCGCGAGGCTCGACTTGGCTTGATACCCAGGTTATGACGCCGCATTTTAAGGCGTTGGGTGCGAAAGACACTGACCGCAATGAGTTTTTAGATAAACTCAAGGAAACGCTATCATTAGGACTCGAACTATTTTAGAAATGCCGCATCGATTACGCAAAAATATCAAGCCCGGAACCAAGGTCTCGATCGTCCTTAAGCAAGACCAACGAAACGGCAAGCTGACCGACGGCGTCGTCAAAGACCTACTCACAAATTCGCCAAACCATCCGCATGGCATCAAGGTGCGGCTAACAGATGGACAGGTCGGGCGTGTGCAGAAGATACTCGATGAATAGAGGCCTATGAAGTATTTCGTAAGGGCATTGAATAAAACTGAGACTGACTTAGATTTGGGCTCATTTGGCCGAATGGGTGTGTTTCGACGAAACGACATTAGTGAGGAGTTACTCGGATCTTACAAACGCAATTACGGCACCAATTTTGACGCGTTCTTTCCATTTAGTTTGAAAGGTAAAGACCTCGCACTTTACTCCCCAGACTACACGGCAACGAGAATTATGGAACTGCCCTCGTGCAAGGATCCTGGCGGCGAGGAACCTCATGAGATGGGTTTTTGCCCCGTTGATTATTTTGTACCGACTTTTATCGATATTGAATCAACACATGAAACCAATAACGAGTCCTTTCCCCCCATATCCGTGACTGTCGAGCGGGTCAACAATCCTTCGAAAGAACGAATAGAGCCATCGTCCGGTAAGTACTCGTATGTAAATGGAAACACTGGTCAGGAATGTGAGGTTATTATCATGTCACGTCCTGTATCACCTCTCACATATTATCCCTTCGGTTTTGTTAGCGGTTGCATCTGGGCAGACGATAGCAGTTGGAAAGTACAGTATCTAGATCTATCAAGGGCAGACGAAGGTGTTTTGATGCGTGACGACAGATTCGGTTATATTGAACTTCAAGAAGATGTAAGGCTCAAGGATGCAATCGATATGTCCGATTATGGTTTTGATTGGGGTGAATCGATCTCGAAAAATATTCGGATCAATATAGTACAACACTTCAACCTAGAAAACGGACAGGTCATCAATCCACTCGACTAAATTCATGACTAATAGATTCCTAATATACGGAGCCAACGGCTACACGGGCGAATTGATCACGCGAATGGCCGCTGAGCGTGGGCTCAAACCCATCCTCGCGGGTCGCAGCGAAGCCAAAGTTGCAGAGCTCGCCGCAAAGTACGGCTTTGAATATCGCGCTTTCTCTCTCGACGATACGGAGAAGCTCGATTCGGCGTTGCAAGAGGTCGATATGGTGTTGCATTGTGCGGGGCCGTTCTCGATCACGAGCCTGCCGATGGTCAAGGCTTGTCTGCGAAACGGTAAGCATTACACCGACATCACCGGCGAGATCAGCGTCTTTGAAGCATGTGCGGCGATGGACAAAAAGGCTGTTGAGGCCGGAATTATGATGATGCCCGGCGTGGGTTTTGACGTCGTGCCAAGCGATTGCCTCGCTAAACACTTGAACGAGCGTCTACCATCGGCAACCCACCTTACGCTCGCGTTTTACGGTATGGGAGGCATATCGCACGGCACGCAGGCAACGATGACAATGAACGTCGGTCGAGGTGGAGCCATACGAAAAAACGCTGCGATCACTCCTGTTCCCGCGGCGTGGAAAACACAGTTGATCGATTTTGGTAATGGCGTTGTGAAGACAGGTGTTACGATTCCATGGGGCGACGTTTCGACCGCATATTACTCGACTGGAATCCCCAATATCGAAGTCTTTACTATCGCTCCCAAATCGGCGATCAAGGCAATGAAGGTGTCGCGCTATCTAGGATGGCTACTTGCTACATCGCCGGTTCAAAAGTACTTACACGGCAAGATCAAGCCCGGCGGTCCAACCGACTCTGAGCGAGCAAAAGGCCGCACACTAATGCGGGGCGAAGCCCGAGATAACGACGGCAACTCTGTCACCACGCTCCAACAAGGCCCCGAGGGCTACACACTAACTGCCATCGCAGCCCTCAATATCACTGAGAAGATTCTTGCCGGCGACTACAAACCAGGCTATCAAACCCCAGCTTCGGCATATGGTGCAGATCTAATCTTAGAGATTGACGGTACGTCGCGTCAGGATATTTAGGGTCATGGCTCTCAACTGAAACTCTAAATCTGCCTTACCGTTATACAAACTTCGTTCATATTGACCGATTCGTAATGGCAATATCTATTGAAAATACTTCAGATTGACGAAATAAACTGTTGACTTCGAAAAGTTTAACAATGTATTATTAGGTGTCAACGATGTTTATCATCGTTTGTCTTAGTACCTCTCAAACACTTTGACCAAGATATTCTTCGCTCGCAAACGGCTCGTTCATGGGCACGGAGATATCTTTGGCGAATTACGAACCTAAATGTCAGCAAAACTCGGCGAAATTTTAGTCCGCGAAAACCTGATCACATCGGATCAACTCCGTGAGGCGCTTGAATATCAGCGTACGAACGGCGGCCGGCTTGGGTCCAACCTTGTCAAGCTCGGTATAGTTTCCGATGACGTTGTTACGGCTGTGCTATCACGGCAATACGGCGTCCCGTCGATCAATCTTGAGCTATTTCACATCGAGCAAGAGGTCATAAAGCTGATCTCCCACGAAGTTGCACTGAAATACTCAGTACTACCTGTCTCAAAGGTCGGAGCAACTCTTACGCTTGCGATGGCCGATCCGACGAATGTGTTCGCCATGGACGATATCAAGTTCATGACGGGCTACAACGTCGAACCTGTGATCGCTGCCGAATCCTCGATCCAGCTTGCTATCGGCAAATACTATATCGGTTCTAACGAGATCGACATTTTTGACGCAGCTTTCGCCGTCGAAACCGAACAAGCTGCTCTGACGGGTAGCAACGGAAACGGATTCGTGCGCACACCGAACGGCAACGGTAATGGCAAAGGCCCAGTCGTTCAAGAACGTCTGAACGAATCGGATCTCGACGTTTCCCTTGACCGTTTTGAGTTCGCCAATCAAGAGGGCGAAGAATTCGAGGTCGTTGAGGATAACGACGAGATCGATCTCGCGGCTCTGGCAAAGGCATCTGAGGATGCCCCGGTCGTTCGCCTTGTTAACGTGCTTCTCGTAGATAGTCTTCGCCGCGGGGCTTCAGACATTCACGTCGAGCCGTACGAAAAGGATTTCCGCATTAGATTCCGAATCGATGGCGTGCTTTACGATGTCATGCATCCGCCGCTCAAGATCCGCGATCCGCTAATATCGAGGCTCAAGATCATGGCGAAACTCGATATTTCCGAGAAACGCCTGCCGCAGGACGGCCGAATAAAGATCAAGGTGAAGATCGACAACCGTTCGCGCGAACTCGATTTTCGTGTGTCGTCATTGCCGACGCTGTTCGGTGAAAAGGTCGTACTCCGTTTGCTTGATAAAGATAAGCTGATGCTCGATATGACCAAGCTCGGCTTCGAAGAGGAGAGCCTCGAAAAGTTCAAACGAGCGATCGCTAATCCGTACGGAATGGTCCTCGTCACCGGGCCGACAGGTTCGGGTAAAACGAATACGCTATATTCTGCACTTCAAGCACTGAATACGCCTGAAACCAACATTATGACGGCCGAAGATCCGGTCGAGTTTAATCTCACCGGCATCAATCAGGTGCAGATGAAAGAGCAGATCGGCCTAAACTTTGCCGCTGCACTTCGCTCGTTCCTGCGACAGGATCCCAACATCGTGCTCGTCGGCGAAATCCGAGATTTCGAAACCGCCGAGATCGCGATCAAGGCTGCTTTGACAGGGCATCTTGTACTTTCGACGCTCCATACGAACGATGCTCCATCCACTGTTTCGCGACTTGTGAACATGGGCATCGAGCCGTTCTTGGTAGCAACATCGGTCAACATCATTCAGGCACAGCGACTTATCCGCCGCATATGCGCGAACTGTAAAGAAGAGGTCAAGGTGCCGGTCGAAGGCTTGCCGGAGATCGGATTTACGCCTGAGGAAGCCCCGGGCCTTGTGTTCTACAAAGGCAAGGGCTGCGCGACATGCAATGGAACCGGCTATAAAGGCCGCGTCGGTCTGTACGAAGTTATGGAGATCACGGACGAGCTCCGCGAACTCATTATTATAGGCGCCAGCGCCATGGAACTTAGGAGAAAGGCGATCGAGACGGGAATGATAACATTGCGCGAATCGGGCTTGTGCAAGATACGTCAAGGCATTACCACCATCGAAGAAGTTGTTAAGGAAACCGTTCTGTAACGAACAGTTTGGAGGCACTATGTTAGCAAGGGCAATCGCATTATCTTTGGCATTATTGGTCGGCATCGGGGCTATCGTTCCGCTCGCGACGGATAGCGTCGAGGCCGGACCAAAGAACAAGCGCAAAAAGCGTCAGGCCAAGAAATACAAGAAATATTCTAAGAAATGGTGGCGTCAATATCGCGCCAACCAGCGCAAGAAAGCCGCACAGCGTAAACGCGCACGTGCGTTGAGACTGCGTCAATTGCGACTCGAACGCGCTGCCGGAATCGGTCAAACGCCGGTTGCAAAACCAGCGACGCTTAAGACCTCGAAGACCAAGGCTGTCGTTCCGGGCGGAAAGTCAGCTCCGGACATATGGTCGCAGGCACAGGCTTCGCCGTCGGAATTGCGATTCCGCGTTGATGATTCGGCAGGTTCGCAAGTCGGCACGGCGTCGATCTCGGTCGTCGGTCCGGCAGTTGGCGAAACGTCAACGCAATCTCAGCGTAAGGCCGTCGGTGGTGTCGCAACAACATCGCTTCGCCGCGAGGTCATCAACAAAATGATCCAGGAGAATGGTTGGGTCGTCAACGACTATCAGAAAGAGATCGGCGGACGTACCGTCTATGTCGTCGAAGCCCAATCGCAGGCGAAGAATGGCCAGTTGCAATCGCGAATGTACTACTTCGCCGAAGTTGATGGCCGCATTTACAGCGTCGCGACCAATTCGTCGATCGACCAGGCTGAGCGTTTAGCCGCAGAGTCTGAAAAAGTTCTCGACTCACTTCCAAATCGCGTTCGTGCAGCTGAACGTGCATCCGTAAATAACCGGTAATCTACCCAGGCCTCCCACTAACCTTCTTATGAGCTACGATAATCAAACCACCGTAGAATCTCAGATCACGCTTCCGGAGCTGCTCAAGAAAATGACAGATGCCGGCGGATCTGACCTTCACCTTTCCACCAATTCTGCTCCGCAGGTCCGTGTTCATGGGCACCTGTCCCCGCTTACAGGTTTCGGCCCTATGTCGGCTGCTGACACCAAACGACTCGCATACAGCGTTCTGACCGACGCCCAAAAGCATCGATTTGAAGAGAATCTCGAACTCGACTTTTCCTTCGGCCTCAAGGGAATGTCACGTTTTCGTGCCAACCTCTTCAATCAGAAAGGTGCCGTCGGTGCTGTGTTTCGTGCGATCCCCTACGAGATCAAATCATTCGAAGCTCTCGGACTGCCGTCGGTCGTCACCGATCTTTGTAAGAAGCCTCGTGGGCTCGTGCTTGTGACCGGCCCGACAGGTTCGGGTAAATCGACAACGCTTGCCTCGATGATCGACAAGATCAATATGGATCGTCACGACCATATTCTGACCATCGAAGACCCGATCGAGTTCTTGCACAATCACAAGAATTGCGTCGTAAACCAACGCGAGGTCGCCGCCGACACTCATTCGTTCGGCGATGCTCTTCGTACGGCACTTCGTCAGGATCCTGACGTTGTGCTGGTAGGTGAAATGCGAGACCTCGAAACGATCGAAATGGCTCTGCGTATTGCAGAAACCGGTCACTTAACGTTCGCAACTCTGCATACGAATTCGGCCTATTCGACCATCAATCGTATCATCGACGTTTTCCCAGCCGGCCAGCAGGCACAGATCCGGACGCAGCTCTCGCTCGTTCTCGAAGGCATCATGTGCCAATCTTTGCTGCCAAAAGCCTCGGGCGACGGTCGAGCGATGGCCCTTGAGATCCTGATCCCAAATGCCGCTATCCGAAACCTCATACGCGAAGACAAGATCCACCAGATCTATTCGATGATGCAGACCGGACAAGACAAATTCGGAATGCAGACGTTCAATCAGGCGTTGGCGACGCTGGTTCACAAACGCGTTATCACCCTCGAGGTGGCGATGCAGCGAACCTCGAACGCCGACGAGCTCAAGGAATTGATCGATCGCGGCAGCGGCCTCAACACTTCGTACGGAACCGGGGGCAGAGCTCCTATGCCCGGCTCACGACCTACGCCCGCAGGCGGTAGTCCGTATGCCCAAGGCCGTCCGATCGGCCAACGCCCTGACGCCCGATAGAAGTTCTGTTCCCAACACATTTGGAGAAAGTAAATGGCAACATACGCATTCAAAGGTAGAAACCGGCTAAACGAACTCGTCACAGGCGAGCGTGAGGCTGCTAGTCCGGACGAACTGAGAGCATTGCTTCGTCGCGAGCAGATCGTGATGACGCAGGCGTCGGAAAAGGGACGCGAGATATCGATCCCAAAACTCGGACGCCGCAAAAAGGTCAAGGCAAAAGAGCTCGCCGTGTTCACACGACAGTTCTCAGTTATGATCGACGCCGGTCTGCCGCTTGTTCAATGTCTCGACATCCTGGCAGAACAGCAGCAGAATCCATTCTTTAAGGATGTACTGCGGCAAGTTCGCCAGAGCGTCGAAGAAGGCACCACACTTTACGCCGCTCTCGACAAGCACCCCAAGGTTTTCGACAAGCTTTACACGCATATGGTCGAAGCCGGCGAAACCGGTGGCGTGCTCGATCTTATCTTGCAGCGTCTCGCGACCTTGATCGAAAAGGTCGTGAAACTAAAACGTTCGATCGTTTCAGCGTCGATCTATCCGTCCGCGGTTATTGCCGTTGCCATCGGTGCGATCGCGATCATCATGATCGTCGTTATTCCGCAGTTTCAACAGATCTTCCTCGGCCTCTTGGGTCCGGGAGAAGAGCTTCCATTGCCGACGCGTATCGTTATGTCGATCAGCGGATTTCTCGCCGGATGGGGCGGCCTCGGCCTTGCGGTCGGCTTGATCGCAAGCGGCGTCGGTATCAGCTATTACTACAAAACGCCAAAGGGCCGATGGCAGATCGACGCCTTGTTGCTTAAGATGCCGATCATCGGCAGCATTTTGCGTAAGGTCGCCGTTGCGAGATTCTCACGAATTCTCTCAACGCTTCTCGCCTCCGGTGTGCCGATCTTGCAATCGCTAGACATCACGGCGAAGACCGCAGGTAACGTCATTATCGAAGACGCGATCCTCAAGGTTCGTGCCGGCGTCGAACGCGGCGAGAACTTTGTCGATCCGTTGAAAGCGACCGACGTGTTCCCGCACATGGTCAGCCAGATGGTCGGCGTCGGTGAACAAACAGGTGCTCTCGATGCTATGCTCGGCAAGATCGCCGATTTTTACGAAGAAGAAGTCGATACCGCTATCGCCGACCTGCTCGGCCTGATGGAACCGGTCCTGATCGCATTCCTCGGTATCACCATCGGCTCGATCGTTATCTCAATGTACCTGCCGCTCTTTACCCTCATCGGAAAGATGGCAACAGGCGCAAAGTAAGCGAAAGCTACGATCACTCGAACAAAAGGCTGTCAGAAATGGCAGCCTTTTTTGCGTTCTGTCCACAAGTGTCCACGGCGTGTCCACCGCGTGTCCACCGGCT
>JAEUQI010000083.1 GCA_016789145.1 Blastocatellia bacterium | reverse complement strand
ACGACGAATCAATAGTCGCAGGACTCGAGAATGCAAATCATTCCGGTCGACTTGAATATGAAGGCCGATTTCTTTTCGACGGTGCCCACAATATCGGCGGAGCAAAGGCTCTCGCGGCGTTCATTTCTGAATACGAAAAACGCCCGATCACGATGGTTTTTGGTGCAATGAATGATAAGAGTGTCGGCGAAATATTGGCGATACTCACTCCGCTTGCCAACAAGATCGTATTGACCGAGCCGTCGAATTCGCGTTCATTGTCGTACGACGAACTGCTCGATCAATTGCCTGATAGCTTTTCACGAGAATGCACGTTTGCATCGGATAGTGTAGAACACGCAATTGATATCGCTGAGACCGCCACTCCGGATGGGGGCATCGTACTCGTCACTGGTTCGTTGTATTTGGTTGGTGAGGTGAAAGGTATTCTAAGATCGCAAATTTGAAATTTGAGATATCGAATCTAAGATATTGTTATGTACAAATTAGTTCTAATTCGCCACGGCGAGAGTCAGTGGAATAAGGAAAATCGGTTTACGGGCTGGTACGACGTCGATCTGTCGGAAAAGGGCAGGGAAGAGGCGAAGGCTGCCGGGCAGTTGCTTAAGGCGGAAGGCTTTACGTTTGACGAAGCCTACACGTCGGTGCTGAAACGTGCGATACGGACGCTCTGGTCGGTCATGGACGAACTCGATCTGATGTGGTTGCCTGTCACTAAATCATGGTTGTTGAACGAGCGTCATTACGGCGGTTTGCAGGGACTTGATAAAGCCGAAACTGCCGCTAAATTTGGCGATGAACAAGTCAAGCTCTGGCGCCGCAGCTACGATATTCCTCCGCCGGCATTGGATGAATCGGACGAACGATATCTTGGAAACGATCCGCGGTACGCCAATGTGCGTCCGTTTCCCGCGACAGAATGTTTGAAAGACACCATCGAACGCGTCGTGCCGTATTGGGAAAACGAGATCGCACCAAAGGTGAAAGCCGGCAAGCGTCTGATCGTCGCGGCGCACGGGAACAGTCTGCGAGCGCTCGTTAAGCATCTTGATCGCATCGCGGATGACGAGATCGTGAATCTAAACATCCCTACAGGCGTGCCGCTTGTTTACACGCTTGATGCTGATCTGAATGTGATCTCGAGCAGCTATCTGGGCGATGCCGATGCGATCAAGGCGGCGCAAGAGGCAGTGGCGAATCAAGGGAAAGCAAAGTGATGTACTCAAACCGCGTATTTATGCTATTCGGCATTCTGGCAATGCTGACGCTTGCCGTTTCGGCACAACGATCGGGCAATGTCTCCGACGCCGACATTTCGCTTGCGCTGCGAGAGGCCCTTGGGAATGGCGTTAAATCGGCGATCAAAACGCTCGGCAAGACGGACGGTTTTCTTCAGAATCCACGCGTCAAGATCCCGCTACCTAAGAATCTTCAAAAGGTCGAAAAGGCTCTTCGCGTTGCGGGCCAGGGCAAGGCTGTTGACGAATTCGTCGTCTCAATGAACCGAGCGGCCGAAAAGGCAGTGCCTGTGGCGATCGATGTGTTTATCGATTCGATCAAGCAAATGACGTTCGAAGATGTTCGGCAGATCTTGTTTAGCAAAGATCAAGATTCGGCAACGCAGTTCTTTAGGCGAACTAGCGAAGAGAAACTTCGTGAGAAGTTTCGGCCAATTGTCGAAAATGCAACTACTCAAGTCGGCGTCACGCAAAAATACAAATCGATGATCGGCAGGTACGGCTTTGCCGCTAAATTTCTCGGTCATGATGTAAGTGACATTGATGGCTATGTTACGCAAAAAGCTCTCGACGGCCTATTCCTTTACATCGCCGACGAAGAGCGCAAGATCCGCAAGGATCCGATCCGGCGGACAACGAGTTTGCTCAAGAAAGTGTTTGGAATCCTCAGGTAAACCTTAACCACCTGCGGCAGTGGGTCGTTGAATTGGCAAATCATGACATTCCGAGTAACATAGCTCTCGTTGTTACTTGGTCCACCCAGATAATTTGAATCGTTGCGTAAACCACCCGCTACAGCAGGTGGTTCTGACTTTATGTGGCAAAAGGCCGTTTTCGTCTTACTAATAGTCTTCATACTTTCGCCTTGGGGCTCGCCTTTTGTCGCGCTTGCTCTCGGGCTTGCGATGGCTCTTACGATCGGTAATCCGTTTCCGCAGTTGGCTGGGAAACCAACGACCTACTTATTACAGGCGTCGGTCGTGTTGTTAGGATTCGGAATGAATCTCGGCGCCGTTCTAAAGGCCGGGCGTAGCGGGATCCTCTTTATTCTCGCCGTTGTCTTTGGAGCGATCGCACTTGGTTTTTTGTTCGGCAAACTGCTCGGTACTTCGAAACGCATAACCACATTGATCACAATGGGCACCGCAATTTGCGGCGGATCAGCCATTGCCGCCGTTGGCCCGGCGATCAAGGCTGAGAGCGACGAGATGTCGGTCTCGCTCGGCACGATCTTTGTGTTGAACGCCATCGCATTATTCGCTTTCCCGTTAATCGGCCATTCCTTGGGCATGTCTCAGGAACAGTTTGGACTTTGGTGTGCGATCGCGATCCAGGATACGAGTTCAGTGGTCGGAGCTTCGTCTGGATACGGAGCCGCTGCACTCGCGATAGCAGTGACCGTAAAGCTCGCACGTGCATTATGGATCGCACCACTCGCGATCGCGTTGGCGGTTGCCTTTCGTGAGAAAGATGCAAAGGCAAAGATCGCGATACCTTGGTTCATCTTTCTGTTCGTAGCCGCCGCTGCAATACGCACGTTTGCACCTGTTATCATCCAGCCGAGCGTTTTTGACGCTCTCGTAAATCTCGCAAAGGCGGGTTTTACGGTCACGCTGTTTCTGATCGGCATCAGTCTCTCGCTCGAGATGCTCAAAAAGGTCGGTGTCCGGCCTTTTCTACTCGGAACGATCTTGTGGATCATTATCGCCTCTTTATCCTTGTTGGCCGTACTTAACTTTGGTTAACGAACTGGTATAATACTCGTTTCGGCTATCGGCGAAATTCGCGTCCGTAATGAGTATCAAGCAGATCAGTGTCCGCGGGGCACGCCAGCACAACCTCAAGAACATCGATATCGACATTCCACGCGATAAATTCGTGGTCATCACCGGACTGTCCGGTAGTGGCAAGTCTTCGCTCGCGTTCGATACGATCTATGCCGAAGGCCAACGTCGTTACGTTGATTCTTTGTCCGCTTACGCACGTCAGTTCTTAGATCAGCTCGAGAAGCCTGACGTTGATTCCGTCGAAGGCCTCTCGCCCGCAATTTCCATCGAACAAAAGACCGTGTCACGAAGTCCGCGTTCAACCGTAGGAACAGTTACTGAGATCTACGATTTTCTGCGGCTGCTGTTCTCTTCGATCGGCATCTCACATTGTCCGCAGTGTGACTCGCCGATCACACGGCAATCGACGGATCGCATAATCTCCGACGTTGCTGCCCTTCCTGAGGGCGAGCGAGTGATGATACTTGCTCCGATCGTTCGCGGGCGAAAGGGCGAGTTCAAGAAAGAGTTGTCAAAGATCGCGAGTGACGGCTACGAACGCGTTCGGGTTGATGGCGAGATACGTCTTCTTGACGAAGATATCATTCTCGACAAACGTAAGAACCACACGATCGAGGTCGTCGTTGATCGACTGTTGATCAAAGACGGCGTAAGCGAACGCCTTGCCGAATCTGTCAAAACCGCACTCAAACTAACCGGCGGTGCCGTTCTCGTTTCAATCATCGATGGCGATGAGAAGCTGTATTCCGGGAAGATGGCCTGCATTACTTGCGGAATAAACATCGCTCCGCTTGAGCCCCGCTCGTTCTCATTCAATTCGGCATACGGTGCTTGTAAACGCTGCGTCGGCATCGGCACAGTGATGGAGATCGACCAAGCGAAGATCGTCACCGACGGTCGCCAAACCGTTGAAAAGTTAGAGTTCCTCGGCGGCGTGGACAAATCAGGTTCGACCTTTCTCAAATCAGCCCTGATCGCGATCATCGAGCGTTTCGTCGGCGGCGAAAAGCTCGACATTGCGTCCGGAACAGAGAAAGCCGGCAGATCTAAGCGTCGACGATCTAAGGATTCTGCCGGCGGCGATGACTATGACGCGTTGCTCGCGACACCGTTCAACGACTTACCTCAAGAGATACAGGACGCTTTTTTCAACGGCACTAAGAAACGCCTTACGTTCCGTCACGGCGATTACAAATTCGAACGCGATTGGCGAGGAGCCATGCGAGCTATGCGCGAACGCATCGAGACGCCGCCGTCCGACAAGATCAAAGCGGCCCTCGAAGAGCTCGTCGCGCCGATCGCATGCCCGGCTTGTGATGGGTCTCGCCTGCAGCCCGAGAGCCTCGCTGTCAAGGTTAACGGTCACGGCATCGCCGACTATACTAACGTGCCGATATCGGACTCCGTCAAAATGTTTGACGCGATCAAGCTCTCGGTTCGCGACGAGAAGATCGCCGGCCTTGTGCTTGCGGAGATCCGCGGCCGTATGCGTTTTCTCGACAACGTTGGTCTCGGATATTTGACCCTAAGTCGTTCATCAGCGTCGTTGTCCGGCGGCGAAGGCCAGCGAATTCGTCTTGCCACGCAGATCGGTTCGCAATTGCGCGGCGTGCTCTACGTCTTGGACGAGCCTTCGATCGGCCTTCATCCTCGCGACAATCAGCGTCTGCTCGACACTTTACACGAGCTTCGCGACCTTGGGAACACTGTGCTTGTCGTCGAACACGACGAAGAAACGATCATGGCCGCTGACTACGTCGTAGACCTCGGGCCGCTTGCCGGGACGCATGGCGGCGAGGTCGTCGCCGTTGGGACACCTGCTGAGATCGAGAAAAGCACTTCGCTTACCGCCAAATATCTTTCCGGCGAACTCAAGATCGAAGTGCCCGATTTCCGCCGATTGCCGAACGGGCACCGCATCGCCGTAAAAGGGGCTCGCGGCCACAATCTCAGGAATATCGACGCCGAGTTTCCGCTCGGATTGCTTACAGTCGTCACCGGTGTTTCCGGCTCGGGCAAATCGACGCTCGTCGAAGACATCTTGTATCCCGCTTTGTACCGTCACGTTTACGGCTCTGCCGTGACGCCGCTGGATCATGACGAGGTCACAGGTCTCGAGCTCGTTGACAAGATAATCGAGATCGATCAAAAGCCGATCGGCCGTACGCCTCGATCAAATCCGGCGACGTTCACCGGATTGTTCTCGCCGATCCGTGACCTTTATGCGATGCTGCCTGAATCGAGAACTCGCGGCTACAAAGCGGGCCGTTTTTCGTTCAACGTCAAAGGCGGACGCTGCGAAGCCTGTGAAGGCGACGGCCTGAAGCGTATCGAGATGAACTTTCTGCCCGATGTTTACGTCACTTGTGACGTGTGTCGTGGCAAACGCTATAATCGCGAGACCTTGGCGGTCAAATACAAGGGCCTGTCGATCGCCGATCTCTTGGAAACCACGATCGAAGACGCTCTGCCATTGCTTGAGAACATTCCCGCGATCGCAAAGATACTGCAAACATTGCTCGATGTCGGCCTCGGCTACATTCAGATCGGCCAATCCTCGACCACGCTTTCGGGCGGCGAAGCGCAACGCATCAAACTCGCGAAAGAACTCTCGAAACGTGCGACCGGCAAAACCATCTACATCCTCGACGAGCCGACGACCGGACTTCACTTCGCGGACGTTCACAAACTGCTCGACGTTCTGCAAAAACTTGTCGACACCGGCAACACCGTGATCGTGATCGAACACAACCTCGATGTCATCAAATCCGCCGACCACATCATCGACCTCGGTCCCGAAGGCGGCTCCGGCGGCGGCAAAATAGTCGTCACAGGAACTCCGGAACAGGTCGCTAAGGTGAAGAAAAGCTACACGGGCCAGGCCCTAAGATCCGTATTGAAATAACCATCGATCGACCGAAACCGGAAGCTCGCGGCTTGCTGTCGTCCGCCATTGTCCACTCGTGTCCACCGCGTGTCCACGGATGCCTGTGGACACGGAAGTCATTACTGATTAATGAGTTAGCGGCATTTTGGTGTCGATTTTCGGTTTTTTTTGAAAAAATGCGCCACATTGTGCCACAGCAGCTCGAAAACTACCGAGTTTCTTCATTAATTATCAAAGATCAAGCAATCGAGTGAATTGCGACCATCGACAATGGTATCACAGATGATACACTGTTGCAATAAAATTCTGCCGTAGGCGATTAGCGTATCAGCGCTACCTCGAAAGCCTCGGGTCTAGGCTTATCAGATAATTACCGTCATCGCCGTTGACGCAGACGGACCGGCTCCATTTCGAGGGTCGGTTCGCCGGAATAGCGCAGGTACCGGATTTGACGCCGCTGGGCAGATATCGCTATGCCCTGCGGGCACTATAGCATGCCCGATGAGTGCGGTCCGCACAACGGTCCGGGTCGAATGTTTGATCAACACAATCTCACGAAGATCGATCTACTCGAACCGGAGAGGATGCCTGCTTTACTGGAAAGACCCATTCCCAATAACTGAGTATGGGCCATTTCTGGTTCTTGTAAGCTTTATGTCGTCTTTTTGAAGAACACCTTAGGCGAGTCTTTTTTGAGTTTGCCCCAGATGGTTTGGATGCCAGTTCTGGTGCGAACGAGTTTGAACATCAGGTCGCCTGGTTTGAACTCGGACGAACAGGGTTCGCTGCTGCCATATTCGACGGGCATGCAGTTTTCGAAGTAGAGTGACATCGTTGCACCGACGGCTTTTGGCTTGAGGATGTATTTGTTCTGCATGTCGGAATTCTCACCCTCGGTATAGGTGACGTAGATTCCGCCCTCGGTTTCACCGAACTCCATTTTTGCCCAGATCGATATTGAGCGAGTTTGGTTAGCATTCATTTCGGAAACCACGCCTTCGTAGGTGCCGATCCATGATTGCGGAAATGATTGAGCATTAGCCGTGACGGTCAAAGTGAGGATCAGTAGAAATATAGACAGCTTGATTTTCATTATTTTCGTGTGAATTTTGCACCGTCGAAATCCCATTCGGCGATCGTGAGATCGTCCGATTCGGTGCATTGGTTGCAGGCGGCTTTTATTGTGCGGCCTTCGCGAGGGAGAATGTAGTAGAAATTGAAATCGTCGACTGATGCGGTTTCGTCTTCTTCGGATTTCCGTCGGTTAAAGGCTTTCGCGGCGTCAACGTCGGTCAATTCCTTGAATACGGAGCCTGTTACGTCGGTCCATATGCCGGCGTTGACTGTATAGAATTTGACGAAACCGGAGCACGCTGGGCCGCAGCCGGTTTCGGCGTGGGCGACGAGGTAGCTGCCGTCCTTCTTTTTAAACAAAGCTATGTCAGCCCAGCCTTCCCAAGAGCCTTCCAGCCGTATAAATCCGTTCTTTATGTCCTCGATCTTGATCAACGAGCGGCGATACTTGGTGATCGCGGCCTTGGTCGTCAGTTTCGTTCCGCTCGCGTCTGTCGAATAGACGTCATTCGGCATAGCGAGGAAATAGTCAGTGACAGTTCGCAACTGTGCGGAGGCAGCAGCTGCGAACGTGATAACAATAGCGGCGGTGAGTGTTAGCTTTTTCATGCTTATAAGTATGCTGAAAGCTTGAGCGTTTTGCCACACATTTTGTCTTCGACAACGAAGAGGACGGCCCCTTTTTTACCTTTGTTCGCGAGCCGAATCTCGCGGCCTACGTCACAAGTGATGCTCGTGGATGACGATCTGTTGATCTCAACAAAGCCGCTGCCCGTGTGAATCTGAACGTCGGCGTCGGTGTCGTTGACGAGCTTAAAGCTGCTCGCGGTTGGTGCTGGGGTCGGGTAATTTGCATACGCTGTCGTGACGCCGATGGCGATGACGACGGCGAGAATTAGGGTTAGATATCGCATAATTTCTCCGTTTTGTGTTTATTCAGGGCTTTCGGGATATTCGTATTCGACGAACGCTGTGCCGTTCCATTTGAAGGTTTTGACAACAACGCCGCCGTCGCCATTTGTGCCGCCGGCGATCACGTTAATGGTCTTGTCGCCGCCGCCGAAGTTGAAATAGATCGGCACCTCTTTGCCGTCCTTGAGCGACGACTTGTCCTCGAACGCCGGAGCATTTCGCAGAATACGAATGACCTCGTCGTTATCGAGGATCGGGGCGTGATCGGACGTGATGTCGTCCCATTTACCGCCGTTGTGATCTAGGAAGAGCAGTTGGCCTTGGCACGTGCCTTCTTCGCACATGTTGGTCGCGACACCGATGATGACGCCTGCGGTCTTCTTTTTGAAGACCTGAACGTTGCCAAAAACTTTGCCGTCGCCGTCCTCGCCTGTGATCTCTTTGACCGGAATGTCGAACGACAGATAGCCTTCCTGGGAAAACTGGCTTTCGATCCAAGCGGCTCGTTTCGCGGCCGGAGCTTGGATATACTCGGTCGGGATCGCGAGGTAATAGTCCTTAACGGTCATCGCTTTGCCGTTCTGTGCCATTGCGGCAGACGTCATAGCTACGAGAATTAGTGTGAAAATGCTGAGTAATTTCATTGTTCTGTATTATTGGTCGGTCTTAATACCGCCCGCGTAATCTGCGATGTCGTCGGTCACCTTGAACGTGATCTTGAACGTGCGAGCACGCTTCCTGTCAGAATTGTTGATACTGATGACGTATTTTTTTGTTGTGCCCGTCAGCACGGAAAGGTAAGCTTCGCCATCTTGCCATTGGTCGACATCTTCGACGCCGTTAGTCAGGTTGAGGCCGATGACAGGGAACTCTTCGGTCTTTGAGATCGAAATGTCTCCTGAGACGCTGACGTTGATCACTTGGCCGGACTTCACGCTCAAGGCGTAAGTGTTCATGTCTTTGGGCTTGACGGTTATGGTCATTGTCTTTTCGGTAGTGCCTTTGGCAAAGACAACCGGCGTTTGAGCGTTGGTTGAGCCCGCGAATACAAAGCCTAGCGCGAGTGCGAATACGATTAGTGTGTTTTTCATTATGTACCTCATTTAGCTGATCGGTTTACTTGGTTCCATTTCAAATTTGATCTTGAGTTTGAATGTCACCGGTTTTCGGCTGCGTGCCGCCGATGACGTTAGCTCGACCCTTATCGTGTAGTAGCCGGATTCGGGCGAGACTTCGAGAAAGTCGTATCGGTCTCCGTTTGGAGCCTTGATGCTATAGCCGACATAGCTGTTCGACGATTCCAGATCGGCAAACCACTCGTCACCTTTGTCGGCCCAGATCTGGTACAAGGCATATTGCTTGCCGGTGATCTTGCCAGTCACCTCGACGTAATCGGAGCCTTCGGGCAGGCCGATGCGTTTCTTAGTTTGAGAGCTGCCGTCTGATGCTAGAACGGTCATTGCTGCAAAAATCGCAAAAAGTAATAGCGTTCGTTTCATGAAAACCTCTTCATTTTCACCTAGCGATAATTTTTTCGGTTTCGTATCACGGCTTTGAGAATTTTTTCGCGAAAGTTGTTGTGTTAAATTATTGGTTGCCCTCCACACGATCAAATGACCGAACAAACGGCGGAAATTACGGGCTATCTTCAGCGATGGCGAAATGGAGATGAGTCTGCGCTTGAGGACGTGCTGCCGCTTGTTTACAAGGAATTGCGGCTCATCGCAAAGCGCTATCGGGCGAAGGAACGCAGTGAACACACGTTCCAGACGACCGAGATCATCAGCGAAGCATACTTGCGGCTTGCCGGGCAAAATGCGACAGATTGGCAAGATCGCTCGCACTTTTTCGCAGTCGCATCGACGATGATGCGCAATCTGCTCGTCGATCATGCACGTGCGAAGAATTACCAAAAGCGCGGCAGCGGTTCAGAAAAGTTGAACATTGATGATGTCGCCGTGTATTCCAAGGAGCCTGATTCCGTTGTTTTGAAACTCGATGAGGCCTTGACGGAGCTTGGTAAATTCGACGAACGCAAAAGCCGCATCGTCGAGCTAAGATATTTCGGCGGGCTTACTTCGCAGGAGGTCGCGGACGTTCTCGGCGTTTCCGAGATCACCATTAAGCGCGAATGGCTCAAGGCAAAGGCGTGGCTGCAAAACGAACTCGTTGCCTAGATGAACACCGAAACCTGGAAAAACATCGATGCTCTACTCGACGAATATCTCGATTCGCCGACAGCAAAACGTGCGACTTTTTTGGATGACCGCAGCCCTGAACCGGCGATCAGACAACAGCTCGAAACCCTAATTGCCAATCTCGACGATGGCGACGATCTGATCGATGATCGCGAATTTGCGTCCGTAAAAGACATCGTAGAAAGTGAGTCTGACAAAGATCTGACCGGCACAAGGCTGATGTCATATCAGTTGCTGAAACTGATCGGGACCGGCGGAATGGGCTCCGTCTACCTTGCCAATCGTATCGATGATTTCGACAAACAGGTCGCAATTAAGGTCATCGCAATCGACGGCTCGTCAGTCGTAGATATCGAAAATTTTCGCCGCGAACGCCAGATACTGGCTAGGCTAGAGCATCCGAATATAGCCCGAATTCTCGACGGCGGCACGAGTGCGGACGGCGTGCCGTTCATCGTGATGGAATACGTGGATGGCGTTCCTCTCAATGTTTATTGCAAAGACAAGACGCTCGGCGAGAAATTGCGGTTGTTTCGCGAGGTCTGCAAGGCAGTGTCCTACGCCCACAGTAATCTGATCGTGCATAGCGATCTCAAGCCAAAGAATATCCTCGTCGCGAATGACGGCACAGTTAAGCTTTTAGATTTTGGGATCGCGAAGTTAATGCAAAGCGATTCAGACGATGAAGTTAAAATCGCGACCATTTCCGACCGTGCGCTTACGCCCGATTATGCCGCGCCCGAGCAATTTGCTAACGACACGATAACCGTCGCGACCGATGTCTATTCGCTTGGCGTCATCCTCTACGAGATCTTGAGTTCGCAACGGCCGTATTCCGTGGCCGGTCGGTCGCCGGAAGATGTCAGGGATCTATTGGGCAGTTTGTCGATAAAACCACCTTCGTCGATCCGAGATATAGACTCCATTGTACAAAAGGCTATAGCCCATGAGCCGCGGGCTCGGTATCGAACACTCCAGGAGTTTGACGCTGACATCGCGAATTATCTGGAGAATCGACCAGTGACTGCAAGGCCGAATTCGTTGCTTTACCGAGCGGAGAAGGCGATCCGTCGAAATAAACTTGAGTCGGCAATAGCAGTTGTTATCTTTGCGTTGCTGGTAGGCTGGCTGGGGACAACGATCTGGCAGCGTAATTATGCTCAAGGCCTTGCTGACGAAAATCGACGAGCGGCTTATTCGGCAGAGATGATCTTGGCAGGTAACGAGTACGAACGAACAAATTTGAATCGCGTCAATGAGCTTGTGCAGAAATATCTGCCGTCTGCAGGCGAAACTGACCTTCGCGGATTTGAATGGTACTTTCTTCGCTCGCTGCTTAACCCTACAAGTAAGATCACCACATTTGTGCACAGCGACGAAGTCTGGAATGCTGAGTTTTCGCCAGATGGACGTCTTTTGACGACGGTTTCTAACGATAATGTCATCCGTACTTGGGATTTTGCGTCGAGATCGATCGTTTCCCAGACCGAGCCCTTTCAAGGGGCATGGAAATCAGCCTATTTTCCAGATTCTAAGAAGATGGCGGTTGCAGCGAGTAGTGCTGCCAACGCTTTGGTCAAGGTTTACGATGCTGAGACGAGCCGTGAGATCCTAACACTTACCGGACATAGTAAACGAGTTCGAGCTGTTGATGTCTCGAGCGACGGCAAACTCATCGCGAGCGGTAGCCAAGATGGCACGGTGCGAATTTGGGATGCTGCAACGGGACAAGAGTTACGAAAATTCGAGATATCAACCTTAACGCGCGGTAGGGAAATTTTAGATCTACAATTCGATCCGACCGGTGAAACGTTGTACGTCGCGGGCTTTGAATTAGTAGCTACTATCGATCTTAAGAATTGGCATCTGACCGAAATGAACATAAAGGCGTTCGACGAACTCAAGGTGACTCTGTTCTCTTGGGCGATCGCTCTTTCGCCGGATGCCAAACTGCTCGCGATAGGTAACTGGACGGGCGAAGTTGTCGTCGTTGATGCAAAGACTTTAGCGATTCGAAAGGTGATCCGCGGGCATCGTGCCAATGTTAAGTCGCTCGCGTTCTCGCCCGATGGGCGTCAACTTGCCACAGCAAGTTGGGATCGGACAGTTAGGTTCTTCGAACTTCAGAATTATGAGCTCGTCAACGAACTGAAAGGCCACTTTGCGGGCGTACACAGCCTTGTGTACTCAGCTAATGGCGATATGTTGGCAACGGCCGGTGGTGATTTTAACGTGAGTCTTTGGAATGCTGCAGAAGTAGGCCGATCGAACTCTGTTTATTTGCATAGTTCATTATCGGTTATCGGGAATGGAGGAACGACTGCATTTAGCTGGTCTGGAACCAGCGGCGAAGTGTCGCGGACCGAGCTAACGGACGGAAACCGGCGTTGGGCATCTGCGTCTACTTCCGGAATTTTAAGTGCAGCTCTATCAACTAACGGAGAAGTCGCGGCAGTTGGTGACAAGTTCGGCACTATCATTTTGTACGATGGAAAAACCGGAGTCGAGACGCGACGGCTTATGGTGAAGCCCCGAAGCATTTACGCGATGCAGATATCTGCGGATGGTACTTTTGCGATAGTTGGCTATGATGACGGATTTGTTCAGCGCGTAGATCTTACGACGGGAATGGCGATTTATGAGGTCGCGGCACACGAAGGTGTTTTTCGCGGACTTTCGATCTCAGGCGATGGTAATCGATTCGCGACGGGAGGCAACGACGATCTGGTAAATGTATTCGATGCGGCGGACGGGCGTCTCATCTACTCTTTCAAAGACAATCAAAAACCGTTGTATGCCGTTACGTTCTCAGCAAATGCCGAGTACCTTGCGGCAGTCGGTGCGGATGATATAGCTCGTGTTTGGCGGCTAAAAGATGGTGAATTGGTAAAAGAATTTACGGGAATGAGCGCCGGGATATTCGCCGTTGCATTTTCGAACGACGGAGACCGTCTCGCGACGGGTAGCGATGTGGGCATAATACGCCTTTGGGACATAAAGGCGGGCCGTCAGGTGCTGGCATTCACGGCTAGCGAAAAACAGATCGCAAACTTAGCCTTCAGCGCTGATGGAAACGATCTGGCATCTGTTGATTCGTCAGGAAAGGCTGCCGTTTGGCGCACTTTTCGGCGAGAGAATTGATAGAGGCCCGGTCCTATTATTTGTGTCTGTAGGTAATGCGTCCCTTAGTTAGGTCGTACGGCGAAAGCTCGAGGTCGACACGGTCGCCCATCAGGATGCGGATGCGGTTGCGTCGCATACGGCCGGAGACGGTCGCGAGGACGACGTGCTCAGAATCGTTTAACTGAACTTTGAAAAATGCATTGGGCTGTTTGTCAATGACGACGCCCGCCATATCGATCAGGTCTTCTTTCATTACTATAGATTAGGCACTTAGTTTCGCCAGCTTGCAAGCCGGTAGAGACGGTATCGGCGTCCGAAACTAAGTTTCTCCTTGCTAATCTATGATAAACCTGTCACTGTAAATGAGTCGATCCTTCTCTCGTGACAGTTCGGTTGGAACATCACGCTTCGTCTTTAACGGTTTTTGGATAAGTTTGAGAGCAGGCATTTTTACAGTAAACACAGAAGTGTTGCTCGCTTAGCACCTGAGTATCCGAATTCCGGCTTTCCTTTTTTGCAAAAGATAGGGCCCAGAACGACAAACTTCTCTTTAGCAATTCCCGGACAGCGGGAAAAGGAAACACAAATGAAATTATACGTAGGAAATCTTTCCTTCAACACCTCAGATACAGAACTCAAATCAATGTTTGGCGCGATCGGCACTGTCGAATCGACCAACATCATCCAAGACCGCGAAACAGGCCGCTCGCGCGGATTCGCATTCGTTGAAATGTCGAACCAGTCAGATGGCGAAAGTGCTATCCAGCAGCTAAACGGCAAGGAAGTTGACGGTCGAGCACTCAAGGTAAACGAAGCTAAGCCTCAAGAGCAACGCAGCGGCGGTGGCGGCGGCTACGGTGGTGGCGGCTATGGCGGCGGTGGTGGCGGACGCGGCGGCAGTAGCTACTCCGGCAACAAACACAGCTACGGCGGCGACAACCGCTGGTAGTTCGTTCGTTTCAAACTGAGCAATTCGCAATGCCTCGTCTTTTTAAGATAACGACGAGGCATTGTTCACTTTTCAGAATGTTCTATATCGGAGAGGAAGACCATCATGGCATTCAGCCCTTTGTCGTTATCACGAAAACACGTTCTCGGCGAACTTTACGCCAAATGCGATGAGTTTACTGAGGAAGTTCCGGTCTTCATACTTGGCGACGAAAATGAACTGATCGGCCACGTTGACCAGTGTCTTGGCCATTACGCTGATGCACTTACGTTCCACATTCCTGACGATGTCTGCAAACGTCTCTCAGCGGGCCAATACACTTACGAATTCGATCTCGACCGCTCCGCAATCAAGGGCCGTGTCATCGTCCGAACCGTCTTTCTAAAACCACGCAAACCTTACGAAAAGCCACTTCCGAATAGACGCTCCTCAGAATAACTCTTGGCTTGAAAAGCAAAAGAGGTTATCCACGCAGTATCGGCCAAGGTCGCTGCAAGTAATTACTTGGCACCTGAACATCGGGGCGTTCAAGCGATGGCGTCGATCATCTCTTTTACTGCTTGATTTAATCCGACAAAAACGGCTCGCGAGATGATGTTATGGCCGATGTTGAATTCGGTTATCTCAGGAATTGCAGCCAGAGCTGCGACGTTTCTGTATGTCAGGCCATGGCCGGCCGCGACGATCATTCCCGATCCGACTGCGTGTTTTGCTGCAGACGCGATTCGCGAGATCTCATCTGCTGCCTTCTGTGCTCCTTCGCCGTGAGCAGCACGCGACGACAGCGTGAGTTCGGCGTATTCGGCGGTACAGAGTTCGACCTGTTGGGCTCCGGCTTTTGCAGCGGCATCTATTTGTTGGGTATCGGGATCGATGAAGATGCTGACGAAAAGACCAGCCGCCTTTAGTTTGCCGACTGCCCAACTTGCCGTTTCAAAATTACCC
>JAEUQI010000082.1 GCA_016789145.1 Blastocatellia bacterium | reverse complement strand
GAAAAAGGGAAAGAGTAAGCATACTCTTTCCCTTTTCAATTTATTCACCCTTACATCTCTGCACCCTAGAATTTGATCTGATATCTCATCGTCAGGCTACGCCCCGGGCCGTCGATTCCCCATCCGGGAGCACGATGGCTTTTGTCGGCGATGTTTTCGAGATCAACAGTTACGAGATGCCGTTCGCTGAAACGATATCCGCCGCGAACATTGAACAACACGTAGCCGGGGATAGCATTAAACAGCGGTACCGCCGTGTCGTTATTTACGACGAGCACGCCGTTTATGACAGAACCGATCGGCAGCACACGGTTTAAGACCTGCGTCAATGTCTCGCCTGTGGCAGCGAGGACGTAGTTATTGTTCGCAGTTCCGCATTGTGCACCTAGCGTGTTGTACGTAATTCCGCGAACACATGCACCACGCCTTATAAAGTTCTGGATCTGTGATCGAGTGCGTGCTCCGCCGGTTCGTCGGTCGGCGATATCAAGTGTCGATAGACGCGATTGACGTCCCGCACCATTGACATAGCCCTCGATCCAGAAAGGTTTACCTGCGGGCTGATAGCGCAATCTGAAAAAGCCCATCGCAGGCGGAATGCCGCCTCCGCCGAGATTGGGTGAATCGCCGGTTGCCTTATCAGCGGCGTGAACATAGGATGCATTGCCGGCGACGGTCCACGCATCGAGGAACCGATACTCGAAGTTCGCTTCAACACCCTTCATCCGCGTACTGTTGAAATTGGCCTGAACCAGAACAGGTGTCGTCGACGCGGGCACAAATACGGCTCCATTCGCGTTTTGGCTCGTGATCGTCTGGCTGCCCAATTGTTGACCAACAGAGCCTTGCGGCAAAATAAGCGTTTGCCGAACGATGGCATCGCCGTAGTCGATAACAAATCCGGTGATACTGCCATCGAAATGTTTGTTGTTAAACCTCAGGCTAACATCAAAATTGTCACTGATCTCAGATCGTAGAGGCGTTACGCTAACGCCGCTGGACACGGCGGTCGCGTCGCCAGTTGTACCTACCGAGCCGCCCAGTCTGATCGCCTCTTGCGTTGAAACCTGAAATCCAACACCGACGAGGCCCAAACCACCAAGGCTCGTGATGTTTGGCGAACGAAATCCGCGCGAATAGTTTAACGCCGCGTTGAGTCCCTTAACCAAAGTGACGGTAGCTCCTATGCGTCCTGACAAATCGCGAAATGTGCCTTTATCGTTGGGGAAAAGCGGCTGGCCATTGACGATCGGAGCATCGGCAGAGCGTGCCCTGTACCGAGCGTAATTGAACCGAAGTGCCCCGCTGATCTTTAGACGATCGTGGATCGCATCATAAACGTTCTGAACATAAACACCTGCAAGCGTGTATGTGGAGCCATTCGGAACTCGAGGCCTTGTCAGCGTCACAACTCGTGAAATCGGATCAGTACTAAACGAAGGCGCCTTCACCTTGTCGACATAGAGATCGCCGCCGATCAAAAGGCTGTTCCGCTTCATTCGTTTGTCTAGAAAGAAGCTCGTTCCCCAAGTCGTCGTCCTTTCCTTGTCGTTAGTTATAGCAGCGAGAGGGTTCCCCTGACCGCCTTGATTTATTCGCTCTTCGCGTTGGCTGTTATACGAAAGAGTCAGAGAGAGATCGTCGAAAAAGCCGACACCGGTCTTGAAGTACCTTATATGCCCAAAATCGAGCATGAGATTCTTGAGATCGGCGATCAGATTCCCATCGCCGCCGATCAATTGGTCATAGCGCGTTCCGCCGTCCTGCTGGCTTCGTTGATAGCGAAAACTGATCGTCTGATCGTTGGTCACACTGGCATTTGCATGTATCGTGCCGCCATATTGCGTAAATGTTGTGTCCGGCAAACGGTCGCTGCCAACGATGTTTGAAGGCAGACCGAGAAATCTGGTTATCGCCGAATGACTATCAACACCTCCGCCAGGACGCAGAGGATTCACCCGCCGTGAAACGAAATTGGCTAGGATCCCGTAACGTTTTGCTCCATAGCCTACGATCGTGTTACCGCCAAATGAGGAATCCGCGCTGTTAAAGAATGTATTGAATTCGCCACTCCAGCGAGGTTTGTCGAAACCGTATTCAGGTTGCCGCGATAACAACTGGACATTACCGCCCAGACCGTCTGAACCGAACTGAGCCGTGTTCGGGCTGCGCTGTATCTCAACCGAGCGAAGTGCGGTCGGTTCGTTCAGATTGAAAAATGTATTGATACCGCCGCGTTGTGTTGAATTTGTGTATCGAACGCCATCAACATACACGCCTACCTCAGTTAGCCCACGTACGAGCACCGAGCCGATCGTCGGACTCGTACGCTGCAGCGCCGCTCCGGGTTCTTCATCCGCAACCTGAGCCAAAACACCGGTCGTCCGTTGGGACAATTCGTCGGAACTTACAACATTCACCTGTATCGGGATCTTGTTGATCTCATCGACCGTGCCTGTGTTTGCGGTCACGGTCACATTTTCAGAAAGCTGATCTAAGCTGAGAACCAAGTCGACTGTTAAAGGCGACGAACCAACAGTTATTGCTTTTGTCAGGTCTCCGAAACCGGTCCGCGAGGCAACGATCGCATAGCTGCCGGGCGGAACGGCATTGATCACGAACTTGCCGTCTGCGTCCGTTTGAGTCGACCTAATGGTTGTCTGTTGGGCGTTAACCAGTCGAACGGACGCCCCCGGAACTACGTCACCATTTCCGTCGGTTACAGTACCGGCAACAGAAGCCCGAGATTGAGCAAGTATGTTAATACAGCAGATCGCAAGTACGATCGCTGCAACTGCAAACATTTTCATACACTTGAGAATACAATCCGAGAGCAGGAAATTCTAGTCGATGTTGACCTACGAGATCTGATACGTGGCGACGCTTGTCGGTGTTTCGTAACACCTTACTTTATAGACACTTACACGATCGTCAGAAATTCGCGTATTTAGAAATTCGAGAAAATAACGAGCGAGATTCTCAGCCGAAGGATTCAGTTCCTCGTCAAAAGGCGGCAGCTCGTTAAGATTTCGATGATCGAGATACTTCACTATCTCGTCTGCCGCAGTTTTGAGATCTCCGAAATCTATCAGCAAGCCGATGTTGTTGAGCTCCTCGCCCTTGGCAAATATCTCGATCTTATAATTGTGACCATGCAGGTTCTCACACTTTCCCTTATAGCCACGCAGTTGATGCGCACTAGAGAAATTGCGTTCGATCATTACTTCAAAAAATCCAGGCATCTTTTAATTCTAATCAAAAATAGCTCCGACGTCTTCCAAGCTGCTCGTTATCCGCATCCTTGGCAAACTCTGCAAGAAATCTCTCCCGTAAGGTTTGCTACGAAGTCTTGGGTCGAGGATGGCGATCACGCCGCGATCGGTGGCGCTGCGGATCAATCTACCAACTCCTTGCTTAAGGGAAATGATCGCCTGTGGAATGCTGTATTCGGAGAACGCTCGTCCGCCGTTGTCTTCGATATGTTTTGATCTCGCGGCAACGAGCGGATCGCTCGGGACGGCGAATGGCAGCTTGTCGATTATTACGCACGATAGTTGTTCGCCGCGAACATCGACGCCCTGCCAAAAGCTCTGCGTTGCAAACAGAACAGCGTTCGGCGTCGTCCGAAACTGATCGAGCAAACCGCTTTTTGACATCGTTCCCTGCAGCAAACAAGGGTAACCGATACGCGTCGAAACGTGATCGTACAACGCACGCATCGAGGCATTACTAGTACACAAAACAAAAGCGTGACCTCGCGTTACCTGCAGTATTTTAACGATCTCTGTGGCCGCCGCCTGAGTAAAATCAGGCGATCGTGGATCGGGCATCTCTTTCGGAAGGTACGTGATCGCCTGCGTTTCGTAATTGAAAGTCGAAGGCGCGGTCAATTCCTCGGTCTTGACTTTCGGCAGTCCCAAACGGTCGCGTACGAAGCTGAAACTGCCATTTGCGGAAAGTGTCGCGGACGTCAGAATACACGAATCGACTCTGTCAAAAAGCTTTTCGTGCAGAAGACCGGACACATCAACCGGCGATGCCTGCAAGTAAATACCACGACCACGACGTTCGACCCAATAGACAAAGTTACGATCAGGCTGGCCGATTATGAAACCTAGATCGAACCGAACTTGGCGAATTCGCCGAACTAAGCTTTCAGCCTCAGGGATTTTCTCTGAGAATTTATCGATCTGTGAATCGAGAGACTTGAGTGCTTCCTTCAGAGCGTCCTCGGCCTCGCCCAGTGGTGTCATCGCCATTTCACCGCTTGTCTGTTGGATCAAAAATTCGTCAGGTTCGAGCGGAAAACGCCCATCGCCACCTCGGGTCTGTTTGAATCGCGACCAAAATTGCTCAGCCAGTCCTATAATTCGGGCGGCGACACGTGTGATCTCGGATGTCGCCATCGCGTCCGTGATCGGCAACTTATCAGCGTCGCGAACGAGCTCTTCGATCTGATAGCTCGAAACTTGAAAACCAAAATAGTCAGCGGCGATGTCTTCGATCAAATGAGCCTCGTCAAAAATGACAGCTCCGTAGTCAGGCAAAACCCTTCCGAAATTATTCCCGCGTACGTTCAGGTCGGCGAAAAACAAGTGATGATTGACGATGATAATGTCAGCATTCTCAGCCCTCGCTCGCATCTTCGTGATAAAACACGGTTCGAAGTCCGGACACTTTTGGCCTATGCAAGTGTCGCTCTTAGCATTGATCCGCCCCCAAAACGCCAGGTCTTCGGGCAAATGCGTCAGTTCCGCGCGGTCGCCTGTGTCGGTTGAGCGTATCCATTCGCGAACGTCTTTGAAATGATCAATATCGGAAATTCCTTCGAGTATCGGCTGATGATCGGACTTGGAGATTCGATAAAGACAGGCGTAATTCGAGCGGCCTTTCATATACGCTGCCGAAAACTTTGTTGGCAAAACGTGTTGAAGAAAAGGCACGTCTTTCTCCATCAACTGTTCTTGCAGATTCTTAGTTCCCGTCGAGATCACGACCTTTGTTTTCTTTTCGAGAGCGGCCGCGACCGCAGGGATCAGGTACGCAAGGGTTTTGCCGGTGCCGGTTCCCGCCTCTACGATCAGGTGCTTTTTGTTCGTCAGTGCATCTGCGACGGCATTCGCCATCAACTGCTGACCGCCGCGAAATTCGTATGAATCGTGGAATTTGGCTAGCAGACCTTCAGGCCCGAAAACACTGTCGAGTTTCTTATCCGACATAAAAGAAGTTGACCAACCGCGAACAAGTGATAAAATCACGAGAAACCCCGAAACGTTGCCGCCAAAGAGCGATTTGGCATTGTCTAGTGTAGTAAATTGAACGCCTTTCGCTAAATGGCGTTCGTCGGACAGAAGAAAATGAATCACTCGCTCTCCACAGCCTCTGAACTTGGACGCACATTTATCGTTCTATCGATCTTCTTTGTCATCGCGGTTGCTGCCACCTGTTTACCGCTTGCGAGAAAAACGTCGGCTTCCGGCATAGCCGCGAGAACCAATGATGGGCGTTCCGAGTTCCAGAATTACGACATTCGCGGCGACAAATCATCGTTTGAACGGCGGATGGAGTATCGTGCAAGCTCGGGTCGAAGCGGTGTAGATAATGCAGAACTTCGCGACCGTATCGTCAATGGTGAGAACGAATTAAGGCGAAGCGTTCATTCTCTGCAAGTCGAGTATTCAGAGCTAACTTACCTGCCGGAGATCATCGGAACCGATGTTGCACGAGGCCGAGCATTCTTGAGCGGACCGAACAAAATCTCTGACGGAAAAAACGGAAATATTCTCCGACAGCACCTATCCGATAACTACGAGCTTTACAGGATCACGGCGTCGGAAATTGATTCTTTGACTACCGCCGCCGACTATACGAATCCCGACGGCAACCTTTCATTTGTAACACTCAGCCAATCCATCGACGGAATTCCGGTTTTCCAAGGCGAGGTTAGAACCGCTCTGACTAAACGGGGCGAGATCGTTCGCGTCATCAATAATTTGCTTCCTGAGGTCTCGGCTTCATCGGTTTCATCTCACTTTGGAACTGCTCGAGATGCCGTAAAGTATGCGGCGGAGCACATCAAATACGATCCAACGAACATTTTGTCGAACAATGTTGCCGATGTTTCAGGGAAATCGAATAAGGTCGCGTTCGGCGAAGACAAATTTGCAACGACGGCAGAAAAATTGTACTTCCCGATCGAAGCCGGCGTCGCGATACCTGCTTGGAAAGTGCTGTTCTGGCTACAGAACGATACCTACTATGTGATAGTCGATGCAAATGATGGCACTCTTCTGTGGCGAAAGAACCTTGTTGAGCATCAGACTCAGTCTGCGACCTATCGAATTTGGGCCAATCCGAACGCTTTGATCAATGTTGGCGATAGCCCAAATCCTTATACGCCCGGCCCAACATCGCCGAACGGAGCTCAGGCTTTTCGTGCCGATCGGTCGTCGATCACTCGTATCGGTAACGAGCCTCCATACACCTTTAACAACCTCGGCTGGATAACTGACGGCGCGAACACGACCGAAGGCAACGCTGTCGAAGCCGGCGTCGATCGCGATAACCCAAATGGTATCGATGTAAACGGAAAGCCGGTCCCGCCGACGAATCGTATTTTTGATTTCGCCATTAATCCCGGAAATCCGTCGGGCGTTCCTGATTTTGGCGAAGCTCCGCTACCTGCAGGCCAGTTGCCGGGCACATGCAACTCAACGGGAAATGCTCCGGCGTTGATCGAGTATCAGAAGGCGTCGGTCACACAGCTCTTTTACATTACGAATTGGTTTCACGACGAGACCTATCGCTTGGGTTTTACGGAACAAGCCGGCAATTTCCAAAACGACAATTTCGGCCGCGGAGGCATAGCGAACGACCGCATTTCCGCAGAGGCACAGGATTGTACGGGATCGAACGGTGGCAATTTTGCGACCCTTACCGACGGTAATCCCGGACGAATGCAAATGTTCATTTGGACAGGCCCTACGCCGGATTTCGACGGTGCTTTGGACGCTGACGTTGCCATTCATGAACTAACTCACGGCCTATCAAATCGACTCCATGGAAATGCCAGCGGCCTCTCGATAAATATGTCCCGCGGAATGGGCGAAGGCTGGTCTGATTTCTACGCAAAGGCTTTGCTAAGCGACCCAAATGAGCCGCTCGAAGGCATCTTTACGATAGGTGGCTACCTGACTAATCAGGCATTCAACGGCTATAACACGAACTATTACTATGGGATACGGCGATTTCCACTTGCTGTGAGGTCGTACCGTTTTGAGGACCGACCACACAATCCGTTGACCTTTGCTGACGTCGATCAAACGCAGCTCAACGTGAACGATGGAGCTTTTGGTCGGGGCCCTTTCGGTTCAACTACCGCAGATCAGGTACACAACCTCGGCGAAATATGGAGCTCAATGTTGTGGGAAGTGCGCGCCCGGTTGATCGCTAGACTTGGCTGGCAAGTCGGAAATCGGAAGGCGTTGCAACTTGTGACCGACGGCATGAAACTGTCGCCTCTTGGGCCGAATTTCCTTAATTCGCGCGATGCGATACTTGCCGCGGCTCAAGCAAGTTCGGTTGCACCCGAGGCCGCCGCCGATGTTGCCGATGTTTGGGCGGGATTTGCAGTCCGCGGCCTTGGCCTTAGTGCGTCGATACAAAACGTCGGCACCGGCAGCGGCAATGCGCGTGTCACCGAGGCGTTCAATTCGCCTAACCTGACTCAGGCTCCAAACTTTACGGTCTCCGACCCGATCGGCTTCCCGAACGGCTATCCCGACATTGGCGAAACCGTTACTTTGAACATTCCGTTGTCTAACTTCACCGGAAACACTGCCACGAATGTAACGCTTCAGATCCCTGGAAATGGCTCCGCGAACTATGGAACGATCTCGAACGGCGCGACCGTGATCATGCCGGTAAACTATACGGTACCGGCTAACGCGACATGCGGCAGCACGATCGAGCTCCAGTTCAATGTAAATAGTAGCCTCGGGCCTGTTACGTTTACTCGACCACTTGTCGTCGGCTCCCCGGTCGTTGCCGCTACGCAGAACTTTGATACGGTCATGGCGCCAAGCATTCCCGCGAACTGGTTCTCAACATCGATAAACAATGGGGTTAGTTTCGTCACAGTTTCAGACGTTTCCCAGTCGTCGCCAAACTCAGCATTTGCACTGAATCCGGATACAGTTGGCGGCGGAACAGACCTCACATCCGAAATATTCAACATAACGTCGCCGTCGGCCGAAGTCTCGTTTCGCCATCGCTATCTGACCGAAGCCGGATGGGACGGAGCCGTTCTTGAGATCACGATCGGAAACGGCGGGATCTGGAACGATATCGTCACCGCAGGCGGATCGTTCAAGCAGAATGGCTATAACGGCTCGCTCGCCAACGGCACGAATAATCCGCTCGCGAATCGTCCGGCTTGGCAGGGTAATTCGAATGGCTGGATAACAACGGTTGCATCGTTGCCTCCGGCGGCCGCTGGTCAGATAATCAGGCTTCGCTGGCGTTTCGGCGCCGACAACAATACGGCTCCGGCAAATGGCGGCTGGCATATCGACAACATTCAAGTGGTAGGAAGCTATCAGTGCGTCATTGTCGACAATTTCGGAAAAGCTCGTGCCGATTTCGATGGTGATGATCGAACGGATATCTCAGTCTGGCGGCCTTCTGACCGAGTCTGGCATATGTTGCGTTCAACCACCGGTTACACATCTGCCCAGTTTGGGCTCTCGACCGACATTCCGACGCCGGGCGATTTTGATGGAGATCTAAAGGCAGACATCGCCGTGTGGCGGCCATCGGACGGAAACTGGTATCGGCTTAACAGCAGCACCGGGACTTTCGTAGTACTTCCGTTTGGCACGAACGGCGACATACCGGTTGCAGGCGACAGAGATGCCGACGGACGCGACGATATCGTCATTTGGCGGCCGTCGAGCGGCGTTTGGTATTGGCAGAACAGCTCGAACGGTTCCATTGGTATCGCTCAATTCGGCTCTAATGGCGATATGCCTCTAACGGGCGATTATGATGGCGATGGCCGTGTGGATATTGCTGTTTGGCGACCTTCGACCGGCATTTGGTATCGAATCAATTCTTCGAATGATCAGTTCAACGCTTTCCAGTTTGGTATTAGTTCGGATGTTCCCGTTCCGGGCGATTACGATGGCGACCTGCGAACGGATATTGCTGTATTTCGTCCGTCGGACGGGACTTGGTACCGACAAAACAGTTCCAATGGCCAGTATGTGATCGTACCATTTGGTCTTAACGGTGATGTTCCAACGCCGGGCGATTACGACGGTGATGGCAAAGAGGATATTGCCGTTTATCGATCGGGTATCTGGTATCTGAACCGATCAACTGCCGGCTTCTCTGCCCTTCAGTTCGGGCTGGCAGTCGATATTCCAATTCCTAAGGTGGCAACTCACTAAGATCGTGGGCCAGGCTCCCTAGCTTCTCGGGAAAAAATAGCGCTACAAACGGTCAGTTTTCATTGACTATGAGGCGCTTTTTTGTTAATTTTACGGTGTTTACTTTTCAAAATTTTGGTCTATCTAAGGGTCTAGCTTTTTCACTGATCTTGCCGCCATTCGATTCAGGCGGCAATGTTCGTGTGTTTCCGGCTTCCCGGGTCCATACGGAAAAGTGGCGCAACCTTTAGATTTATAAGCTTTTAGGAGGGCTTCAGAATGCAAAGACGTTTTAGTAGCGATAAACGCAGCGGAATATTGCTGTGTTTATTGGTTCTCGGCGTGATCACTGCCTTAGCAGTGCTGCCGAATTTTAACCGCTCAAAGGCTGGCGGCGGCACTGGTTTGATCCAGCGCACCACGAGCCTCGATCCGGAGATCCCAAAAATGTGGGACATCCGTGAAGACAAGATGGGCTTGGACGAACTCGAAATGTACCGCCAACGTTATGGCCGTGACGCTTCGTTCGTCGCTGACATCCGAGACCGCTTCGTTCGCGGTGAGGAAGCCCTCAAACAACAGTTCCCGACGGCAAAGGTCGAATATAATCTCGACATTCGCACGCCGGAAGTGATCACGCCGGATATGTATGCGGCTAAGATCCAGCGATTGTCTCGCCCTTCGAACGAAAAACGTTCGACGATCCTACGCGAGTTCATCCGTAGCCACCAAGACCTGATCGGCGTTAACAACGAGCAGATCGATGGTCTTGATGTCGTTGCAGATTACACCAATCCTAACGGCAACATGGCGTTTGCTACTCTCCAGCAGAGGATCGGCGGCGTCGAAGTCTTCCGTGGCGAGGTTGCCGCAGGCTTCACGAAAAACGGCGAGATCATTCGTATCATCAACAACTTGGCTCCGGGCCTAGATTACAACAATGTCTCGCGTGATTTTGGTGACGCAGGCACCGCGGTCCGAATCGCAGCAGACCACATCAAGCATAAGCTTGTCGCTGGCGAAACCGTCCCGAATGCAGCCGAATCAACGGACCTTAAGGTCGTTTTTGGTAGCGGCGATTGGGCAACCACCGCAGAGAAAATGTACTTCCCGACGGAACCCGGCATCGCAGTTCCTGCGTGGCGCGTTCTGATCTGGCAGCCGGTCAATGCGTATTACGTAATGGTCGATGCAAACACCGGTGTCATCCTTTGGCACAAGAACATCACCGACGATCAAACACAGTCGGCTACTTACAATGTTTACGCGAATCCAACCGCATACATTAACGTAGCAGACCACGTTGCACCTCTTTCGCCGTACGGTGGCCCAACAAGCAACCCTGGTGATAACCTACAGGGAACTCTTGGAACTCGTACGAACATTACTCTAATCGGTAATGAGGGTGCGAATTCGTTCAACCAGCTTGGCTGGATCAACGACAACACGAATAGCACCGACGGTAACTCGAACGAAGCCGGCGTAGACCGTGTCGCTCCAAACGGCGTCGATGCCCCGATGGCAGGAGACACCGCTTGCCCTGGAGCAGGCTGCCGTATCTTCAGTTCGACATGGAACCCGCCACCAGGATCACCTGCACCGGGTGACGATCCGTTGACTGCCCAAGCACAGCGCGGTGCTGTGATTCAGATGTTCTACATCATGAACCTTCACCACGACACGCTTTACCTGGCTGGCTTTACCGAAGCTGCTCGCAACTTCCAGAACACGAACTTCACCGGTATGGGTGTAGGCAATGACCGTGTTTCGTCAGAAGGCCAGGATTCATCGGGAACCAACAACGCAAACTTTGCAACACCGGCAGACGGTGGACGCGGACGTATGCAGATGTTCCTCTGGACAAGCCCAACGCCTGACCGCGATGGAACAGCTGACGCTCACATCGTTATCCACGAAGTTTCGCACGGCGTTTCGAACCGACTTATCGGTAACGGCTCCGGACTTGGCAACCAAGGCGGAATGATGGGCGAAGGCTGGGGCGACTGGTACGCTCACACGATGACCGCAGAACCTACCGACGACCCGCTTGGCGTTCACGGTCTGGGCGGCTATTCGCTCCTGGGACTTTCGGCTGGTTTTGCTAACAACTACTACGGTATCCGCCGATTCCCGACTGCTGTTAAGGCTTCGACCGGTGGACCAAATAATCGTCCGCATAACCCGCTGACGTTTGGTCACTTGAACGCTGGTTGCGATACAACGCTTGGAACCACAACGACCGCAGTATCGAGTGCTTATCCTCGTAGCCCGGCCATTGCTACTTCCGGCAGCTGTTCGCAGGTCCACAATGCCGGCGAGATCTGGAAGAACGCCCTTTGGGAAGTCCGCGGTCTTTTCGTTGCTCGTAAGGGCTTCGCAAATGGAACGCGTGACGTTCTCGATGCCGTTACAAACGGAATGAAGTTGACGCCGGTCAATCCGAACTTCCTACAGGCTCGCGATGGCGTTATCGCCGCCGCAACTGCCCTTCCGGCAGCTCCCCAGGCTGGTGCGGATGCACTTGATGTTCGCGAAGGCTTCCGCCGTCACGGCATGGGCTTCTCGGCTAGCGTGCAGTCGGCGACGGCTGTTACCGAAGCGTTCGACGCTCCAACGGTTGGAGCAGGAACAGCATCTGTCACCTCGGGCAACAACTTGCTTGAGCCAAACGAGTGCAACACGCTTAACTTCACGATCAACAATAACTCGGGCGACTCCGCGACCAACATCTCGGCAGTTCTCTCGACCACAACACCTGGTGTTACCGTTACGCAGAATACTTCGGCATACCCGAATATGACTGCAGGACAACAAGGAGCAGTCAATACGACCCCGTTCCAAGTTTCGCTCGACAACACGGTCGCCTGCTATACATCGGCTAGCTTCTCGATCTCGATCAGCTACACCGGCGGTGGCGGCGGTTCGCCTGTCGTTGCTAACTTCTCGTTGCCGGTCGGTATCCCTGGCAATGCTTATACATTCACACCGGGAATGGGAGCATCCATCCCTGCGGGCGGTGTATTAGTTGCCGGTAGCCAAGCGGATGATGCAGCAGTTGCGATCACTCTACCGGCGGGTTGGGCTTCGACAGTATACGAAGTCCCTGTCACCTCGATGAGCGCTAGCACGAACGGCTTGATCGGTATCAACAATACGACGATCACGACCTTCACTAACACTGCTCTTCCGGCGGCAGCTGGTGCAACAAATCCAACGTTGGCAGTGAACTGGGATGACCAGATCGCGACGACTGTGGCGACCACTGGTGGCGGTATCTATACGAACACCACCGGAACTGCACCAAATCGTTCTTTCTTTGTTGAATGGCGTATGGTTCACTTTGCTGAGCCTGATGGCGTTCCTGTCAACTTGAACTACGCTGCTGAATTCACCGAAGGTTCGGGCACGATCAAATACCACTATGTACAGACCGGTATCGCACCTAATGCGAATGGCGTCAGTGCAACGATCGGTGTCCAACGTGCACAGACCGGAACGCAGTTCACGCAGTTCTCGTTCAACACGGCAAGCACCTCGCCTGGATTTACCCTCACGGGTACGCTGCCGGCTGGACAATGTACGCCGGGAACCGGTCCTTGCGGCCCTGCCGTTCCGGACAATCCGCGTGCTGACTTCGATGGCGATGGCAAGACCGACCTTTCGGTATTCCGTCCTAGCGAAGGCAACTGGTACCTCCAGCGTTCGACCGATGGATTTGCAGTTTACAACTTTGGTCTCGCAGCCGATACGCTCGTTCCGGGCGACTTCGATGGCGATGGCAAGGCTGATACGGCTGTGTTCCGTCCGAATGCTGACGCTGCTGTCAATGACTTCTACGTCTTGAACAGTAACGGCTTCACCGTGACGGGAACGTCATGGGGTCTGCCGGGCGATATGGCAATGACCGGCGACTATGATGGCGATGGCAAGGCAGACCGTGCGGTCTGGCGTCCATCGACAGGTGTTTGGTATGTCTTGAACAGCGGTAATGGTTCCAACACGGTTGAGCCATTCGGTCTGCCGACAGACATTCCGCTCGCGATGGATCTCGAAGGTGATGGCAAGACAAATCTCGCCACCTATCGTGCATCTGAGAACACCTGGTACTGTGCAAAGGCGACCGGTACACCGGCAACCAACTTTGTAGCAGTTCCATTTGGTGCAACCGGCGACAAGCTGGTTCAGGCTGACTACGACGGTGACAGCAAAGATGACTTTGCGGTCTTCCGTCCGTCGACCGGCCAGTGGATCATCCAGTTGAGTACGAACAACACCACTGCTTATATCAACTTCGGTATCTCGACGGACATTCCTGTCCCTGGAGATTACGACGGCGACGGTAAGGACGACGGTGCTGTTTATCGCAACGGAACGTGGCACATCCTTGGTTCGACAGCCGGCTATTCGGTTCAGAACTTCGGTGTCGCTTCGGATGTTCCGGTACCTAACAAGTACTTGCCCGCAAGCGGTGGCGGCGGTGGCGGCGGTGCCGTTACTGTCAGCTTTAACGGTGCAACTGCAATTCCGGATAACCTCCCTGCAGGCGTCAATATCAGCCTGCCGGTTGCCGGTGTTGGAACCGTTTCGGATTTCAATTTCCGCCTTGATACATTGATGGGCGGAACTTGTGACGGAACGGTTGGAGACACGGACTGTGCGATCAATCATACCTGGGTCGGTGATATTATCATCAAGATCACTCCACCAGATGGTTCGCCGACCGTTTCGGTCATTGACCGAATCGGTGTTCCTGTCCCGAGCACCGTTGGTTGCAACAACAACAACTTTGGTGACATTTTGCTCAACGACGAAGGAATGTTCCCTGCTATCGAAGTTCAGGGCAATCCGACGGGAACGACATGTAACACCAATAACTTTTTCCCGACCGGTAGCTTCTCGCCAAACAATCCGCTTAGCGCGTTTGATGGCGAAAATGCTGACGGTAACTGGACGATCAACGTGTCCGACAACGCCGCTGCCGATACAGGTACGGTTCGTCGCTTCTCGTTCGTCTTCAACTCGGGCAACTAACCCTTCGCTTCCGAATGGCTCTCGGGCCATTCGGAACATACTTCGAAAAGGCCGGGCTTCATCGCTCGGCCTTTTTTCGTTGACAATCACGCCGCGAAAGCCCTATCGTTTATCTATACCTTGTTCGACTTTTTGCGCACTCCAACCGTCAAAATCGTGAGGTTTCACGTCCATTTCGGAGTTTTTTCTAATGAAGACCAATTCTCGTCTTATTGTGTTCACCAAACTCACGGTTTTGTCACTGTTTGCCCTAGCAATGATCGCATTAGCTCTCAGTACGACCGCCTCGCTCGAACGAGTCGCGGCATCTGCCGATGGTCCAACGGTACCCGTCTCAAGCGCTCCGCCCGAGGTGAATTGCACTTCATGCCATTCGAATTTCCCTGTCAATTCCGGCGAAGGTTCGGTGTCCTTTATTGGCATTCCACCGGTCTGGCGTCCGGGCGTTCAATATCCGATCACCGTTCGGGTCGATCAGGCCGACGCGGTTTATTTTGGATTCCAAATGACTGTGATCGACAGCACAGGCGTCCAGGCAGGCACGTACACTCTCCCGGTCCAGAGTCCGGCGCGGACTCAGATCCAGAATTTTGCAATGAACCGGCTGTACGTCGCTCATACCGATAGCGGGCTCTTTCTACCGATGACGTTTGGCTATAATCAATGGTCTTTTACCTGGACAGCTCCGGCAACAAACCGCGGCAAACTGACATTTTATGCCTCGGGCAATGCCGCTAACAGCGACGGATCGACCAACGGCGACTATATTTACACGGCAAACAAGTCTTCGCTATCTGCGGCTCCGATCATGGACCTCGACGGCGATCAAAAGACGGACTTGAGTGTTTTCCGGCCGAATGGGGCTTCGTCTGAATGGTGGTGGAATCGGTCT
>JAEUQI010000081.1 GCA_016789145.1 Blastocatellia bacterium | reverse complement strand
ACCATCGTGTAAACATAGCCGTTCACGACAGGACGCTCGCCCTTGAAACTTTCGTCCATGCCGACAACACGGATGAGGTCGTCAAAAGTGCCGAAATTGCCCTTATTACGAGCGGCATATTGGCCTTGCCAAACTCTGATCTTGCCGACCATCTGAGCAGCGGCAGATTCGTTGCCGCTTCGCATCATGGCCGACCAGCCCCAACCGCCGACGGCGATGAGCAGGCCGATGATCGCGATAACGATCATGAGTTCGATCAGGTTAAAACCACGTTGGTTGCGAAAACGCTTGATGTTGACTGTCATATTAGTTTCAATTCCCGTCCTCGCTAACACACGAAACCGGCGACCTTTTGTTTCAAAATCTTACTTAGTTTTGATGCGAAATTCAATATGGAGTTTACTTGTGCAACTTTTTCGTGCGTGGCGAGTGTCGTATCAGTTAGAATATTAGCAATGCGAGATTGGCATACAAGCGAACAAGCAACGAACAGTGCGGCGGCATTTGCGATAGATGACGTTCGAGATCAACTGGAACGGCTGCAATCGACGGTCGAGCGTGTCGTACGCGGCAAACGCGAAGCGATCAAGATGGCTCTCGTCGCCCTCGTTGCCCGAGGCCATTTGCTGATCGAGGACGTTCCAGGCATCGGAAAGACAACGCTCGGAAATGCTTTGGCAAAATCGCTTAGTTTGTCGTTTCGGCGTGTGCAATTTACATCGGATCTGCTGCCTTCGGACATTACAGGGCTCGCAGTTTTCAACCAGCGAACCGGCGAATTCGAGTGGAACGCAGGGCCGATATTCGCAAATATCGTTCTCGCTGACGAGATAAACCGATCGACGCCAAAGGCTCAATCCGCATTGCTAGAGGCAATGGCCGAAGAGCAGGTCACCGTTGACGGCGTGACGCGGCAGTTGCCGTCGCCGTTCATGGTCATCGCGACGCAAAATCCGGCCGAACATCACGGCACGTATCCGCTACCCGAATCGCAACTTGATCGATTCATGCTGCGGATCGAGATCGGCTATCCGGCCAGCGAAGACGAGCGGACGATGCTTCGCGATCGTGAATTGGGCGACCCGCTGACGATGATCCAGCCGGTGATGCTGCACGATGATCTCGTGAATATTCAGACGCTGGCAAGCGAAGTCCGCGTCGATGATTCGCTCGTGGATTATCTGCTTCAGATCGCCGCCGAGACGCGAAGTTCGGAGCTGATCGAACTCGGGGTCAGCCCTCGCGGCACGCTGTCCTTGTTTCGCGCCGCACAAGCTCTCGCCCTGATCGAAGGGCGCGATTACTGCATAGCGGACGACATAAAACGCCTCGTCGTGCCCTGTTTCGCACACAGAATTGCTTTGAGACGTACGCTTAGTACATTCAAACGAAACTCCACCGCCGAGGTGCTGTCGGAGATACTCACAAACGTCGCCGTTCCGATCTAGAGCATTCAGCAGATGAAACTCAGAGCAATGCTCAGCTTGATGTCGCCGCGTGATATCCGTAATGCGGTCGTTGCCTTGGTGGTCGTTGGCGGCGGGCTGGCGTTGACAGCTTTGACGATCTTTGCACACGCGACCGAGCGGCCGCGGCTGGCAGGCGTTGCCGCTGGATTGTCGCTCATATTTGTTCTGCTGATCATCATTTTCGTCGTGCCGCCGCTGGCGAGGAACGCGGGACGCGAGGCGTCGCAGATGAACCTGCCGTTCGAGTTTACGACGTCTGGAGCGGTAATGTTGGTTCTTGTCGCTGTCGTCGGATTCTCGGCTTGGAACACAGGCAACAACCTGCTGTTTTTAGTGCTGTCGGTCTTGCTCGCGACGATGATCGTTGGGTTTCTGACCGGAGCGTTGATGCTGCGAAAACTCAACGTCAAGCTCCGATTCTCCGATGTTATCTTTGCCGATGAACCAACGCCCATATCGGTAACGGTCACGAATGGCAAACGCGTCTTGCCCGCATATTCCGTGATCGTGGACATTCGCGGTACCGACCGAGAACGAGCTAAGGACGCCGATAAGATCGACGCGGCGTTCCCCAGGAAGATCGCCGCGCGACTGTCGCAAGCTCCGGTAGTTCGCCGAACCGTCGGTTATGTCGCACTGGTCTCAGCGCGTTCGACGGCGGAATCGAGAGTTGAGACGATATTCGAACGAAGAGGCAGATTCGTGATACGCGATTTCGAGGTTGTCACTCGATTTCCGTTCGGTTTCTTTCGGCATCGCCGCCGTTTGAGTGCTGACGAGAAGGAACTTTTCGTCCTGCCAAAGAGAGTTAACGTCGATCTACCGTCGCAATTGCTGCTAGCAGACGGTAAACGAGCAAATGCCAATCGTCGCGGCCACGATGGCGAACTGCTATCGTTGAGAGCCTATACAGCCGCTGACGAACGGCGGCGTATCGATTGGAAAGCCACGGCTCGAACCGCAAGTTTAACTGTCCGCGATCTTTCGGCAGACGAAGGCCGACGCATTGCTGTCATTTTCGACCAAGACCTACTGCCGACCAAGGACGAGGACGCTGACACCAAACGTTTTGACAACGGCGTTTCGATCGCGGCATCCGTATTGATGGAGCTTGATGAGCTTGGGATCGAGCAGAGTTTAGTCATCTCGAACAGCGAGGAACCGCCTATCCTAGGTCTGTCGAAACAGCTTCGTGTACTCGCAACCATCGAGCCATCGGCCACTTCACTCGAACATCTGTCAGTCGCTGAGCGTATCAACCAATTGGCAGGGCACAATTTCGTCATCGTCATCACGCCAAATGAGCGTGCAGCGGACAGTGTCAATGTCGATTTTCCGTTGAAAAAACTTAACTTTTGACGCTAAACTCTTGTCATAAATTCACACTTGGCGGTGTTCCCTGTTTGAGAGCATTTTTTGATGCCGAAGATGATCGAGAGAAGCGAAATTCTTGTGGACATAATGTCCGAGCGAACGGCTACCGCGACTGCGAATGTAAAGATCGACCTTGAGGAGGCGTTTTCCGCCCATCATCGAACCGTCTTTCGCGCAGCCCGCAGTGTCGTGCAAGACGCCGGCCTGGCCGAGGACGTTACGCAAGAGACCTTTATTCGCCTGCATAACAACCTGCATTCGATCACGAATGAAGAAATGCTCCGCCCGTGGCTGATCCGCGTCGCGATCAATGTTGCTCGAAACACAATTCGCGGGCAGATAAGGTCGAACGCCAGGGACGAAAATTACGTCAAACAATCAGGCATGTTAGAGGCCGCGTCGGTTGAGACTGACTATGAAGAAGCGGCAGGCGTAAATGAAATTTATCGAGTGTTGAACGAGATCAAAGAACCGCTTCGCAGCTGCCTAGTTTTGAAACAACAAGGCCTCTCGTATAAGGAGATCGCGGCCAGTCTCGACATCAACGAAACAAGCATCGGCACATACGTGGCACGAGCACGAAGCGAGTTTGCAAAGCTCTACGGAGCAGCAGGAAGGTGAGCAGAATGAACGGCAATTGTTTAGATATCGGAATTATTCAGGCATTTTTGGACGGCGAACTGCCGCACGATGAGTTCGGCCGCGTGTCGTCGCACATTGCCGTCTGCGACAACTGCGCCCTTTCGCTCGCCACTGCCGAAGAAGAACTCGCCGTCGTATTTCCTGCTCTCGAACGTGAGATGGATTCGCTCGTCCCGACACAACGTCTGTGGGCGAAGATCGATGCGGAGATCAAGCACGAACGCCATTCGCAGCCATTTTTCGGAGGCCTGTGGTCTTTAGTTTCGTCGGCATTTGTAAATCCGTCGTTCGCAGCGGCGTGCGGATTGGTGTTGGTCGTTGCTATCGGAGCATTCGTTGTAATGAACAACCGCACGGCAAGTGTTCCGACGAATGTCGCATATTCAACGCCGAACCCGACTTCGACGATCGGCCAACCGCCGATGACTGTCGCGAACGGACCCGACACTGTCGTTTCACCGCGTCCGACGATGATCACCGCAACGCATAATGATCGTCCGATGGCGGCGAAGGCAGTTTATGTTGCACCGAAAGCCGGTCCGGCAATGCGACCAATGTCGGCGGCCGAACCGCTCGCAGGTGAAGAAAGCTACGTCCGCACTATCGCGACATTGTCCAAGGATGTCGAGAGCCAGAAGGACATCGTGCTTCGCCCGAGCGAACGCATCGCTTACGAACGCGATATAGCCGTCGTGAACGACACAATAGACAAGATGCGAAAGGCTGTTAAGAAGAATCCACGAAACGAAGCGGCGAAACAGGTGCTATATTCGTCGTACCAGAATAAGATAAATTTGCTCAATTCCGTCGCACAGCGAGAAGAGTTGTTCGCGAGTGTCCGCTAGTGAAATTGATGTCGAAACTCTATACCAAAGGCCTATGCTTTGCCCTTCAAACGTTTCTAGTGCTGACTGCCGCCATCGCGGCCGTCGGCCAAACGACGACTGTAGGGCCGCCGAAAACGCCAGGGCCGACATCGACGCCCGGGCCTAAGACAACTCCAGGCCCGCCGACCGCTCCTACTTATAGCTATTCATATTCGTTTGACGGTGTAACAACCGAGCGGGTTCTCAAGGCCGATCCGCGGATCAAACTCGACCTCTGCATTACTCGCGGCACGATCCGCGTGAATGGTTCATCGAATGGCGAGGTTCGCGTTTTCGTGAAGAATGGCTCGAAATTCGGTTTCAAAGTTCACGAAACAAACGCCAAAACAGGCCTCGCGAATTGGGTTGATCTTATCCAACTGAACGAGCAAAAGCCCGGATTTACCTTCACCGGAGAATGCATCTGGGGCGAAGACATTGAGATCGATCTGCCTGAGGCGGCGAGTATTTCGATCAAGGGCAAGGACATTACGGCGTCGATCGATTCGGTACGGCGGGCAGTTGTTAAATCGATCGGCGGAGCGTTATCGCTCAGAAATGTTACCGGCGGCATCGATGCGAATACAGGTCAAGGCTCGCTGCTCGTGGAATCATCTCAAGGTACGATGTCGCTTGAGAGCACGAATGGCAACATTGTCGTCGTTGACGCGGGGCCAGCCGAGAGCGGTGATACATTCACGGCAAAGACCTCGCGAGGTGCGGTCTCGCTCAACGATCTGCAGTTTCGCCGCATTGATGTCAAATCGACGTCGGGCTCGGTGGCATTTAACGGAACGGTGCTTCGCGGGGCAGATTACAGCTTTGATACGTCCACCGGTTCGATCGGCCTTACGCTGCCGAAGGAAACATCGTGCACCGTTCAAGCTACGTATCGCGGCAGGATCGAATCAGCATTACCGCTTAACATTGTTACCGAAAATGTTCAGCCCGGCTCGCTCAAAAGCATCAACGCTACGCTTGGCAAGGGCGGCGAATCGTCGCTACGCCTGATCTCGAACGTCGGAAGCATCACGATCAGACAACAATGATCAGTGCATAGCCGGCGGCTTGCCGGTACGTTGCTCACAAAGCTCAGATAGTGATGGTGACGAATCGGACGCCTCGTCTCGCGTTACCTTTTCAACACGCCACATCGGCACGAACTGATCTGTCATCGGCAAATACGGCTCGCCTGCAGCTATCGCGGCGCACCAATCATCAAAATACGACAGATCGATGCCGCGAATGAAAATTCCGGCGGCGGATATCTCATCTGCAATGCCGAATATCTTTTCACGAGGACTGTGCAGGTTTGCAATTACGTAGTTTCCGGGCTCGATCTTCATATTTTTGCTTTGACTGACTTTATTCTAAACTGAATGTTACCGCACGAGATCTGTAATGCATATTTCCCGTATCGAGCTCGAAAATATCAAGTCGCACGTCTCCACGGCGTTCGATCTCGAGCGCGGCACTACGGCGATCACGGGGCCGAACGGTGCGGGAAAAACTTCGCTGATCGAGGCGATCGCTTGGGTGATGTTCGATCATCTGGATTACAAAAAAGATGAATTCGTGCGGCGCGGCGAGAAGAAAGGCTGGGCCCGAGTAACTTTTCGTAGCAATCTCGACGACCGTGATTACATCATCTATCGCGACACCGGTGCAGGCTATCACGTCACCGATCCGCGATTGGATAAACGCATCGCTGAAAAGAAAGAAGAAGTCACGAGATTCCTTTGGACGCATCTCGGTCTCGAACCAGGAACCGATCTTAAGTCACTTTTCCGCCAAGCCATCGGCGTTCCTCAAGGCACATTTACGGCGATCTTCCTCGAAGGTGCGACCGAACGAAAATCCACGTTCGACCGTCTTCTAAAGGTCGAAGAATATCGCCAAGCCGCAGAGAAGCTACGCGAGACCGTCCGATATCTCGATAACCAAACCGCCGACATTCGCGAAAAAATAGCCCGCGGCGAAGGCGAGCTTGCACGGAGCGAGCGAGTTAAAGCAGAACATACTGCGATCATCAGCGAGATCGGAATGCTTGAGAAAGATGTTGCGACAGCGGAACATCATTCGGTCAATCTGCGGACCGTCGTCTCGTCGCTCGATGTCTTAGCCGAGATCGAACGCTCGCTTGTTTCGGCAAATGCTGAACAGAAACGTCTGGACGAGTCACTCGCCGAAGCCGCAAAAGCAAAGTCCGAGATCGCCGAACTTCAACCAAAAGCCGCCGAACAAGAAAAACTCGAATCTGAAACAAATGAACTGCGTTCCCGCGTTGCCGTTGCGCGCGGTCGCCGTGACCAAGCCGCGAGTATCGAATCTCGCGTCGTTCGATTGCGAGACAGTTACAAGGCTAATAAAGAGGAATTGCGTATCGCCGAAGCTTCTGTCGAACTTGCCGCAAAGGTTCCGACACTCGAAACACGCGATCGTGAACTCGTCGAGAAGCTAGCCAATACCCGTGCCGAACTCGAACGCGACCGACGTTTCCAAGCTGAGGTCAAGAATGGACTTTGTCCGATACTGTCAGAAAAGTGCCTGAATCTGAAGGACGGGCAGACGCTTGAGACCTTTATTTCGAGTCAATTTGATGAGTTTGAAGCGTCGATCAAGACTTTCGAACAAGAGCGTTCATCTCTCAAGGTCGAATTGGTCGAAGCGAAGTCAGCACAACAAATCGCCGCACGGCTCGACGCTTTGCGGAAACGTGAAGAAGAATTAGCGGCTGAGGGCAAACAGCTTAACGCCGAGAAGGCGGCTCTTGATGCTCAGCTTGCGGAATTGCCGGAACTCGAAAAGTCGCTCGAAGATCTCGAACGACGTCTCGCTGCTCTTGGCGATCCAAAGACTCGTATTCGCGTTCTCGAACAGACTGCCGCTCGCGAAAGCGAGATTCGCCGGGGCGTCAGCGAACTCGAAGCGAACTTCGCACGTCTCACTACGGACCGTCAGGAAGAGATCGAGAAGCTTGATGACCACGCCGATTCGCTTCGCGATGGAAATTACGATCGCGAATTGCATAACGCGAAACGCAGCGAATTGTCGGCAAGCGAAAAGCGTCATGCTGAGCTTACGGCAACGCTTGCGGTTTCGATAAAGCGTCGCGATCAGCTTGCGAAAGAGGTCGAGCATTTTGAAAAATTGCGCGAGACTATCGGCGGCGGGCTTCGTGAAAAAGAGCGGCTGGAGGAGATCTCAGCGGCGACGGCGTTTATTCGCGACACGTTGAAAGAGGCCGCTCCGCGAGTCGCTCGCAACTACATTCACCACATTTCGATCGAGGCGAACCAACTGTTTCGGGAAATCACTGGAAATGGCGAACGCTCGCTGAAATGGACCGAAGATTACGCGATAATTATAGACGATGTGGGATTTGAACGGCCGTTCGTGTCGCTTTCAGGCGGCGAACAAATGGCTGCGGCACTGTCCGTCAGGCTCGCTTTGCTCAAGCAGTTGACCGACATTCGCATCGCGTTTTTTGACGAACCGACGACCAACATGGACGCCGAACGCCGCGAAAACCTAGCCATCGAGATCAGCCGCATCACGCATTTCGACCAGCTATTCGTGGTCTCGCACGACGAGACGTTTGATAATTATGTGGATAATGTGATCGCGGTTGGATAACAACATGGCACTTCGCAATCAACCAAGGTTTGGAATCGGTATCGCAATTGCGATCTGCCTATTTGTATTTGCGAATATTTATAGTTTCCTTGCCGAATCAAGTTTGGCGGAACAGCGAGAGTTGGAGAATGGTTTGCGTGGAATTAACTTTGGGCCCGCGAGCTATCATTGGGGATTTCCATTTACAATGTATTACCACCACATTGGACACCCAAATTACGTTGGATTCGAGGCTATTCCAACCTTATTGAATATCGTTATTGTTGTTATCACAGGTTTACTTTTAGGCTGGATAATGTCGTTGATCATTCCGAGCCAAGGAAATACTGACAAGTACTAGAATCATTAATGAAAAAAGTCACCATAGTCTGCGACGGTTCGAGCCTTGGGAACGGGCGTGGTAATCCGCGTGCGGCGGCGGTGGCCGTGCTTGGGTTCAAAGGGCTGTGGAGGGCTGTCGGCGAATATCTTGGTTCGGCGACGAATCAGCAGGCTGAGATCGCGGCCGCGGCGATCGGGCTGGAGTCTTTGAAAGAGGCTTGCGATGTGACGTTGCTGTCGGATTCGCGCTACGTCGTCGAAACAATGGGCGGCACTTGGAAACGAAAGACCAATCACGACTGGTGGAAACGCCTCGACCAAGCCTCGGCCAAACACTCCATCAAATGGCAATGGATCAAGGGTCACAACGGCCACGAAGTTCAAGAGATAGTAGATAAACTAGCCCGCAAAACGGCAGAAAGTGGCCGAGTTGATGCGGAGTTGTTCGATGATGCTGTGCTCGAGTTAGGAGTAGAAGAAGTTTAGCCGCGGATGAACGCAAATATACGCAGATCAGATAGAAAACGAAGCACAGATAATTTCTTATCTGCGCTCATCCGCGTTGATCTGCGGCTGATTCCTCTTTTTCTTCTTTTTGCCTTTACGATCTCTGCCCAACGCACGGCAAACGGTTGGCAGTGGCAGAATCCGCTGCCTCAAGGGAATCCTCTTTACGCAATACACTTTGCTAAGGACAAGCTGCACGGATTTACGGTTGGCTCGGACAACACGATTCTAAGGACCGAGAATGGCGGCTTTTCTTGGCAGCGGCAGACGACGAATACGAACGTCGTGCTCTCCGGCGTCTGGTGCCGCGACAAACAGCGGGCGTTCATCGTCGGCGCTCGCGGGACGCTACTAGAGACCAAGAACGGCGGCAAAGATTGGCGAACGGTTGACCTCGGCGTTCGCGAACATTTCTACAACATATCCTTCGACAACGCAGGCCTCGCAGGTTGGATCGTCGGCTCGCACGGCAAGGTTTTCCGCACGCTCGACGGTGGCGCGAAATGGGAAGCCGTCACGACGCCATCGACCGATCAGTTGCTTCGCGTATCGGCACTTGACGAATTAAACGCTATCGCAGTCGGCATTAATGGCTTGGCGATCGTCACTGCCGATGGCGGAGAGACTTGGAATTCATCGACGCTTTGTAACGGTGCGATGCTCTCCGGAGCCGCGTTTTTGGGAGCCAAGACCATGCTTGCCGTTGGTTACGGCGGCTGTGTTGCTCGCAGCGACGACGGCGGAGAGACATTCAAAAAGATCGAAACCTACAGCACCGCCGATATACTCTCCGTATCGTTCATCAGCGAAGGCACAGGCTCGATGACCGATGCGAATGGTGCGGCTTGGATCACCGGCGACGGCGGCGTGACGTGGCTACCGATCAATGTTCGTACGAATCCGAAGCTCGTCGATATCAAATTTGGCGATGAATTCACCGGCTGGGCCGTCGGCGAAAACGGTCTCATTCTACGAACAGACGATGGTGCCTACAGCTGGCAGCGCCTGAGCGAAGGCGGCCGTGAGGACGTGAACGACCTTACCATGCTAGACGACGAGATCGGTGCCGCGGTCGGTTCGCGTGGGCGCATTTGGCTCACAAATAATGCCGGAAAAGAGTGGTTTGCCGTTTTCAGCGATGTCGAAAAGAACTTGAATGCCGTCAACTTCTTTGACGGTGACAAAGGCTGGATCGTCGGCGACGGCGGCACAGTTTTGCGAACAATAAACGGAGGAGCGAGTTGGGGTAAAGGAGCGAATGAATCGACCGCAGATCTTTCCGGCGTTTTCTTCGTGAGTGATCGTGTCGGCATCGCGGTCGGTGCAAACGGCACCATCATAAGGACAACGACCGGCGGCGCAACGTGGGAATCAGTAGCGAGTGGAACCAAACATTGGCTCGAAGACGTGAAGTTTTTCGACGAGACGAACGGTGTTGTTGTCGGTGATCGTGGCACGATATTGATCACCGCCAATGCAGGCGAGACTTGGGAAAATATCACAATTGGGGCGACTGAGAACCTCTACGCGATCGGCGTTGCGGACGCTAAAACAGCATACGCCGTCGGTTCAAGCGGCATCATTTTCCGCACCGATGATGCGGGCAAGACTTGGAAAGACCAAGAATCGCCGATCAGGTCTAACTTGTTTGCGGTCTCGGTTTTGGATATGAATAATGTAGTTGCGGTTGGTGATCTGGGAACAGTCGTTTACACGGATAACGGTAGCAAATGGTCGGTTCAACAATCGGCAACGAGCAAATTGTTGCAGGCGATCGTCTATCGTGGCGGCTCAAAACTCTGGCTCGGCGGTCGCGGCGGAACGATCATCCGGCGAACAGAACCGCTGTCACCATCTCTGCTAAATTGGCCAAAATCCCCGCCTGTCCTGATCCGTAACACAGGCAAGGCACGTCCGCAACCTAGGCAGCCACTGCTCACCATCTCGAGCGACGGCGACATTCCGATAGCAATGCCCTCGCCTACGCCTGACCAAAAGAAACCTTAACGGCGATCCATTCGCCTGAGTATGTGATCTTCGGTTCATTGTGTCCGAGCTTTGACAACGAATCGCGTATCGACGATTCTTGCTCAGCTAAAATACCGGAAAGTATCAACGTGCGTTTCGCTTTTGCTACCAGTTGATCGAGCAGCGGTTCGATCACGTCGAGAGTCAGGTTCGCGCAGACGATGTCGAAATCAGAAGTCTCGGCCGTGATGCTGCCGTCGTATAGTTCGACGCGATCGGCGACGCCGTTCAGCATGATGTTTTCGCGAGCGATGACGACGCTGTCGAGATCATTGTCACAGCCCACGACCGGCGATGCACCTAACATCGCGGCGGCGATTGCGAGAATTCCGGTTCCAGTTCCAACATCGAAGAATGAATCGGCTGTCTTTACTTCCTGCTCCAATGCGGCAAGACATAGCTGAGTAGTGTCGTGCGTTCCCGTGCCAAATGCCATGCTTGGGTCGATACGAATGATGTGCTTTTCGTCATCATCTATGGCAAACCAAGGCGGCGAGATGATGAAGTTGCCGATCACGGTAGGCTGCCAATGGCGTTTCCATTCTGCCAGCCAATCGGCATCTTCGACCTCTGCGATCGAAACTGAAAACTCCGTTTCCGCGTCCACACCGTAAATTTCCAGAGCATCGATGATCTGTTCACAAAGGTGTGCAGCGTCCGGAGCCTCGTCAAAATATGCTGAAACGGTCGCATGGCTGTCACCACCTTTGCGCAGAAGGTCGGTCTCAATGCCAAGCGGATCGAGCATGTTCAAAGCGTGTTCGGCGGCATCAATTGCGGCTTTGTCGATGCTAACAATGGCGGCAAACCAAATTTTGTCTGGTCGTTCGCTCATTCGTTTATCCCCATTTCGTCAAGGTCACGGCCGCGATTTCGCCAGTCTTCGACGACTTTGACGAAGAGTTTTAGGAAAACTTTCTGACCGGTCAGTTTCTCGATATCGAGACGAGCTTTCGTACCGATGTCTTTGATACGCCCGCCTTGCTTGCCAATGATGATGCTCTTTTGCGATGGACGCTCGACGTAGATCGCGCAATAGATCTGAAGTAAATTCGGATCGCTCTCGTCGTATTTTTCAGTCACGACCGCCGTAACGTACGGGATCTCGTCGCCTGTCGAAGCAAGAATTTTCTCTCGAACCATCTCAGCTGCGATCGATCGCATCGATTGATCGGTCAGCTCGTCCTCGGTAAATATCGGGTCACCTTCGGGCAGATGTTTGGCGATTGACGCTAGCAGATCGTCTATCGCGTCGCCTTTGAGAGCGGAAACCGGCACGATCTCGGCGAAATCGTATTCGTTCGAATAGTATTCGATCAGCGGGAGCAGAAGCCCTTTGTCCTTTATCTTGTCGACTTTGTTTAGGATAAGTACGGCGGGCTTGGCGGCCTGCCGTACTAGATCGAGGACGAACTTGTCGCCATTTCCGGTCGAGACACTCGCGTCGCGCATTAGCACTATCAGATCGACCGACATGATCGCATCGTGGACTGCCGTCATCATACGGCGATTCAAGAGATAGCCCGGCTTGTGCACGCCGGGCGTGTCGATGAATACGATCTGGCCTTCGTCGAGCGTGACGATGCCTTTGATACGATGGCGTGTGGTTTGAGGTTTGTTCGAAACTGCGGCGATCTTTTCCCCGACAAGACGATTGAGCAACGTCGATTTTCCGGCGTTGGGCCGACCAACGAGAGCTACGTATCCACTGCGAAAGTCTTTATCTGTCATCATTTAGACGGTATCAGACTTTCGACGCTCACGCTATTGCGGCTTTTGCACCAAGCGTTGTTTTGCCGCAAGAGCTTGCTTGTAAGCACCGCCTGTGACATCGCTGATCTTGATTGCTTCGTCGTATAGTTTGATCGCGTAACTTGGATTATCCTCGAACTCGTATATTCTACCCAAGTTTACATACGTCTGCGACAGCAAAGCCGGGTCCGTCGTCGGGGTTCGAACGCGGATCACGTTTGAATAAGCATTCTTTGCCTCAAGCAATTTTGCGAACTGCGATTCAGGCTCTGTCAGCGTCTCTGCAACGAGACTAGAGAGACGGCCGATGCTGTAATAAATACGTGCCTCAGCAGGATTTGCGGCTAACAGCTCTTTAAGCTCGGCGTTGGCTTTCGTATAGTCTTTCGCTTCGATCGTTTTATCGATCTCGAGCAATCTCGTAGTCACAGGATTCTTAACTATAACTGTTTCCGCCGTTGTCGTACGGCCCGCGGCGCGCAATGCAATGGCTCGCTTTCGGGCTTCGGCGAACTGGGTAAGCCTGTCTTTCTCCTTAGCCGGATCGCAGGTCGCGATCATTTCGCTCAAAGAAGATGCGATATCAAAACCGGAATCCTCAATGCCACGCAATTCTTGCGCAAAGTAAAAGGCTAGAACGGCCCCCTTTTCGTAGTCTTCCGATAGCTTTGCAGCAGCTTCGTCAGCTAATTCTCCTTTCAATTTTGCAAGATCGTCAATGATCTTTTTTCGATCGTCCGGTTTCGCAATTGCAAGAGCTTTGCGGGCTTGGTCGGTTGCGATCGAGCTCTTGGAGAACTCCTCCTGCCTCGAATCGATGGCGGCGATGAGCGATCGCGAAATTGTAAGAAAAACGTCCGGCGAGATCGAAGGATCGACCTTTCGACGTTCTTCGAGCAAGTTCTTTACGGCGTCTCGAATGGTCGCGACATCTTTCGAATATTTCAGCACGAGCGGATCGATCACGAACCGCAGGTAAGCCCGGCGAACATCTGAATTGCTAACATTTCTGTCCGGTGGCAGAATGACAAAATAGTCGTCTTTAATATTGACAAAATTGATATTGCCGGTAGGAGCAAGCATTTCCGGCACGATCACAAATCGGCGTTCATTCTCTTTGGTCTCGACCTTCTGCAATTTAGTTTTTGTACTGCCCTTTACTGCTGTTTCGACAGTGATCTTTTCGATGTAGCTGAGCTGCGGTCGTGTATGAAGATACTCGAGTAGATCGCTTACCATTTCTCGCGTAGAACTACGCAAAACACCGTCCGACTCAGTTTGGTATTGCTTTATATACTCATCGAGCTTGGCTGAGATGCCGCTACGACGGTAGAACTCTCGAGCGAGTGGAGCAAAGTCCAGAACATCAAGCAGGTTTCCGGGCAGGTCGGTCGTAACAGACGGATCGGCTAATTCCGGTGCGGGGGAAAGCGAGAAAGCCATTGAAATGAACGGTGACACCAATTCTGCGTCGCTTTGCTTCGAATACTGCTTCTTGTGCTGTATAACGAACGATGCGATCCTCGTCCGAAGGTCAGCCGGCAAGTTCGCATACTCCTGGTCTAGTTGAGCGCGAAATGACTCGCCGCTCTTGGATAGAGAAGTGCTCACGAGTTTTGTTCCGTCCGTACCTCTTGCCATTTCAAGGGTCGCCAAAACGGTCAACAACCGCTTGTCGGGTTCGATGCGAACGCCGTAATTCGAAAGGTCCATGCCTGATTGAGCATGAATAACAGTCGCAAATATGACCAAGAGCGCGAACGCTCGAAAAATACTAAGAACTGCAAAACGATCAAACTTCATCACTTATAGCCAATTGTGTTTGATGAGCCAAAACATCCATCGGATGCATACCTAAACAACGAAAGGTAAAGAGCGTTTGCCCTCTACCTTTCAAAAATCTAACGATAGAATATCCTATTAGTTGTAGCTGCTAAGGGCTGAGGCTTCGTCGTCGTACGTGTCGAAAACGGTAAGCAGCTTGGTGATGGCAAGAAGATCCTGGATCTTCTGAGTCAGTCCAAGCAACTTAAGCGTGCCGCCTTCTTTGTTAACCGCGGTAAAGCTCGAAACAAGCTCACCGATACCGCTCGAATCGATATAGCCGACGCCTGCAAGGTTGAGCAAGATCTTATTCTTACCTTCGCCAAGCAAACGGCGAATAGCAGTGCGAAGAGCTACGCTGCCCTCCCCGATCGTGACCTTACCGCTAAGGTCAAGAATTGTTACATCGCCAGCCTGGCGTTCGCTAATTGTGATATCCGACATTTTTATCTCCTAAAAAATTGTTTGCGAAAGCAGATTCTAAAACAAGCTTTGTACAAAAGTCCACACACTTACTCAAATTTATCGACGCTTCGTCATCGAAACTATCATTCCGCCATCGTCATGCCGCGACCAGTTGACCTCATCCATGAACGAGTTCATGAACAGAATGCCTCGCCCGTTAACCTTGAGCAGATTCTCCGGGTTGGTCGGATCCGGAATGTCCTCGACCGCAAATCCTTCGCCTTGGTCGCGTACCGATATCGTCATTTCGTCACCGTCCGACGAAAGATTCATCTCAACACTCTTCCCTTCATCCAACTTGTTGCCATGCTTTATGGCGTTTGCGACCGATTCGCGAACGGCCATGTCAATCGAATACCCAAATTCAGCGTCAAATCCCGCCTCGACAACGAACGCATCTGCCACCGCGGCCGCCTTCTCCACGGACTCGAGTTGGCTTTCGAGAATTATTTCGCGCCTTAATTCCATCCTTTCGTCTGTCAATAGTTTGCGGTCGAACTGATTTGGTGTCAAGACAAAGGAGGCTCGGGCGATTAGAATTTAATTATGTTCGTGCGTCCTGCAAAACGAGTGTCGGGCGAAGTTTCGATTCCCGGCGACAAATCGATCTCGCATCGGGCAGCGATCCTTACTGCAATTTCTGATGGCACCGCAACGATCTCAAACTTTCTGGTCGCCGAGGATTGTTTTTCCAGCCTTCGATGTATTGAGCAACTCGGTGCAACTGTTGTTAGCGATGGCACGACCATAACGATTACAGGCTGCGGCATCGACGGACTGAAACAGCCTATCAGCGATCTCGACTGTGGCAATAGCGGAACAACGGCGAGAACGATGGCAGGTGTTCTCGCAGGTCAGCCGTTCTATTCGACGATCACAGGCGACGCCTCGCTTTCAAAGCGGCCAATGCGCCGCGTTATTGAGCCGCTAGAAGTACTAGGAGCTCAGATCGAAAGCAACAACGGCTCGTTACCGCTTACGCTCGGCGAAAGCGAATTGAAGGGCAGCGAGATCGAATTGAAAGTGGCATCAGCTCAGGTCAAGACCTGCCTTCTGCTCGCCGGACTATTTGCGAACGGCGAAACGACCGTTATT
>JAEUQI010000080.1 GCA_016789145.1 Blastocatellia bacterium | reverse complement strand
ATGAACACGAAGATGTGGGAACAGCCCGCGACCCAGCGTAACGTCGCCCAACTCAAAGCCGACGGCGTCCATTTTGTCGAGCCTGTTGCAGGCGAATTGGCGTGTAAGACTGTCGGGACCGGGAAGCTGGAGGATGTGGAGAATATCGTCGCGCAGGCGCTGCGGCTGTTGTCAGAACCGGGAGCGATAGCGACTGGGCTCCGCGATGGCGAGGCAAAGAACCACCCCGTCGTCCCGATAAAAAGCATCGGGACGCCACCCCTCCTTAGTAAGGAGGGGAGCAAGAATGATCTTGCCGGTGAACGCTTCCTTATCACCGTCGGCGGCACTCGCGAGGCGATCGATCCTGTTCGGTTCATATCTAATCATTCGTCGGGGAAGATGGGATTTGCTGTGGCTGAGGCGGCGGCGGCGAGAGGTGCGGATGTGACGGTTGTTGCGGGCGTGACGACGGTCGAGCCGCCGGCCAATATTAAGGTCATTCGTGGAATTTCGGCACAGGCGATGTATGACGCGGTTATGGCGGAACTTGCGAATGCGACCGTATTCGTCGGAGCAGCAGCCGTCGCCGATTACGCTCCGGCGAACGCTGCAAATGCCAAGATCAAGAAGGAAGGCCGCGACGAGATGACTTTGGAGCTAAAGAAAACGCCCGACATTCTCGCCAACGTTTCAAAAAATCGCCACGAAGGCTTACTCGTTGTCGGATTCGCCGCCGAAACGAACGATGTCATCGGCTATGCACGTTCGAAAATGGAAAAGAAAGGTCTCGATCTAGTTGTCGCGAATGACATTACGAAAGAAGGTGCCGGTTTCAACACCGACACCAATATAGCGACAATAGTTACGAAAACGAGCGAAAACGAGATGCCGCTGATGTCGAAAAGAGAATTGGCGGATAGGATATTGGATGCGGTCTTAGCTTTGCGGTGACTTTGCGGCTTGGCGTCTTTGCGGGAGAGTAGTTTCCCGCAAAGACGCGAAGTAAGACGCAAAGAACGCAAAGGAAGAGGGAGATGGAAGATTCGACTCAGTTAATTGCGGATGTTCGCGAGCAAATGCTTTATTTGCAGGAGCTTGGCGTTGAGCTGACGAGCGCGGTTTTTGAGGCCGAGACGCGAAACGAAAGACGAGAGGCTGGAGTCACGAGACAGGAGACGAGAGCGGAAATGCCGGAGCAGGTAATGTCTGTTATTCCCAAGAGCACTCCGACGTTGTTGTCTGAGCGGCCGGCTGGTTCGCTGCGTGAGTCGATGCCGTCGCTGAAAGGGCGGCTTGAGCCTCGAAGGATCGCTCCGCCGGTTGCGGAGGTTGTTCCGCTGCCGCCTGAGCCGCAAATTACTGAAACTGTGAAAGCTGAAACACCGCAAATTATCGAAATGCCTGAGCCGACCGAGACGATCGAGCAGATCCGAGCTGAGATCGGTCATGATTGCACTCGCTGCAAACTATCGACGCTTGGGCGAAAACAGGTCGTGAACAGCGTTGGGAATTTCGATGCCGAGCTAATGTTCGTTGGCGAAGCTCCGGGTGCTGATGAGGACGAAAAGGGCGAACCTTTCGTTGGGCGTGCCGGGCAGTTGCTGACGGATATTATTGAAAAAGGCCTCGGAATTCCTCGCAAAGATGTCTTTATCGGGAACATAAATCGCTGCCGTCCGCCGGGAAACCGTGCTCCCGAACAGGACGAGTCGATCGTCTGTAAACCATTCTTACAGAGAGAGATAGCGGTCGTGCGGCCTCGCGTGATCGTTGTATTAGGTGCAACTGCCGCACAGAATCTGCTCGAAACTAAGGTGCCGATCGGCAAGCTTCGCGGGCATTTTCACGATTATCGCGGCACGAAGGTCATGCCGACATTCCATCCCGCATATCTGCTTCGCGATCCGCACAAAAAGCGTGAGGTTTGGGAAGATATGAAGATGGTCCGTGATCTTCTCGCTAAAAATTAACTTGTTTGAATCCAACCATCTGATAGAGTCGAAAGAAAGAGTGTCAAAGTAAACCTGCTGTTTTTGTCATCAGCAGATGATCGATTGAATTGTGAACGATGTGCCCTCCAGTGCATTTCTGCGTCGCGGACTAGAAGAGTGCCGAGCGATAACTCGCCGGTACGGAACGAGCTTCTATTTCGCGACGCAGTTTTTTCCGAAGGAGATGCGTGATGGAATTTACGCGATCTACGCTTTCGCGCGTATTCCGGACGAGATCGTTGACGACCCTAGCAAAGGCGATAAACAGCAGACACTTAAGAAACTAGATGCCTGGCGACAATCGTGGATCGAAGCGATGGCCGCTGGCAAGAGCGACGATGCCGTGATGAACGCGATCGTCGATCAATTCAAAAAATACGGGATTACTCAGGACATCGGCGAGGCGTTTCTCAAGTCGATGTTCATGGACGAAGAGAAGTTTCGATACGAGAACTACGCTGAGCTCGAAGAATACATGTACGGCTCCGCGGGCGTGATCGGGCTGATGGTGACGCGTGTGGTCGGTTATTCAAGTGATGCTGCGTTTCCGCACGCATTGAAGCTTGGTTATGCATTTCAGCTCACCAATTTCCTGCGCGACATCCGCGAAGATTACGAGAACCTCGGCCGTATCTATATGCCGATGGATGAGTTACGGCGATTTGGGTTGGATGAAGACGATATAGCGTCGTTTACGATGGACGAGCGTTTCGTCGATTTTATGAACTTTCAGATAGCACGAAATCGGGAAGTTTACCGAGAGGCCTTGCCCGGAATTCCAATGCTCAATTGGCGTGGACGCCTAGCCGTGCGAATATCGTATGTGCTGTACAAAGCTATACTCAATGAGATCGAACGCGTGAATTATAACGTCTACCGCGGCCGCGTGAGAACGAACTTTAAGCAGAAAGTTTGGCTGTCGGCGAAGGCGTTGGTTGGGGTTTACGAATAGCTTGGTCCTATCAAAATTTAACCGCAGATAAACGCGGATGAACGCAGATATTTTTAGGATTATGTATATCTGTGTCTATTTGCGTCCATCTGCGGTGAATTTATTATGAATCAGAAGAGGTTGGTCATCATAGGTGGCGGAATTGGCGGGCTTGGCTGTGCCGGTCTTTTTGCACGCAAAGGTTATGACGTCACGCTGGTCGAGAAGAACGAGCATCTTGGTGGGCGAGCGAACATATTCGAGGCTGACGGATTTCGGTTCGATATGGGGCCGTCGTGGTATTTGGCTCCGGACATTTTTGAACATTTTTTCAAGCTGATGGGCGAGCGTGTCGAGGACCATCTCGATCTGATCAAACTCGATCCTTCGTACCGCATTTTCTTTCGATCAGATTCATCGAGCCTAGATATTCACTCAGACATCGAACGCGACGCATCGACTTTCGACGCGATCGAGCCTGGAGCGGGCGATAATCTGCGCAAATACTTGGCTCAGAGCGAGTATCAATACGAAGTTGCGACGCAGCACTTCATGTTCAAGAACTACGACCATATTTGGGATTTCCTGAACAAACGTGTCGCAACCGAAGGGCAAAAGCTCTCGGTGTTCTCGAAAATGCACACTTTTGTGTCGCGGTTTTTCCAGTCGCAAAAACTACGTCAGGTGATGGAATACACGATGGTTTTTCTTGGCACATCGCCGTACGAGGCACCGGCGTTGTACAACCTGATGTCGCATATGGATTTTAACCAAGGCGTTTTCTACCCTCGTGGCGGATTTTACGAACTGATCAAAGCCCTCGCGAAAATGGCGGAAAAGAACGGTGCGAAACTGCGAACGTCGTCGCCAGTTGCCGAAATTCTGGTCGAGAGCGGCAAAACAACAGGCGTTCGACTCGAAAATGGCGAAAAGATCGACGCCGACATCGTCATCTCAAACGCCGATATGGAGCACACCGAATCGAAGTTGCTCGCACCGAAATATCGCACGTTCAGCGACCGATATTGGAACAAACGCGTTATGGCGCCTTCGGCGTTCATTATGTACTTAGGCGTCAAAGAAAAGCTGCCGTCGCTGGCGCATCACAATCTTCTGTTTAGCGAAGATTGGCGTAAGAATTTCGACGATATTTACAAGGATCCGAATTTGCCGCAGGAGCCTTCGCTATACGTATGTGCCCCAAGCGTTACAGACGACGAAGTCGCTCCGGACGGCAAAGAAAATCTTTTCGTTTTGGTACCGATAGCGTCAGATCTCGAGATCTCCGAACTCGACAAGGAGGCATACGCTGACCGCGTTCTGTCGTTGATGGAAAGCGAGATGGGCATGACGGGGCTTCGTGAGAAGCTGTTGTACAAGCGAATTTACACGGTCGAAAATTTTGCGACCGACTACAACGCGTTCAAAGGCTCGGCGCTTGGCCTCGCGCACACTCTGATGCAAACGGCGATATTTCGACCGAAGAATTTCTCTAAGAAAGTGAAAGGTCTGTATTTTGCCGGTGCCGGAACAAATCCAGGAATCGGTACGCAGATCTGCTTGATCTCAGCGGAATTAGCTTATAAGCGAGTTCACAATATTACTTCTGCAGGGCCGTTAGATGAGCTTTGACCAAGCGATGTTCCAAAAGATCAGGAAGCCTGCTGACAAATTGATCATCGGGAAAGCTCGGTATAATGCGAAGATTCGCCCTGTTTTTATTGACCGGAAAGAAGCGAGCATAAGGACCAGATAAGCGAATCCGAGCGGTATCGCAACGAATCCGAGGAATTCGGCCGCAAGGAAAGCGGACGCAACATACAGCCCGGCACACAATGCGACGGTAAGGTTCGCTCCGAGAGCAGTGGCTATGGTGCTGAGATCTGCTTCACGGTCAGCTTCGATGTCAGGTACCGCGGAATATGCGTGCATCGCCGCTGTCCAAAGACCACCTGCGACGATAGCTTGCCACGGCAGCAGGTCGCCAGATACCATCGCATACGCGAAAACACCGGGCAATATATATAGGATATTGAACGCCGAATCGAGAAACGGCTTTGCTTTCGCTCGAATCGGTTTTGCCGAATAAAACACTGAAAGCAGAAGAAACGCGACCAACGCGTTTATTGCGACGAGTGGCACATAGATAAGGCCGGCAACGAATGGCAAATTCGACAGCAAGATCGCTAGGAGAATCGTCGAACGGCGTTCAGGCGTAACAAGTGCTTCGTAATCTGCCTTTTTTGGATTTAGCTTGTCGGTTTCGTAATCGCAGATATCGTTGACGCCGTAAACCAGCAGATTCGCAGGTAGCGTAAAATATATTGCGAAGATGGCGTAGTGCAAATTTAGAAGTTCTTCGCGCGTTGCGACGGCCGCGACCAGCCCGACGAGATACGGCCCAAGCAAATAGACCCAAAATCGCGGGCGGCTTACCTTTAATATGAACGCCAAGTCGGGCATAGTTGGATTATAGCTTTAATGACAGCTAAACGTCTCATAACAATAGCTTTGTTAGCGTTCCTCGCGATTGGTGCGTACTTCATGGTCAATGTCGAATTACCGCCTTGGTCGCACTACCTTTCCGGGCTGAATGTTGTACTGTTCGCGATACCTGCGTTTTGGGTGACGCGGCGATGGCTTGGTTGGTTTGACTCGTTCGCACTTTGGATCGCACTTGGTTTGTATGCGATCGGAATTGAGACGCTTGCTATCTATACCGGGTTTCCTTACGGACATTTTGGATACTCAGAACTACTCGGCGCAAAGCTTTTTGGTGTAACGCCGTGGACCGTATTTCTGGCTTGGACGCCTTTAATGCTTGGTGCTTATGGTTTGGCAGGGAACATTTCGACTAACGTTTTTGCTCGAATTCTGCTGTCGTCAGTCATCACAACCGCGTTCGATCTTGTGCTTGATCCGGGAGCAGTTCGGCTTGGGTTTTGGCAATATGATGGCGGCGGTTGGTGGTATGGCGTGCCTTGGTCCAATTTTGGCGGCTGGCTGATCACTGCGACCACAGGTGCCGTCGTTATTGAGCTATTTCTTCAGTTTCGAAAGCCGTTGCTGCCTGTTCCGACGACACTCGCTGTCAGCGCGGCGTTGATCGTTTGGTTTTGGGCGTTCGTGGCCCACTGGAGCGAGCTTTGGCTTGTATACATTGCTTCGATCGCCATTCTCGCACTGATGATCGAATTTGGTTGGAAGCGCAAATACAGATTAGACGAGATGCTGGTGCTTTGTGATGACGGTGGCACGCCACTGACGACAAAACCGAAATCTCAAGTTCATTCGAACGACACGCCGCTTCACTTGGCGTTCTCCATTTTCATTTTCAATTCAAAAGGCGATGTATTATTGCAACGACGTGCGTTATCGAAACAAACGTGGCCGGGCATTTGGTCGAATTCGTGTTGTGGGCACCAGATGCTGCACGAGCGCCCGAGCGATGGAGCGAAGCGGCGTTTGAAATACGAAATCGGGTTTTCCGGCGTTGAACTCTTTTGCATATTGCCGAATTATCGTTATCGGGCGGAACTCGACGGCATAGTCGAAAATGAGATTTGTCCGGTTTTTGTTGGATTTTCTGACAGAGAGCCGCAGATGAATATAGACGAAGTCGAAGCCACTCTTTGGCAACCGTGGAGTGAATTTCTTGAGCGTTGTCGCCGGCCGGATTCGGACATTTCACCGTGGGCTATCGAGGAGGCAGAACTGCTCCACAGTGATCGAGAATTCCAGCGGCTGTTCGCGGCGAATTGCCGTCCTTCGTGATAATCTTGCAACATACTTGAGGTAGAAAATATGAAACGACTTTTGGCTTTAGTTCTGGTTTCCGTCGCACTATTTCCCACTATAGTCATTGCTCAAAAAAGCGGATTTGGCGAAACGAAGCAGTTACAATCGCCGCAGACGCCTCGGCTCGGGTTTATTTTACACGGCGGGGCCGGAACGATCACAAAGGGCTCAATGACGCCTGAGAAAGAAAAGGAGTTTCGCGACGCTCTGACGGCGGCTATAACTGCCGGTTACAAAGCTTTGCAGGAAGGGAAGTCGAGCCTCGACGCGATCGAGATCGCGATAAGAATGATGGAAGATTCGCCGCTGTTCAATGCGGGCAAAGGTGCGGTGTTTACGAACGACGGCAGAAACGAGCTTGATGCATCGATAATGAATGGCAAAACGCTTGCGGCTGGGGCGGTTGCAGGTTTACATAAAGTAAAGAATCCGATAACACTCGCTCGAGCTGTTATGGAGAAGTCTCCGCATGTAATGATGGTCGGCGACGGAGCCGAGAAATTTGCATTGATGCAGAAGATCGAGCTTGTCGACGAAAAGTACTTCTGGACGCAGCACCGCTGGGACGGCCTGCAGAGAGTGCTCAAAGAAGAGAAGGAAGCCGAAGAAAAGGCTAAGAAACCGGGAACCATTTCATCGACATCGGCGTCCAGTGAACCGGAAAATCGATTTGGCACCGTCGGAGCCGTTGCTCTTGATAAGAATGGTGATATCGCGGCCGGCACTTCGACCGGCGGCATGACCAATAAACGGTACGGCCGAGTCGGCGACGCCCCGATCATCGGAGCGGGAACTTATGCAAGCAATGATACTTGCGGAGTTTCGGCGACCGGTTGGGGCGAGATGTTTATTCGTGTCGGCGTTGCTCGCGATATCGCCGCGATGATGGAGTATCGAGGATTACCGATCCAACAAGCTGCGGATCTGGTCATGAAAAAAGTTGAAAAACTCGGCGGCGACGGCGGGGTCGTAGCGATGGACAAATTCGGCAATATGGCTATCTCGTTCAACTCGGAAGGTATGTACCGTGCATACATCGACGTCAACGGAAAACCGGTCGTGGAAATCTATAAGTAATGTCAGAAACACCTGCGGTAGCGGGTGGTTCAATCAGAGTTGATTTAATTGACCATAGCTGAAAGGTCGCCAAACCAAAGCCACCTGCTACCGAAGGTGGTTCTGACTATGAACGCTGAGATAATTGCGATCGGCTCAGAACTTCTGACACCGACCAAAACCGACACGAACAGCCTCTGGCTGACCGAAAAGCTTAATGATATCGGTATTGAGGTGATGTTGAAGACGATCGTCGGTGACGATGGTGCGCGGCTTGAGGAGACGGTGCGTGACGCGTTGCGGCGTTCGGATATTGTTATTACGACGGGTGGACTTGGGCCGACGGAGGACGATATCACTCGGAAATGTACTGCAGATGCCGTCGGCCGCGAACTCGAGTTTCACAACGATATCGAAAACCACTTGCGGGAACGTTTTAAGGCGTGGGGACGTGAGATGCCGGAGATCAATAAGCGCCAAGCTTTCGTGATCGCAGGTGCCGAGATCCTGCCAAATCCACACGGCTCTGCCGTTGGAATGCTTCTTGACCAGGGCGGCAAACTACTGATCGTGCTGCCCGGACCGCCGCGTGAAAACAAGCCGATGTTTACCGAGCACGTGCTTCCTCGGCTGCAAGCGCTTGCCGGTGAAACTGTTGTTCGACGTCGATTGCTGCGCGTTTCCGGTCTAGGTGAATCTGCGGTCGATGAGATCGCGGCTCCGATATATTCGTCGTACGGGAATGTTCAGACATCGATCTTGTTCAACAAAAGCGAGGTCGAGCTTCACATAGCCGCTCGTGCAAATTCGGAAATAGCCGCACAAGGCACCGCCGACGAAGTCGCGGACAAACTTAACGCAGCTCTAGGCAAGGCTGTTTTTGCGACAAACGGTGAGACGATGGAAGAGGTTGTCGGCAGCCTGCTAAGAGAACGGGGCGAGACACTATCAACCGCCGAAAGCTGCACCGGCGGCCTGATCGGCTATCGACTCACAGAGGTTCCGGGCTCCTCCGCATATTTCATCGAAGGGGCGATCACTTATTCGAACGACGCTAAGATCCGCGAACTAGGCGTCGAGCCGGCGATCATCGAAGAACACGGCGCCGTCAGTTCCGAGTGTGCCGAAGCTATGGCGGACGGCATCCGTAAACGCTCGGGAACCGACCATGCGATATCAGTCACCGGTATCGCAGGCCCCGATGGCGGAAGCGAAGATAAGCCCGTCGGCACTGTTTTTATTGGGTATTCGGGAGCTAAAGGCACCAAATCGATAAGACTCGTATTGCCCGGGGACCGCTACCTTATTCGTTGGCGGACAAGCCAAGCTGCATTAGACTACATTCGGCGACAAATAATGTCGAGGTAAGACTAAAAGACCGGAAGCTGGGCGTCTTTTGCAGAACCTTTGATGGTATTGACCAACATACCGCGTTCCTCGGGAAGCCACGTTCTAGATTCGTAAAGTGCCCGTTCGGCGGCTTCAGCGACCATGGGCTTCGCCATTAGATATCCTTGTCCGTAATCACAGCCGAGATTCTGCAATAGCTTTAGCTGCGAATTTGTCTCGATACCTTCTGCGATCACGCGCATCCTCAAGTTCTTTGCGAGCGAGATAATGGTTTGAAGGATCTCGGAATTCTCGCCATGTTCGCCGACGCTGTAAACGAATGAGCGATCGATCTTGAGTGTGTCGAAGGGCAGTCTGTGCAAGATACTTAGACTCGAATATCCCGTACCAAAATCATCAAGGCTCAGCTGCACGCCTAGGCGCTTCAGTCGGTTGAGTATATTGATCGTTTGGTCTGCGTTCTCCATCGCGACGCTTTCTGTGATCTCAAGTTTCAGCGACGATGGAGAGAGCTTCGACATTTCAAGAGCGTGTTCGACATCAGCTATCAGGTCGCCATGCATTAGGTGCTTACCCGAGATATTGACGCTGACGATCAGATCGCGGTAAGACGGATCGATCTGCTGCCACCGAGCAAGCCTCGAACAAGTATCCTGAAGTATCCATGTCGTAATAGGAATGATTAGTCCTGAATCTTCGGCGATCGGTATGAATTTGTTAGGTGGGATATTGCCTAATTCGTGATGGTTCCAGCGTAATAGTGCTTCGAAACCAAGCAAATGACCATCCTTTAGATCGACAAGCGGCTGATAGCTCATCGAAAGCTCGTCACGGTCAAGGGCCTCGCGTAGGTCGTTTTCCGTTCGAATGCGCTCAAGGAACTTTGTGCGCAGCTCCTTAGTAAAGACGGCCACACCACTGTTCTTTTCTTTTGCATAATGCATCGCGATATCTGCATCTCGCAATACTTCTTCGGGTGTGCTGTATTCCGCATCACAGGGCGCTATGCCGATGTTCACGTTCAGCGAAATATTATTGCCGCTCAAGCTAAATGGTTGCTTTATGCTCTCGAAGATACGACGAGCGACCTTTTGAGCCTTACCGGTCGAACTAAGGCCCTTAAGTATGACCGCGAACTCGTCTCCACCGATCCGCGCGACCATATCATCCGGATTCAGCATTCGAACGAACCGTTTTCCGGCGATCATCAACACCTTGTCGCCGATCGTGTGGCCTAGGCTGTCGTTGATATTCTTGAATCGTCCAATGTCGAGGAAGATGACGTGAAACGTTTTTGTCGGGTCTTTCTTATATTGGGCAATAAGCACACGCAGCATATCGCCGAAGTGCTTTCTATTCGGCAGGCGTGTCAGCGAATCGTGGAGAGCGGCGTGCTGGAAATCGCTCTCGCTTTTTCGAAGTGCCGCATTAGCATTCTCTTCCTTTTCGAGTAAGAGCTTTAGCTCTTCGTTGTATCTTTCAGCCTCGCGGCGACGTTCTCGCTCTAGTTCGGCACGAGTTCGTTCAGCAGCCTCGGCCGTGGAGATCGCGTCGTTGACCTCGCCTATTGACTGACGATAGCTAAGATAGGCTATGCCGAGGCCGCCAACCGCTATTATTCCGGTGACAAGATCACCAAAACTAATAAGCTTGAAAACTAGGCCTGCCAGAGCAGCACCGACGATCTGTGTCATCGAACTCGTAAAACAGTCTCGCTTCCAGATAGTGAACGGATTCGTTCCTTCCTTGAGGGCTCCGAATATTGCAGCAAGTAACGACGAGATCCCGAACTGGCAAAGAGCCAGCGAACCAAGCGTTGCGAGCAGATGCTGTGTGCTTCCGTGATCAGGCGTAATGAACGGAGCCCGCGGAACACTTAGCCATATCAGGTAAGTTAGCCCGATCGAGACCGCATTTATCGAAGCGTTAGTTGGGATCATCAGGCGGCCGAAAGGGAAGCCTTTGCCCTTTAGATACCAGCAGCTTGCGAGCGACTCCAGCGTAGCGACAATTATGGCAGCCGGGCCGCCATAGACCAGGAACGTCAAGAAAACTGATGCGTCGCTAAATGAGATGGCAAAACGCGAACGCGGAAGTGCTAGCGTCATTCGAGGAGCGAAGAAAACCGCAAATATCAGGATACTAAAGTATCCCCAACTTAAGGACTCTTCGGTGATATTAGCAAGACCGACAGCGAACACGCCTCCACCCGCCGCTATGATGGCGGCTTTTGCGTAGTTGGATAGTTCGTTTCTGTCCATTAAAGCGAGGATGTCTTCGACCGAATACGATGAAAATGACTAGAAGTGAGGACAGGTCATTCGACGTGTCAAAACAATTTTAACACTATTTCGAACGATAAAGCCACAAAAATATTAGCTTTACGCGATTTTCTGGATACCCAATATACATAGGTAGATTGTATATAAAGTATACGATCTCATAAATATAACTAATGCAATGATTTAAGAGAAAAGGCCGCGGAAAGTGTTACCTAAGTATCCATTTGATGAGCATTATCATTTTGCATACCATCGAACGTCCCAAGTGCTGTAAATTATTGAAAATACGGCAGTTACAGTGCAGGCCGTGGAATGGCACAGCTGTGGCACGCGGCTTGTAATATAGAGGGCACAACGAAGCCAAAACGGCGACGGGATTATAAAAAATTGGTTCGAATAGGAGAAGAGAAAATGAAAAAGACGATTACAGCGATCACATTGGCAATGGTATTGATGGTTAGCACGAGCTTCGCAAATGGCGGCATCATCGTGGCAGGTTTTGCAGGCGACACGAATTCTAAAGAAAAGAATCCATGTGTTGAAACGGTGAAAGTTGACAACGGCATCATCGTTGCCGGTCTGGCAGATGGCATCATCGTTGCTGGTTTCGCTGGAACAGGCATCATCGTGGCAGGACTTACCGGGATCATCGTTGCCGGTGCTGTCGACACGCCACCAGTCAACTGCGGCATCATCGTTGCAGGATAAGGATCCTCACAAACTACTCCTCATCCCGGGGTGGGTGTGAAACGGCTCGTCGAAATTCGGCGAGCCGTTCCTTTATTTCGAAAGGGATCTTATGTTCTCAACGGCATTCGGCAGGACGTCGAGTAATCTCGAAACATCATCGTCGGTGTTGAACCGACCCAAACTGAATCGGATCGCTGAACGGGCCTGAATATCTGAAACACCTAGTGCTTTAATGACGGGTGAAGGTTCGATCGAGCCGCTGGAACAAGCTGAGCCTGTGGACACGGCTATGCCATGCATGTCCAGATTTATCAAGAGAGCTTCACCTTCGACGTCAGCAAATGAAATGTTGGTAATGTTAGGTAAACGACGTTCGAGATCGCCATTTATCTGAGAATTAGGTATTTGTTCGAGGATCATTCGTTCGAGGCGATCTCTGCGGCCTTTTGTTTCGGTAGTTGAATGCGAGATATCTTGTATTGCAAGTTCGGCAGCTGTGCCCAGGGCGACAATACTGGGAACCGACTCAGTGCCTGCTCGAATTCCTCGTTCCTGGCGGCCGCCGATATTCTGCGAACGAAGCCGAGTGCCGCGTCGAACATAAAGTGCTCCAATGCCCTTAGGAGCATGGATCTTGTGGCCCGAGATCGATAGTAGATCACAACCAATGGCCTCCACGTCGACCGTTTCCTTACCTGCGGCCTGTACGGCGTCGGTGTGAAACCAGATCTTTTGTCCGTTCGACCTTCGAATCTTTACAAGCCTTCCGATCTCCTCGACAGGCTGTAAGGTGCCGATCTCATTATTCGCAACCATCACACTGATCAGGATCGTGTCGTCGCGGATAGCATTCTCGACGTCATTCAGGCGGACGACACCGTTCTCGTAAACGGGCAGCCGCGTTGTTTCGAAACCTTCCTTCTCAAGATCTTCGCAGACCGACGCGACCGCAGGATGTTCGATGGCTGAGATGATAATGTGTTTGCCGTGATGCTGATTTGCGAGACAAAGTCCACGAATTGCGAGATTGTTCGATTCGGTTCCGCCCGACGTGAATATCACCTCATTGGGCCGAGAGTTTAGTAGCTGCGCTACTTGATGGCGGGCCTTGTCGACCGCCGAGCGAGCCTGTTGGCCGAACAAGTGAATGCTCGAAGCGTTGCCATAGATCTCTGTCATATACGGCAGCATCGCTTCGAGCACGCGCTCATCTACTTGAGTGGTCGCACTATTGTCCAAGTAAACTCGACGAAACATATCTCTCTAAGGAGATGTTATCGCAGTTATCAAGGCACTGAGAAACCAGCGAGCGGATTGTAGAACAAAGCTTGCGTTTGCCAGGCATCCCTATTGATGGTTCCATCCAATGTTCCGCTGATTGAGGCGGGGAAGATCATTCGTACTCCGCCAAGATTTGCAGCCTTAGCAAAGCCGGTATCGACGATCTTGCCATCACGGCCGACGGTGAATTTGATCGACCTAGAGAGCGTTCCTTTTCGCATTATCCGGACCTCGTATTCGCCCGGATTCTTGTCCAAGAAGAACATGCTGGCGTGATTGCTTTTGTTCGAGCTGTTGTCAAAACCGCGAACAAGCTGGAAATCGGTTTGCACGATCGTGTACCGATGATGTGGTTCGTTGGAACCGCTCGTAAGTTCTTCCTTTCTTGAATAGGTCGTGTTTTGTATCTGAGCGATCTGCTTCCCGTTATAGAAAAGGAACGATTCGACCGAATCGGAAGGCACATTTCCCTTGAGGCAGACCCAAGTCGAAAGGTACGGCACCTCATAGTCCTGGATCGGATTGAGCCAAATATAGGATATAGGCAGGTGCCAGTCGTAATCGACGACGAATTCTTTCCGGCCCTTGTTTTCCGGGATCGATTGATCAAGCGTAGACATTACTACGCTGAATTTGCCGTTAAACAGTGTGGTCGTTCCAGAGGACGTTTGGTACTTGATCCGGAAAGGAAATATTCCCGATTCCGGTATCGCTTTCTTTTCCTCGATCGAACTGTCTAAACTCGCGGGCTTTATGCTTTCTATTTCATCATCGCCGATGCGCGGTGTGAACATATCGACGGTGACCCACGGCGTGCCATTTGGCCGATCAAATTCAACGAAGTACTTCGCTCCATCGGGCACTGGGCCTATAACGTCGAACTTGACACGCGGATACCATGTGTTCGTATTGTACTCAGGCTCAGCTGCCTTGGGGTTCTTCCAATACCTCAGGAATTTCTGTGGCGTGATGTAAATCGTACGTTTCAGCAGCGTCGGCTCGGCGGCGTGTGAGACAGCCGAAGCCGCTAATAAGAGAAATACTAATATTAGCGTTTGTTTCATTATTCTAACTCCTTATTATCTAAGCCTCATCGAAGGATCGCCGAAGAGCGTCCACGTCTGGCGAACTTCATAATTCGTGATCGCGAGCTTCGCCTGTCGATGTGCCTGACCTAGCGTTGCCCCGGCTGAAAGCGAACGATGAAGCTCACGGGTTATCGGACCGAACGAATCAGGCAATGTCGTTCCCGACGAAGCCCAGACAGCCGCCGCACCGCCGTTCTGATTCAGTAGTAGGCTTTCGGATAGGCTGAGACCGTACGGATTGTGGCTGTAGCCGTTCATGCAGGTCATCGCGATCACGATCGGAAGTCGGCCGTTGTTCGTCAGGCTTTCGGCGTCGTTGCGAGTGAAGATATTGCCGCGCCAGAGGCCTGTTGTTCCATGGCCGATGTAGCTGATGAGCCGCTGGCCGGATGAGAACGCCGAAAGAAGATCGCTGCGTATCTCGGCGTCGTTCGTACCGTCGCGGTCGAGGTTTACGAACGTCGTCCCAGCGGGCATTTCGCTCCTGCCGATACCGTTGACTGCCGCAAAATCGAAACCGTCAGAGACATCAGAAACAAAAGTCGCCGAGTTCGATATTGACTGTTGTTCGTAGCCGATCACTTTTCGAACAAGTGTTTCCATTTGCTCTAAACTCGCAGCCGGCAGGCGTCCGATCGCTATTTCTGCGGTGCCGTCATTATCGAAATCGGCGAACCACTCATCGCTTGCCGTTTCCATCGAAGGCGTGTCAGCTAGCCTTGTTTGCAGTTTGTCGGTGTCGCCGGTGAACCCGTTCTGGTCGCTGCTTGCATCGCCAGCGAAAAGAAGATGGCTCGGCCTGACATTCCAAGTTAAATAGGCGTGTTGCATGAACTGACGTATCGAATGCGATGATTTCAAGCCAAAGCTATACTCGTCATAAATATCTGCGACGTCGATCACTGCGACGCGTAGGCCTTGCGAACGGCGGCGAGCAGCAAGAGGTTCAACCGACGGACGAAGCTCGGCGTTCGTCAGGATGACAAGATCGCCCTCGTTAAGTGATCCAAGATTCGAAGGCGTGTTCTCAATTACTTCGCCGACCTCGAAACGGTCAAGGATAGCCAACATTTGCCGCATTCCGCTGCCTCCGGGCGTTGCGGTTGCTGTGAATGTGCGAACAGGTGAATCAGGCGTTGTGGCCTCTCGGAGCATCCGCGTCGAAAGCTCGACCGGAGCGGCCTGATCTGTGACATCAAACATTCTGACACCTTTTGACGTGAATCCGCCGACGGTCACAGCTTGGCCGGCGTTTGCAGTAAATCGCAGGCGTCCATCGTTTGCTCGCAGTTTTCGCGGATAACTGACCTGAATTCGATCGACGACGCTGACATCCGTTGGGCCGGCCACGGATACTAGCCGAATTGTGTTGGGCCCCGAAACGATCGCCGACGCAGCGACGGAGAAGTTTCCATCGCCACGCATAAACTGTGCAAAATCGATCGTTCCGATGACGTTCCCGTTCAATTCCACTCTTACGATATGTTCGCTGCGAGCGATCCCTTGGAGTACCACTCGGATATTCGCAGTTCCGGTTGGAACGGCGTCTAGGACGTTGAGCGTTTGATCCACGCCGGCCTGATT
>JAEUQI010000007.1 GCA_016789145.1 Blastocatellia bacterium | reverse complement strand
TGATACGAACGACCGAGCTCTTCGCAAGATACTAGTCGTACTCGTACGCCGCATCGAAGGCGGCATTCCGCGCGAGACAGGTTTCGACATTACCGTCGCTTCCGAAGTGATGGCGATACTCGCCCTCACGACATCGCTGCAGGATATGCGAAAGCGATTCGGACGGATCGTCATCGGCCTTACGCACGACAAAAAGCCTGTGACCGCCGACGAGATCGGCGCGGCCGGAGCGATGACCGTGCTTATGCGCGACGCCATTCGCCCGACCATCATGCAGACGCTTGAGAATACGCCGGCGCTCGTTCACGCTGGGCCTTTCGCAAACGTCGCACATGGCAACAGCAGTATTCTTGCCGATCTGATCGCGGTCAAAACGGCCGACTACGTGATGACAGAATCGGGATTTGGAGCGGACATCGGTGCGGAGAAGTTCTTCAATATCAAATGCCGCTATTCGGGCCTTAAGCCGGATGCGTGCGTCATCGTCGCGACCATTCGTGCCCTGAAATCTCACAGCGGCAAATATAAGATCGTCGCCGGAAAGCCTCTGCCGCCGGAAATGCTTGAGAACAACGTTTCGGACGTCGAGGCAGGAGCCTCAAACCTGCGAAAGCAGATCGAGAATGTAAAGCTTCACGGTGTGACGCCGGTCGTAGCGATCAATGCCTTTGAATCTGATCATGCTGACGAGATCGAGGCGGTAAAACGCATCGCAATAGAATCGGGTGCTCTCGGAGCCGCCGTTTCGACGCACTGGGCAGATGGAGGCAAAGGTGCGATCGAGCTTGCTGAGATGGTCATCGCCGCGGCTGACGAGCCGAGTGACTTCAAGTTTCTTTACGACCTTGATCAGCCGATCACAGCTAAGATCGAGACTATTGCTAAAAAGATCTACGGAGCCGAAGATGTTTACTTTGAGCCATTTGCAGCTCAACAGATCGCATCCTATGAGGAGAACGGCTTTGGCAAATTGCCGATCTGTATGGCAAAAACGCACCTTAGCCTGAGCCACGATCCAAAGCTGAAAGGAGCTCCGACCGGATTCACATTGCCTATACGCGAGGTGCGTGCAAGTGTCGGTGCGGGATTCATTTATCCGATCTGCGGCGATATGCGTACTATGCCGGCTTTGCCCGAACACCCTGCGGCCGAGCACGTCGATATCGACGAAAACGGAAATGTTGTAGGATTATTCTAGATGTCGGAATTGAACGAACTTTACCAAGACACGATCTTGGAACACAACAAGAACCCGCGAAATTTTCGCGATATCGAAGACGCGGACAAGACCGCGGACGGACGCAATCCGCTGTGCGGCGATGCTCTGAGAGTGTATTTGAAAATGGACAACGACGTCGTCTCGGACGTTGCATTCAAGGGCTCAGGCTGCGCGATATCCAAGGCATCTGCGTCGATGATGACGCAGGCTGTGAAGGGCAAGAACCGCGAAGAGGCCGAGCAGCTTTTCGATGAGTTTCACAAGATGGTGACCGGCGAACTCGATATTGAAGCCGAAGACAATCACCTCGGCAAGCTCCGTGTGTTCGCCGGCGTGCTCGAATTTCCGGCTCGCGTAAAATGCGCATCGCTAAGCTGGCACACATTCCACGCTGCTCTGAACGACGAAGCTGAGATCTCGACGGAATAATGATGCGAGATATTCAAGACCGTGCAGACATAGAACATTTGATCGACGAGTTCTACAAGATCATTACGGTCGACGAGCTGATCGGCCATCATTTTGACGGACTCGACCTCAAAGCGCATTTGCCGGTCATTACTGATTTTTGGGAAAAGTCGCTTTTGGGACGGCCTGTCTATTTCAACAATCCATTCGAGATCCACAAAAAGCTGCATGAAAGATCGCCGCTAGAGAGCGAGCACATTGTTCGTTGGGTGAATATCTTCGTTGCGACGACCGACGGTTTGTTTTCAGGTGAATTAGCCAACCTTGCCAAATCTCGAGGAGCCGCGATCGGCGATGCGTTCGACCAGCGATTGAACGGCGGAGTTCAGATAGGCCGCGAGCCTATGCCATCTCATTGACCTTTGTCCTTAGTTCATCGGCGATCGATTCATTCAAAAACGAAATTCGCGTCCGGCGTGACAGCACGTCATCGACTGTTTGTGCCATTTCTTCGTTGAACGCCCGCATGACATCGCCGGTCGTATAGGGCATTTCCGAATGTAAAAGCTCGCCTTTCGACGCAGGCGGAGCGTCGATCGCTAACGTTTTCGTTACGCATTCCGATGCGTTGAGACCACCGACTTTGATCGCGGCGTCGACAGCCTGTTCCGCCATTTCGCGGTAGGTCGTCCATTTGCCGCCGGTGATGGTGACGAGGCCGTTGCGGTCGATGAATAGCTCGTGGCTGCGTGAGAGTTTTGACGTATTTGTTGTATCAGTACGGCTTACGAGTGGGCGAACGCCTGCGAATGTGCTGAGGATATCATCGCGTGTCGGTTGATCTGCCAAATAACTACATGCAGTTTCGAGTAGAAAATCGATCTCTTCGTCGGTGACGCTCTCGCCAAGTTCAGCCGTTTCGCAGGGAACATCCGTCGTTCCGATGAGCGTGTGGCCGAGCCACGGGATGCAGAACAGCACGCGGCCGTCGCTGGTTGTCGGTATCATCAACGCTGCGTTCGTCGGCAGAAAATCTCTCGACAAAACAATGTGTGAGCCTCGTGCAAATGTCACAACAGGCTTAGCCGAGTGATCTGACATATGCCGTACGGCGTCACAAAACGCACCGGTCGCATTGATCACGACGCGTGCCGACGTTGAGAATGATCCATTATCGATCGAGTCTCTCAATTCGACGATCGAGTTCCCATCCGGATCTTTGGCTAGGCTCTCGACGCCAAGATAATTGACCAAGCAGGCTCCGTGTTTGTCCGCAGTGACAGCCATATCGATCAACAATCGCGTGTCGTCGAACTGACCGTCAAGGTACAATACACCACCTGCGAGACCGTCTTGCTTGAGACCGGGAAGCCTTTCGATCGTTTCGTTTATCGATAATATCCGCGAACGCCCGATCGAGCTTTTGCCGGCTAAAGTGTCATAAACCTTGAGGCCAATGCCGTAGAAGAGCTTTTGCCAAAGCGAATAGCACGGCACGATAAATTCTTGTATATGAACAACATGCGGAGCATTTTCAAGCAATCGACCGCGTTCACGCAGTGCCTCAAGGACGAGTGAGATGTCGCCTTGTTTTAGATAACGAACGCCACCGTGGACGAGCTTGGTCGAGCGGCTCGACGTGCCCGAACCGAAGTCGTTTCGCTCAACCAGCAACACATCAAGCCCACGAGTAGCCGCGTCCAACGCACAACCGACGCCGGTCGCTCCGCCGCCGATGACGACGACGTCCCACGGCTCGGTTCGCATGCGAATTCGGTCGATGTTTTGTTGGCGGTTCATCTACTGCTTGATTTTCGACGATTAGCGAGGCGCGTGCAATAATGGTTTGCTTCAGAAGCAACCGATATGAGCGAAAATACAGACCCGTTGTTCGGCAGATATCAGTCGATCGCAATATTCGCGATCATCGTGGTCGCGGTCGTGCTGCTTAACTGGCAGGGCCGCGTAATGTGGTGTCCGCAAGGCGATTATACGCCTTGGGCATGGAACATCTGGTCGGCACACAATTCGCAGCATATTCTCGACCCGTACACTTTTACGCACATCTTGCACGGCGTGCTCGAATTTTGGCTGATCGGACTGGTGTTTTGGAAAATGCCGATGGCGTGGCGATTTGTGCTCGCGATCTTTATCGAAAGCGCTTGGGAAGTCGCCGAAAACTCAAGCTACATCATCAACCGCTACCGCGAAGAAACCATTTCGCTCGATTATTTTGGTGATTCGATCATCAATTCGCTCGCCGACATTGTCGCCTGCGCGTGTGGATTCATGATCGCAAGATATTTGCGATTCTGGAAATCGCTCGCTTTCTTTGTCGCAACAGAAGTAATACTCATTTTTACGATCAAGGACAGCCTCATAATCAATATCATTATGCTGCTATTTCCAATCGACGCGATTAAGAGTTGGCAAGTAGGAAACTAGGTAATGACGAAGTGGTTAAAGTGTATAGCTGTACTTGAGATGATCGGCGGGGCGGTTGGAATCTTGTACTGTCCTTACATGTTGATTATGAGTGGTTTACGTCTGGACGCTTTGATAATCATTTCGCTATTTCTTTTGATTTATATCTTAAGTCTTACCGCAGGTATTTATCTTTGGAAGGGAACCAGATTCGGTCGTATTGCTTCGATCGTCGTTCAATTTTTGCAGTTGCCGAAGATAATATCACCGATAGTAAGCATCACGTTTAGCTTCGGATTTGATCTCTACCCTCACCTGACGATCATTGACGGGTTTTCGGCAGTTGGATTTCAGTTTCGATTCCTTGCGGATGGTCAATTGTTTTTCAATAGTGGGGGAGCTCCGCTTCTTTTAGGGTTCAGCATTCCGGCGGCTGTCGCTTTGGTCAAACTTCGCAACTTCGATCCAGATGGGATCGAAGTTGCAGGAATCTTCGAACAGTTGCCGCCAAGCCCTGATGAATACGACGACTTAAAGTTTAACTAACGCTCGCCTCTTGCCGCTTCAGTCTCCGTTTCGAGATCCACGGCCAATTTACGCGAGCCGGGCTGATCGAAGGTTTCGGTCCATCGAAGAGCCTCGTCGAGAACGCGGAGCTGATATTCAGGATAGTTTGGCTTTCCGGCAACAGAGCCCAGTTCGCCGTTGTAGTAGGCAGTCCGCGGCGGGCGGACCTTATCGGTCATTGACGGATCGACGGACAGGCACATTGTCGGAATGCCGCTTTCTTCGATCACGCGGGCGATGATGCCGAGCGTTTGGTGGCAAAGACGTGATGCCGGAATGAGCAACGCAGCTTGGACTTCGTAGCGATGCAGACGCTCGGCCATCGCCGGTGCGAGCTCTTCGGCGACGCGAGCAGCGTTTGGAATATGGCTCGAGAGCGACCACCACACATTGTTTAGGCTGCCGATCACACCATTTTCTGAATACGCTACGAGACGGTCGATCGGTATCTGCGAATTGCGATCCTCGGTAACGGCTTTGCTATTGTAGCCAACGGCCGCGTACGACATATCCGATGCGTCGAGTTCGATCGGGAATTCACGATAGTCAAGATCGCCATCTTTTGACGCGGTATCGAAGGCATCCGTGCCGTTAATGTATGCTCCGGCCGATGAGATCAGTGCGAGGTTCAGCATAGGCAATGCACGGCGAACGGGCGTGAACGGTGCATGTACGTTTTCAACAAACGAATAGCCGCTCAAATTCTCATTCGGCGACCACGCCGAAAATCGACGCGAAAATGTTTCTTGGTTCTCAATGATCTCCATAACTACCTATATCTTAAACTCTTTTTTGAAATCGTAAATCTCAGCCGTCTGTTTCGGCTCGATAAATTTGCGTGCGGCAATGACGAAGAACGCGATCAATGCCGCCGCCATACCGATCATCAGCACACGAACCGACCACTGATGCAATAAGTCGAATTGAATTTTCAACGGATCGTCTGCCGCTACTTGCTCGATCGGCCCTGAGATCTGCGAACGTATCGATGCCATCCAAAAACTGATCACAAACTGCCCGACCGCACACGCCGCCGCTATAACTATAAGCAAAAACCGCTCGAACCAAGCCGAGAAACTGCCAATACGAGCCGAGCCGATAAATGATGTTAGTAGCAGCAAAACCGCGATCGCAAGCCCGCCGATATTGAGGATCATTAGGTTGCGATTAACGACAGCACCTGCCAGATCACGTGCCTCGATGACCGCAAACGCACTCTGAGCTACGCCGATAAAGAACACTGAGCTTCCCAGCCAGATCGACAGCAGCAATAGCCTGATTTGCGATAAAAGTTTCATCGTTCCGAAATGACATTATCCGACTTTTGGTGCGAATGAGCAAAATTCTTCTGTTTTCTTTGCGGTTTCTTTGTGGGAGAGGACAACGTTTCCCGCTAAGCCGCGAAGGAAGACGCAAAGACGCTAAGAAGAGTAGGAACTACTTTCTGCCGCCAATCAGTTGTTTTGCGGCGAGAGCCATGAATCGAGGATTGAGAATGAGATAGCGTCTCCACAGGCGTTTGGGTTCTTGAGTCAATCTATAGAGCCATTCGAGTCCTAAACGACCGATCCACGGCGGGCATTCGCGGACGTTCCCGGCGAAAAAATCGAACGAGGCACCGACGCCGAGCGACACCGTCGAAAGCCTGTCGCGATGAGCGTTCATCCAGCGTTCTTGCTTAGGGCAACCGAGACCGACGAATAGGAAATCGGGCTTTGTTCGGTTGATCTCGTCGGTAACTTCGGAATCTTCTTCGTCGGTCAACGCTCGATATGGCGGTGAATACGCATATGCAACTTTCAGGTTCGGCATCTCGCGTTCGATGCGTTTCTTGATGTCGTCGATCACTTCGGGAGCCGCTCCGTAAAAGCCGACCGAGCGGCCGTTCGCTTCCGCATACAGGCATAATTCCGTCATCAGATCGTTGGCACGGACGCGTTCTGCCTCTCGTCGACCAGTTCGCTTCTGAACCCAAACGAGTGGCATTCCGTCAGGGACGACGATATCTGCGGAGTTTACGATCCTTGCGAATGATGCATCATCATGGCCTTCCATTACCATGTGTACGGTGGAAAAGCAGACGTAGCCGCCGCCTTTATCGGAGAGCTTTACGCACCGTTCGATGACGCTTTCGAGCGTTACGACATCAACGCTTAGGCTGACGACGCGGACACGTTTGCGATCATGGTCGTGCATTTTCTTTTTCATTTGGTCACGTCGGCGTAAATTGCCTCCAGCTTTTCGATATAACCAGAGATCGCAAAATCGTTTCGCACAGTATCTACGGCAGCTTCACGCATATTTTGCCAATTGCTGCCGTCGGCCAACGTGGTTCTCAAACGAGTGACGAGTTGTTCGGTGTTTCGCGGCTCGACCATGTAGCCATTGACGCCGTCCTTTATAACAGACGCGACCGATGCCATTTCGGACGCGATGACTACGCAGCCGGCGGCCATGGCTTCGAGTATCGCCATCGGCAGGCCCTCGCCGTAGATCGATGGCAATAAAAAGATGTCGGACTTATCGAGCACCGAATATTTCTCGCTGCTCTTGAGCACGCCGCCGTAGTAAAATCGATCGCCGATCGCGGCTTTGATATCAGCGAGAAACACGTCCTTCATCGGCCCATCGCCGTAGCAATTCAGTTTGAATTCGACGCCCTCGTCGGCGAGTTGTTTACACGCTTTGACCATTTCGCTGAGGCCTTTCGATTCGTGTAATCTGCCGAAAAAGATGATCTGCGGAACCTCGTTGTTTCGCTCGGCGATCGGTTCATCGCGCAACGGAATTGCATTTGCCAAGACGCGAATGTCGAGGCCTTTCCAGCGTTCATCGACGGCTTGGCGTTCGAACTCGCTATAAACCACGACGATCTTTGCCGATCGAAGCATACTCTCAACAGCCGCCGCGACTCGTGAATTCTCGATCGGATTCACAAGATACTTGCCGCCGTGCAGAGCGAGAACGATCGGCTTTCCGGCAAGTTTCGCGGCTTTTGAAAGCGCCAGATCGCGCCAGATCGACAGGTCCGTTAGAGCTGTATTTATGTGGACAAGATCGGCTTTCTCGCTCACCAATTTCGCACTAAAGCTTACGGGTAGCGTAGCTTGCTTGGCGAGCCAAAGGGCGGTCGCCGCCTCGCCGTCTTCGCGGCCGGCTTTGAAATGCACGAAATCGTGGCTACCGTGCTCGATTATCTGTCGGACGATGGTAGAAATGCCGCTGACATTTTTGTGTTCGTCGAGGCTCGGTGCTGTTATTACGATCTTCATTGCAAGCGAAAAGAATATCGCAACCGTGAGCGATTGTCAGTCGGCGCCTATGTATGCGCGGCAATTCTCGCGTATCATCTAGGCTGATGGACGCCGCAGGCAAACTCGCGCAAACAAAAGTTCGCTCGGATTTTCGAGCTCTGCCCGAATGGGTAATGCCGCTCGTCACCGTCGGCGTATTTTGCATAGATGCTTTCGTAGCGGCCGCAGCGTTTATTGGAGCGTTCAAGCTCCGTGAAGGCAAACCGATACTCGACGGAGCGTCGTGGTCGAATGAGTTCGCTCCATACGGCAGCGTGCTTTTGTTCGCAATTGTCGTAACGCTCGCGATGCTTATGTATATGCGAGTGTATCGGTTTTTTGGTGCGTTCTCGTTCATGCAAGAAGCCGTAAAGATCGCGAAGGCCGTCATCTTTGCTTCGCTGCTGACGATAGCTTGGGCATTTATGTTCCGCGGTCTTTTCGTGTTTCAAGAATTCTCGTACTCTCGCGGAGTCTTTCTTCTCAACTTCGCTTTCGCCCTAGTTTCACTCATAGCCTTTCATTGGATCTTGCGGTTTTTGCAAGTACGATTTCGAAATCGCGGCATCAACCTGATCCCGACCATTATCGTCGGCCTAAACGCTGAAGCCGAGCAGACTGTCGCCGAGCTGGAAACTGAAAAGCATCTCGGCTATCGAGTTTTCGGCGTTGTTTCCAGCGGCGAGAATGGAGGCGGCGAATTTACGGTGCCGATGCTTGGCAGCGTCGCCGAACTCGATTCGATCATCCGCGAACATGGCATTCGCGAGGTCATCATTACTGACAACTCGATCGAAAGCTCGACATTGTTCGACGCGATGATGCAGCTTGGGCGTAAGCAGAAAGTCGAGTTTCGTTTTGCACCGAACATACTCGATCTTCTGCCGCAGAAAACCAGCGTCGATCAGATCGGCGTGTTGCCGATGGTTCGTTTGTTTCGCGAACCATTGTCCGATGCTCAGCGTTTTTTCAAACGTGCGTCGGATCTTGTCATCGCCATCGTCGCCACTATTATCACGTTGCCGATCTGGTTGATCGCCGCGATAGCTATCAAGCTTGATTCGCGCGGTAACGTCTTGTTCAAGCAGCAACGGGTCGGTATGGATGGCCGCAATTTTCTTTGTTATAAATTTCGTACTATGCGAGCCGACGCAGATGAGTCGCTGCATCGCGAGGCATATCACAAGAACATCGAGGGCGAATCTGAAGCGAACGCCGGTGACGACGAGAAACCTGTATTCGGCAAGGTGAAAGACGATCCGAGGATCACTCGCGTCGGGCGTTTCCTGAGGAGGTCCAGCATCGACGAGCTGCCGCAGTTGCTCAATGTGATTCGCGGCGAGATGAGCATCGTCGGCCCGCGTCCGCCGATACCATATGAAGTTGAACTCTACGAGCTCTGGCACCGCAAACGTCTTGACATGAAGCCAGGCATTACCGGCCTCTGGCAGGTTTCGGGACGCAATCGTCTGACCTTCGACGAAATGGTGCGGGCCGATATCTATTACATAGAAAACTGGTCGCTGTTGCTCGATGCCAAGATAATTCTACTAACGCTGCCGGCGATGTTTCGCGGGGACGGTGCCCGATGACTGTCGAAGATTGTCTCAAAACAGGCGCCGCTACACTTGCTGACGCCGGCATTGAAAATCCGCGATTCGAAGCAGCATCGCTCACGGCTCTCGCGATCAAACGCGACCGCACATTTCTCATCGCACATCCTGAATACGAACTTACCTCGGCAGAACGACGTCGTTACAACGATCTGCTCGAACGTCGCTCGTCGCGAGTGCCGTTTCAGCAATTGCGAGGGACGCAAGAATTTTACGGCCTCGATTTTGAAGTAACGCCTGACGTCCTTATCCCAAGGCCCGAAACCGAAACGCTGGTCGAAGCTGCTATCGAAGCACTGAAGGACCAAGAAGCGCCACGATTCTGCGAGATCGGCACCGGCTCTGGCTGTATCTCGGTTGCGATGCTTGCGAATCTGCCGAACGCCACTGCGTTTGCGAGTGACGTTTCGGAAACGGCGGTCGAGGTTGCTCGGCGAAATGCGAAACGAAACGCCGTCGATTCGCGAGTTGAGTTTTTCGTCTCCGACGTTTTTGATTCCATCGACGGCTACGATTTTGATGCGATCGTTACAAATCCGCCATACATCGCCGCCGATGATATACCTACGCTTCAGGTCGAAGTCCGTGATCACGAACCACTCGTCGCCCTCACTGACGGCGGCGACGGGCTGTCGATAATTCGCCGCATCGTACTCGATTCACCATTGAAGCTTAAACCAGGTGGACTCCTGTTTATGGAGATCGGGCATAGGCAATCGGCAGATGTCGCCGCGATGTTCGACGGCGCTATTTGGAAAGATGTTCATTTCCTCGAAGACCTGCAAGGAATAGACCGTACGGTCGCGGCAACACTTGCGTAGATTTATCTTGCGCTAAATCCAAAATGGGAGTACATTGAGGGTGATTCAGGATATTTGTACTTTTGGCAGGATCGGTCGTGTTCGATATTCCAACCGCTTTTTATAGGAATTCGACACATTTCGAGGTTTAGCGTTTTTTCTTTTCGGAGGTGGTCTCTATGAAAGATATGCTTTTTGCCGTACTCGCACTCGTGGCTGCAGCGGGCGGCGTTTTTTCGTTCATTAAATATACCGGAAGCGAAGATAACAAATTGTTCCTTGTTATCGCGATCATATGCATTGTTGCTACCGTCGCTCTCGGAGGGTTATTCCTATCCGGGCGTGTGAATAAGAACGAAGACATTCACATTACGGAATAGCTGTTCTGCCAAGGTTGCTTTGGTATAACTTACGTTGGTTGTGAGGTGGGTCGCGCTGTAAAAACAGCACGGCCCTCCTCACGTTTGGCGCTTTTGGCGATGTTTGAGCTATAATGTTTACTTAAATGTAATGATTCCACTTGAACATTGCATTTTGTAAAAACGATGCCAAAGATCGCTGACATACAAGAGACACCAAATCCGAATGCCGTTAAGTTCATACTGAAAGAACCGGTGTCACACGGCACATCTCATTCGTTCAAGAACGAAGAAGCAGCTGTCGATAATGAGTTTGCTAGGTCGATCTTTGCCGTGGGCAACGTCGTCAGCGTCTTCTACATGGACAAAATGGTGACCGTCGAAAAGACCGACGACGCCGAATGGGACGAGATCCTGCCGGAACTTGCTGTGCCCATCCGTGCCGCTGAGGCCGTCACGACCACCAACGGCAACGGCAAGAGCGCTGCCGAGTCGGTCGGCGGAGCAATAGCCGCGGCCGCGAGTGACGATCCAAAGCTTCGCGAGATCGAAGCGATCCTTGATGAACGAATTCGCCCATACCTGGCCGGCGACGGCGGCTGGCTCGAAGTAGTCGAACTAGTAGGCAACACGCTCAAGATCCGTTACGAAGGTGCCTGCGGCAGTTGCCCCAGTTCGCTGACAGGTACATTGATGGCGATCGAGAATATGATCAAAGAAGAGGTCGATCCTGAGATCGACGTGATCGCCGTCTAGCATCTCCGCTTTTCCCTAATTTGTTGATACAAAAGAAATTCTTGACATAATTCACCTCGATTAGTCATAATTCTTTAGTGGACAGGTTTTGCCGCCTCGTCCATCGCTCATATCAATTTATCTTCTAATAAGAGTGTCGCCAGCCATTTTCAAACCTTTATTGCGTTTGCCTTTTTTCTTGACGGAGGAAGACCATAGTGAATAGTGAAGAACTCGAACTGAGTTTAAGAGCTGAATTTGAGAGTTACGTAAAGGGAGTTTCCGAGAAATTCCGCGAGGAACTCGAAGAGCATCGAAAGAAGATCGAATCTGAATTCGACGATCACCGTGCACGTATCAACGAGTCGCTTGCTACGCTTTCCGAGCGTTTTACGTCTGAGCATCAGTTCGACGCCGCCTTTACCGAATCGGTCACGGAGCATCTTCGCCTTGCACGCGATGAGGGAGCCAAGATAACGGCCGCCGCAATGGCAGAGGCAGAGGCTCTCGAAAAAGAGGCTGCTCCTGAGGCTGATTATGCCGGACTTCGCGATGCGATCTCTGACATCAGCAGCAAAGATTCACAGTCGGCGATCCTTAAGGCTCTTGTCACACACGGTGCAAATTACACCGCTCGCGGAGCGTTCTTTATCGTTAAAAGCGAACACTTCGTTGGTTGGAAGACATTTGGCAATGATGCGAGCGACAGCGAATCAGCTATTCGCGATATTCATTTTCCGGTCTCAGCCGACTCTATACTTGGCCACGCAGCGACTTCACTTTCTACCGTCGATGGATCGTACGGTGGCCATGAGGCCGACAAAGAATTCCTCGAACCTTTGAATTTTGGCACGCCGGATCGTATGTATGCGATCCCGTTGATCGCTCGCGGACGCGCAGTTGCGGTTCTTTATGCCGATTACGGACATGAGGGCTTCAAGCTAAACACCGATGCTCTTGAGGCGTTGGTTCATGTTGCGGGTATGACGGTCGAGCTACTTGCTGCGTCGAAACCTCGAGTCGCGGATGCTGCTCCGGTGCCGGTCGCGACTTCGTTCGATGATAAAGATGCGCGTGTATTTGAGAACACCGCTGAGTATTCCGCCGTAGATATCGCTTCGCATATACCTGCGGAGACGCCTGCTGTTGAGCCATTTGAGGCTCCTGCTGCCGAATATGCTCCTGAACCGGCAGTCGAGCATGTGGCCGAAACCGTTTCTACGCCGAGTGTCTTTACCGAACCGCTGCCGTCGTTCGATTCGCCGTCGGCATCTCCGGTCGCTTTCGATTCGAGTGGTGCCGAAGATAGGTTCGGTTCCTTTGAACCAAGCCCGTCGTTCGACGAAACGCAACGCGTTGAGATCGAAGCTCCTGCATATGGCAGTTTCGAGGTTGAACGAACTGAACCTGTTGAAACAGGATCGTCCGATTTCGAACAGCCTGTCATAGTTGCCGAACCAGAGGTTGAGGTAGCTGACGATTTTGCTGAGCCCGTCGAAGAGACGACCGAGCCTGCGATGGTTTTCAGCGAGCCGGTTGAGGACGCGAATCCATACGAATCAGCCCCATTTACCCAACCGACGTTCGAAACACCGGTCGCCGAAGCACCGGTCGAAGCAGCGCCTGCTGTTGATACATCGGTACCACGTGCAAGACTTTCGGATCGTAACGTCGATCTACCGATCGAGGTCGAAGAGAATGAGCGCCGTTTACACAACGATGCACGACGGTTCGCTCGGCTGTTGGTCTCTGAGATCAAACTCTATAACGAGCAAAAGGTCAAAGAAGGCCGCGAATCCTCAGATCTCTACGATCGACTAAAGGAGGCTATCGACCGTTCGCGTGAAATGTACGATAAGCGCGTCCAACCGCCGGTCGCGGCTAAGTTCGACTACTTCCACTACGAGGTCGTCAATGCCCTTGCCGAAGGCGACGAAATTCGTCTCGGATCGAGTTATCCCGGGGCAAGAGTTTAGTTCCAACGCTAGATCAATGAAAAAGCCGTCCGAAAGGGCGGCTTTTTTGTGAGCTGCATTTCTTTTTCGGCCAAACGCGTAGATCGACAGATTATTATGAGCTCGTTTGCTCGGCCTTAACGCACTAATCATTGATCGAAGAAATTAAATGGATCGGGTCCGCAACATTTGCGCGGTTTCTAGGCCTTTGGTCCTAAAGTGAGGGAGAGAATATGTTGGGTGCAGCCGTAAGGTGGATAATACAAACAATTCAGGAATTTGCGGCAAAGAGACGCCTCGAAAGCAAGCTCGGTCGCAAGGTCCGTACGGATGAGATCTATTCGATCGGCGCAAACATCGAGGCCGAAGAGGTAAACAGATCGCCGTTCGCCCCGCGAACCGAGCCTGAGGCCGTAGAACCGATGAGTAGCGGCACCAAAAGGGTACTGATAGCGGTCGGTGCCTGTGTTGCTATCCTTGTTATCGGCGGCGTTCTCGCCGTTGCGGTCGCAATAATGCCGGATGACACCTACAATCGGCTAAATCCATTCACGCCAAAGACTCCGATCGAGACATTTCCGTCAACCATCGCTGTCTTTGAACGTACCCGAGAACCTAAGTTCCGAAGATTGAGCGGAGCTGAATACTACGAATTTGGGACGAGCTACAGTCGAGACTCACGTACGGTCAATTACACTCTATATGTTTTCGACGACGAGGCGAGTGCGATGAAACGAATGGTAGAACGATACTTTGTTGGTGGAGTTCCGGTTGTAAAGGAAAAAAGCGACACTCGGATCGTGATCATCGACAAAGAAACACGGCGTGCCTCGATCCAGTTCACCAACGGAAAGGAGCTGATACATATCAACTCAAGCAAAATTGAAGACGCGATCGAATTCGAGAATGCGATCCCATACACTGCTCTCGGAATGGCTCAACCGCCTAAACGTGTCGCTCCGGTCGACGATCTTACATTGGCACCGAAAACAACGAAACCCTAGAAATTGACGACATCAGAAAGGGCCGAAGTGTCGTTGCACTTCGGCCATTATCATCTACATTCCAAAACATTAGTTAGTTCGTTCGGACGGGAACACCGGAGCGGTTGCGCTTGGGGCTTCGGGTGATGTGTGGCGATGTACGATCTTCCAATCTTTGCCCACGAGTTTGTAAACTAGCGTCATTCGGCCCGAAGAGGTTTCAAAATTGCCATTATTCTCTTGCGACTGACGCCACTTACAGGTAACGTATGCGGCAGTTTTGCCGAGCATTTCGATACGCAGGCCGGTGATGTCGAGAGTTACGTTCTTGAGCCTTGCGTAGACCGACTCGGTATTCGTTTTCACGGTCTCGTAACCGCGAGTGACGGTACCGTTATTGTTGAAGATGAGCATATCTTCGCTCTTGATGTAAGACGACATCACTTTAGCAGCATCGACTGTACGGATGCCATCGGCGAACCGCTCGAATGCGTCCCTTACAGGCTTTGACGGATCGGCCTTTGTGCCCGCCCCTGCTTTTTGGCCGAAAGCGGTGAACGACAGTGCGAGAGTGATCATTAGTGCGAATAGTAGGCTTTTCATAGTTTGAGTTTATTATCGTATCGCATCTTGTTGCAAGAGTTTTGTATTCAGTGATCTCGCGATGCACGAATTCGTTGTCCGTTTGCACAAAAAGCGCACGATTTCGGTCGAAAATACTCTAATGTGCGATAGATTACATTGATACCGTCGCGGTACGACAATTGCTATAAGAAAGATCAAAATGGCGATGAAACTGCCACTCGTCGCGGATAACCAAAAAATTCGGAGGGAAATATGCGTACCAGATCCCAAATTTTACTACTCTTACTAGTCTCAATAATGGCGTTGCCGAGTGTTTTCGCGAATCCGCAAGTAACAAATCTGCCGCTGTCACCGGACGATTACGAGGTCGACAATAATTACGAGCCCGAGGTTACGGCTCGTGTCGCGAGGTTTAGTTTTGTGAACGGCGACGTTCGGATCAAACGAACCGGCAGCGAAGAGTGGGAAAATGCGACGCTGAATCTGCCGGTCGTCGAGGGCGACGAGATATCGACGGCGCTTGGCTCGCGTGCGGAATTGCAGTTCGATTCGCGAACGCATCTTCGCCTTGATGGTGATTCTTATCTCAGGATCTCGCGGCTCAAGGACGAGGGCATTGCCGTCAGCTTGCCTGCCGGCCGTATGAGTGTGCGTGTTTATGATTTTGACAAGGATCGTGCATATTTCGAGGTCGATGCACCGAATACGACGATCGCATTCCAGCGTTCCGGTATGTACCGTATGGATGCTGGTCGTGAGGGCTCGGGCGAGATACGCGTAACCGCGCTCGATAATGGCGAAGCCCGCGTTTACAGCGACACCTCGGGATTCACGCTCAAGAACGGCCGAAGCTCGCGAATTTACATTACCGGCCCAAACGCCGGCGAATGGGAAACCGGCGATGCTTCGAAATTCGCGGATGAGTTCGACACCTGGGCTCTATCGCGTGACAAAGAGATCGTCGAGGACCTACGAACGGCAGAAAATACGAAATACTACGACAGCGACATCTACGGAGCCGAAGAACTGAACGACAATGGCGAATGGATCCACACTCGCAAGTACGGCTACGTTTGGCGTCCATTCAGCAACGTGACGAGCCGCTACGTGGATTGGTCGCCATACCGCTACGGGCATTGGCGTTGGGTTCCGCCGTATGGTTGGACTTGGGTAAATGACGAGCCATGGGGCTGGGCAACATATCATCACGGACGCTGGATATGGCTTGGTGACCATTGGGCTTGGTCGCCGTACAGCTACTACCGATATCGCCGCAACTGGTGGTCGCCGGCGCTGGTCGTGCTTACTACATATGGCGGCTATTACGCGTGGTATCCGTTGCCCTACAGCTACAGCTACTACAATTACAATTACTACTGCGGACCTCCGCGACATCACGGTCATGGAGGCGGAAACAACGGTGGTGGCGGGCCAGTCGTCCAGCCAACACCTGATCCGCGTGGCATTAAGATCCGCCAACCGCCGATCGATATCGTTCCGGTTGGAGGCGTGATAAAGGTTAAGACCGATAAATTCGGGATCAAGAACATGGGAGCCACCGTCGCTGACGCGACGACCGCGAAGGGCGTGCTGATGCGAACTCCGTTCGAGAAGGATACGGCGCCGCTATTGCCAGGCTCATCGGGCACTGTAAAGGCGACAGCAGCGATAGGTAGTGAGATCAAGGTCAAGCAACCGCAACTCGCGGCCGTATCAGCACCTGTAAAGGTCGGAGCTACGGTTCGAACAGGCGATGCTCCGCTGGATAATGAGCTGCGTACGAAACGCATATTTGGCGGGCGAAATCCTTCGACGAACGCTCCGGCAGTTCAGAGCGGCGGCCAGCCGACGACCGGAGCTGTCGAGCGAGATACGACGGTGCGCACATCGCCGACGATCCGTCAGCCGGTGATACCGCAAAACGAAACGCAGCGAGATACGACGCGTCCACCGGTGAAGCAGCAGCCGACCTACACGCCGCCGCAAAACACGCAGCGTGAGACAGCGCGGCCGCCGGTCAAACAACCGCCGGCGTACACGCCGCCGCAGAATACGCAGCGTGAGACGCCGCGATACAATCCACCGCCGCAGAATACCCAACGTGATACACCACGTAATAATCCGCCGCCGGTAAAGGAATCGCCAAAACCTCAGCCGCCGCCGCAAAAGAGCGACCCGCCGGCAAACGTCGGAAAGAAGCCAGGTAAGGACGGTTAGGAAGTTGCGGGACTAGGAGGAAAGGAGTAGATGAGTCGTGGGACTCAGCTACTCCTTTGCTATTTGCTAAGGAATGAACACCTTGCGGTCGATCGAATTCGGGTCGCCGACGACGACAAAGCGGAAATTCGTCATATATTTCTTTGCGGCAGTAACTACGTCTGCGGGCTTCACGAGCCTGATCAATTCAATAAACTGCTGCGAACGCTGCCAGCCGCCGCCGATCAGTTCATACGAAGCCAGGTCGGCCGCTTGAGCGGAGTTGGTCTCCATCGTCATATAATGACGCGTCAGGAAAAAGCTGGCGGTCTCTTCGATATCGTCCTCGGTAACCTCACCTTCCTTTAACTTTTTGACTTCATCGAGCATCAAACGAATGGCTCGGTTCGGATTAGTGGTTGAAACGGACAGACTACCGAAATTCGATCGAAATGATTCGAGACTTGCCTCAGGAGCATACGAAAGATTGTTCTTCACACGAACTTCGTTAAAGATACGCCCAGAAAGAATTGAGGTTGCAACACGCAAAGCGTAGTAATCGGCATCGCCGATCTTCGGAGCTGCAAACAATCCTGCGACATAATTCGTCGGGATCTGACGCGTCGCAATATCGAGCGTGCCCTTTGAAAAATCAGCGGCGGGCATCAGTGAATCTTTGTAAGTGCCGCGCGGCAGTTTTCCTAACGATGCAGTCACGCGACTTTTCAGTTCGTTGACATCTACATCACCGACAACGACCAGCAATAGCTGTGACGTCGTCATTAGCTGCTTGTGATATGCGGCTAGGTCAGCCGGTTTTAGCGACGTGATTGTGTCGATCGTTCCGTCCGGTTCGAGCGAATATGGGTGGCCTTTGAAGACGAGCTCGTCACGCTTTACAGCAAGAAAACTCTCAGGCGAATCAGAAATGCCGCGAAGTCCCGTAAGAATTCCGGCTCTAACGCTCTCTACGTCAGTTGCCAAAAATGTCGGATTCAGCATCAGATCGGCATACGCATTCCACGAACGGTCGAAATGTTCGCGCGTTGATGTAAGTGCCATCACGCTGTAATCGCGGTTCGAAGCGGCACCGATCGTAGCGCCAGTCCTAGCCAATTCGCGGCGAAGATCGGCACGCGGAAACGATTTGCTGCCTTCGCTCGCCGCCTTGAGGGCAAAGCTCTCGATGCCGATGTTCTTCTCTGTCTGATTACGGACGCCGCCGCGAACGAACATCCCAACGGCAACGGTCGCCGTATTCGGACGCACCTTAACGATCACCTTCAGTCCGTTTACGTCAAATTCCGTGACTTGCCGTGCCGAAGCGGCAACGGCAGCCGCCGCGACGATTGCGGCAAGTAGAAAAAGCTTAAGTGTCTTCATTATTTTGCACCTCCGATCAGGTCAGAGGGCGTCAATTTCACAGTCTGCTGATTCTCGGGCGACAGCAGAGCGATACCTATGTGCGGCTTATTCTGGATGTAACGCGTGATGTAATTGTTTATATCCTTTCGCGATACGGCACGTAGATTGTTGTAATAGCCGCGATAATATTCAGTTCCTGTCGATGACCACCAGAAGCTCAGTACTTGAGAGTATGAACTTAGTTTTTCGCGTCGATACAGGTCCTCTGCCTCGAGCAATGTCTTGGCGTTCTCAAGCTCTTCGTCAGTGAAATACTTAGGATCGGTGAATTGTGCGATCTCCTCGTAGAGTTTCTTGATCGCTGCTTTCTCATTGCCGGGTGTCGGTACGAGCGTGATGCGTATCGGGCCCGTGTTTCGTTGAGTGTAGTAATGGACGGTAGCGCCGACGGCTAGTTTCGAATCGACCAAAGCTCGCTGGAATCGCGAATCAGGCTGCCCAACGATGTACGAAAAAACGTCTGCAGCGTAGGTTGACGCATCGTCTTCACCGATCGACGGGCCATGCCAGCCGACCTGGACAAACATATTCGAAACCGGGCGCTCGACTATGATGCCTTCGCTTTTCTCTAGCGGCGGATGCTTGACCATCGGATACTGAACGAACGGATCAGGCCCGCGTTTCCAGTCAGCGAACATATCGGTCGCCATCTTGAATATTTTCTCGGGATCCACAGCACCGGAAACGATGATCGCGGAATTATTGGGAATGTAATATCGCGAACGAATAAGCTGCATCTTCTCGATCGTAGCGGTCGAGACCGTCTCGCGAGTGCCGCCCGGCTGTTTGCGTGACGGGTATTTGTAGAAAAGCTTTTCCATCATCGTTCTTTCCAGCGCAAGGCCCGGTTCTGATTCGTGACGGTCAAGCTCGGCAAGCACGACCTGGCGCTCGCCTTCGAGCTCTTCCTGATCGAAATTCGGGAATCTTATCGAATCTCGCAAGAAACGCATAGACGTAGCGACGTGTTCGGCAGTGGTTGTGAAGTAATAGTTTACGACCTCTTCGTGCGTCTCGGCGTTATTTGCTATACCGATCTTGTCGATCCGGTTTAGGTAGCTCGTATCGCCGATCTCGGGTTTGAGGTTCAATGCAACGGAGCAAATTCGCTGTCCATATTCATTAAGGCCGCCCTGCTTCATTGCGGCATCACATTGCATGGCGAGCCGCGCCATGTTCGGTTTGAAGATCATATGTTCGAACAGATGCGACAGGCCGTTCAATTCAGGCGGCTCGGTGAACGAGCCGGTACGAACTGCCATCTCGACCGTCACCAGCGGCACGCCACTGTCCGGATAAACGATGATCTCAAGCCCGTTCGGCAGGACTCGCGTGACGTACGGTACGACCGGCGCTTTGCGTGTTACAACTGGCGAAGTCGGTGCCGGCTGAGGTTTCTGCGCGACCACGGCACCGGAAAGAGCCGCCGCGAGCATTAACGAATAGATTATTCTCTTCACAAATTTCTCCAAACAAATGGCCGCTTGCGTGCGGCGGATTCAGTACACTAATCTTACATCATAGGAGACAAACACATGGAACGCGACAATTTGATGCACGGAGCCCGCACAGCGTTGAATAGAGATATGGATACACGTGCCTGGGCCGAACAATATCTCAAAGAAAAAACACGCGAAGAAAATACGCAGATGTCAGAAGAAGAGTTTGAGAAATACTGGAAATACCACAAACCCGAAATAATGCACGCCGGTGCCGCGGAAGCGATGGCCGCCTTTAGGCAAGCAAGACATGTCGATCAGGAAACAGGTGACAATGCGGAATAGTTAGAGTAAATAAAAAAGGAGATGGCTCATTAGCTATCTCCTCGTTTCCCGTCTCGTGAATCCTTGACTACCGACTGACCTCATACTCAGGCTTTTTCTCGCCAATAAGCCACTTATCAAACCATCCGACAATATGCTGAAGCCGCTCGATCCGGTGCCACGGTTGTCCCGAACGCGAAAGTTCGTGCGACTCGTTTGGAAAGCGGACCATTACAGTCGGGATCTTTCGATATTTGAGGGCACGGAATAGCTCTTCCCCGCCAGCAGCCGGCGGTGTGCGCCAGTCGGCTTCGCCGAGGATGAACATCATCGGTGTCTTGATCTTGGCGACGTGAGTAATGGCGGAACGCTCGCGGAAACCCTCGACGTCCTCGAACGGAGCTCCCTTGAACCAGGCAGGTTGAAACTGTGTGAAATCGGCTGTGTACCACCAGTTTGCCCAGTCCGAGATGTCGCGTTGCGAGACTGCCGCGGCAAATCGGTCAGTCTGCGTGACGGCGTGATTGGTCAAAACACCGCCGCCTGAGCCGCCGGTTATCCCGAGCTTTTTCGTATCGATATAGCCGCGCTTTATCACTTCATCAACGGCGAACATCAGATCTTTATGGTCGTCGCCGGGGTATTTGTACTGAATGATATTGCCGAAATCCTGGCCGTAGCTCGTCGAGCCTCGCGGATTGGGATATACGACGACATATCCCTTTGCCGCCATCCATTGAAACTCGTGGCTGAAGACATACCCATACGCTGCGTGCGGCCCGCCGTGAATGTTGAGGATCAGCGGATACTTTTCCTTCGGATCGAAATTCGCTGGCTTTTGAACCCAAGTCTGTACACGCTTTCCGTCGAAACTCTGATACCAAACATCGTCAGGTTCGGTGAGTGCGAGTTTTGAGAACAGGGCATCGTTCAGCTTTGTCAGTTGTTTTGCCGTGCCGTTACGCTCCATCACATACAGATCGCCAACGATCGTCGGTGTCGAGCGAACATAGGCGATACGATTCGAATCAGCCGAAGCCTTGAACGACATTATCGCGTGATCGCCGGTCGTCAAGTTAGAAATGACGCCGGTCGAACTGTCGAAGACGGCCAAATTCGTTCGGCCTTCCTTGGCGAAACGCTCTATGATGCCTCTGCCGTCGGCCGTCCATATTGGTCCGGTTCCGCCGCCCGCACGCGGGGCGGCTTGATCTCCAGTCAATCCCGCTCCGACATCAAAATCGAACTCTTTTGTTAAATTTTTCGGCTGTGCGTTCTTTTCGACATCCATCACCCAAAGATCCGGCTGCGAATACGATCTCACCGGCTCGCCATTTGCGGAGGTCGTGAACGCAAACCTCTTCCCGTCTGGGCTTAGGTTCATCAGACCGATTCCCATTGGAACTTTGGTAAGCAATTCAGGGTCGCCACCGGCCACATCGACGGAATAGATCTGAGTATTCGGCAGTTGATAGTAAGGCTCGGGGTCTCGATTCGTTACAAAGTAGATCTTCGAGCTATCCTTTGACCAAACTGCACCGCCCTCGTTGAATTGGCCTTTCGTAAGCTGCTTTGGCGTGACTTTCTGCTCGGAACTCTTCGGTGCCTCGACAACCCAAATATGCCCCGGCCTCGTGCTGTCGATATAGCCGCCCGAATCCGAGCGATAAACCGCCCGCGTGATCACACGAACGTCACTTTCACGAACACTCGGATCGGCCGGTTTGCCCTGTTTCGCGAGATCGTCCGGATTGGCAGAACTTCCGAAAACGATCCACTTTCCATCCGGCGACCACGCGGCTCCGCCCGCACCGCGAGGCAGCGAAGTGTACGCCCACGAATCGCCGCCGGCCATCGACATCATAAAGAGCTGCGGTGCGCTTGCCGGTCCTGGAGTCTCACCGGCACGCTGAAACGTCATGAATTGGCCGTCCGGCGACCAGCGCGGATTTGAATCTCGATTACCGCTCGTAATTCGCCGCGGCTCGCCGCCATCGGTCGATACCAGCCAGATTGACGTGTCGTAATTCGTTTTCGCAGCGTTAACGGTTACCTTTACAAACGCCACACGCGTACCGTCCGGAGATATCTGCGGGTCACCGACCCAAACAAAGTCGAAAAGGTCCTTTTCGGTAATGTTCCGCTTCTGCCCAGAGGCGGAAACGCCGAAGACCAACAGGACTACGAGTATCGAAGTAATTGAACGTTTCATGGGTTTTTACCTTATACGCAAAAGAGACAAGAGACGGTTTCGCCCCTTGTCTCTTTGTTTCAAGTCTACTTGTTTGCTGTCTTCCTTAAACGCCGGGCATTGCCTTTTTGAGTGGTTTCAGGATCGCGAACAATACAACAGCCATTACCAGAGCCATTCCGGCTAGAACGATAAAGAACGACGACTGGAGCCAGATGTCCCAGTAAACGCCGATCTGCGTCAATTTGTTGCCGATCGCGGTTGCCACGAACCAGCCGCCCATGAGCAGCCCTCGTTTTGAGATCGGCGCGACCTTAGAAACGAGCGATAGTCCCATCGGTGACAGCATTAGCTCACCTAAAGTCACGATCATGTAGGCGAATATCAGCCAGAAAGGCGAAACGCGGAATAAGTGCGATGCCTGCTGGATCTTGTCCTTGTGAGCATCGCCTTGGCCCGGAGCGACCTTATTGATAGCGGCTACCAGACCATCACCTCCCGCCGTTTTAACGCCTGTCTTTGCGTCGGTGGCGGCCGAGAATTTGACACCGTTAATGACCGGCTTGCACGTCTTGCCCGCAGGGCATTCGGATACGATCGTGGTTTCGCCATCGACTATCTTTGCCGACATCAGCTTGTCCATGACGTCTTTGGGGACGCCTTGAGCAACCAAATTCGTGGCTACGCGTTCGTTGATGCGAAATTCGCCTGTGGCTATCTGGTCAGCCGTTCGAACGGAATTCTCGCCAATATAAGCTCCGTAGCCAAGAACTAGGAACGACAGCCCCGTAAGTGTCATGCCGATCGCCATCTTGGTCGGCGTCGAAGGCTCTTTGCCACGACGCGACAGGAAACCCCAAAATGCGACAAGCGGGAACGTCAAGATCAAGATCCAAATAGCGTTGATCGAATTCGAAAGCGTCCCCGAAACTGCCCAATCCGTATTGTCATCAGCAAAATACGTGATCGTCGAGCCGTTTTGGTGAAACACCATCCAGAAAACGATAACGATCAGGAAGACGACGATCAGCGCCATGATGCGTTTGCCGTCTGAAACAGTATTCATCAAGTCCATCGCTTTTTGCGATGCAGTTCTTTCTCCCTGGTCGCTTACCTCGTGCGGCGGTGCGTCAACCGCTGTTGCGGCTGCATCTGCCTGTTCGGCACTTGAAAGAGCATGCTTGTTATCCGCAATTTTAATGTCTTCTTTCCATTTCCAGAGCACGAACACCGAAAGGACCATTCCGAACGCAGCGACTGCGAATGCAGCGTGGAATCCGAAAAACTGCCGGACGATCTCCATAACGATCGGCGCAAGAGCGGCGCCGACGTTGATGCCCATGTAGAAAATGTTATAGGCACGATCTTTGAGCGGGCTGCCTTCGGGATAAAGATTGCCCACCATTGTCGAGACGTTCGGTTTGAAGAAACCGTTACCGATGACAAGGAACGTCAACGCCAGATAGACCGCCCAAATAGCCGGTATCGACAATGTCGCATGACCGGCCATGAAGAAGAATCCGCCGATCATTACAGCCTTTCGATAGCCTGTGTATCTGTCAGCGATGAATCCACCGATTAGAGGGCTCAGGTAAACGAACATCAAATATGTCGAGTAAAGCCACGTCGCCTCAGCAGCCGTCCAGCCGAAACCTTCGTTCGGGTCACGTAAATACAACGTGAATAACGCCAGCATCGAGTAGAACGAGAATCGTTCCCACATCTCAGTGGCAAATAGTACGCCTAGGCCCTTAGGATGCTTCTCCGAAGCATCGACAGCGATAGTTTGTGCGTTTGCGCTCATCGGTTATCTTTCCTTTAGTTGTTTAAAATCTGAGAAGAGTTAGGCAAAATATAGCAGAAAAGCGTTATATTACGAAAAGGTAAAATTATGAATAAGCGAATTGTCTCTGTCGTGTTGGGGCTTGTATGCATCGCGGCGTTTGCGTTCTCGACCGTTGCACAGACGTCGCGTAAAAGTGTTTCAGGTGCCGAGGTGACTGGCACGTTCAAGATGTCGTTTATCGGTGCCAAATACAAGGGACTGACGAACGACCTCTACATCCAAGCTCTCGGCAAAGGCAAGCTCAAGATAATGTTCGACCTCATCTATCCGTACACGATGAACAACGGCGAGGTTTCGGTCAACATGGGCAGCCTCTCAGGCGAAGCGTCGATCGACGGCGACACCGCTATTTACGAATCCGACGAATTCGGCCCGTGTAAGATCACCATAAAATTCGTACGCTCAGGCCAGGTAAAGGTGACGCAAGACGGCCAATCGTTCGATTGTGGCTTCGGCCACAACGTAATGGCAGCCGGAACATATAAGAAAACAAGCTCGGCGAAACCGAAGTTTGAGTCTCTCGAGAAATAGGCCATGATCATTGCAATTCTCGCATTTTGGCTGGGTTACAAGCGCGGAGCTGCTTCGGGACGAAACGGTGCGCTGTGGTCGATCATCTGCGGATTCTCGTTTCTCGGAACACAGATCGTTATGGGGCTCGTGCTCGGCTTAACTGTAGCGATCGGTTCTGAACTTTGGGGATGGAATGAACGAGTGTTGGACGAGAAGCCTTGGATCGCGTTGCTTCTCGCAGTTGTGCCATCTTTCTTGGTCTTGTTCGGTTTGATTTGGTGGCTTGAGCGATATCCCAAGATCGATGAAGCCGAATTGCCCGATCAGCCGCCGCCACCGCCGACATTTGGGAATTAGGGCGAGCGGATGATCTTCATATTTATACTAGTATTCGTCGCGATTTGGCTCGGCTACAAAAAAGGGCGAGCAGCGGGTCGTAACCGATTCGTTTGGGCGGCAATATCGGGCGGAGCTTTTCTTGCGGGTCAGATCCTTGGTGAGGTCATTATTGGGCCATCATATTTGGTGTTCATTCCCGCTTTCATCGTTATGGGATTAGCTCTACGATATGTCGATAGCAAGCGAGACGATGATGGATATCGGGAACCACCGCCACCGCCAAGATTTGATAACGTTGAATAATGGAAATTTTCGAACAGCTAGGCCGCGAGTTTGAGACGCGTTGGCGGGCGATGAATTATGACGAGTCGGCGATGCCTGCGCTCGCGGCTGATGTGTTGCGTGAGGCTGATGTTCCGTCAAAAATTTCGGCTTGGGACGTCACCGAATGGGCACTCGCGACCTACGAATTGCCGCGTCAACGCGATCTGCGTGCAAACTTTGCCGATCCGCCGATCACTGTGTTTTCGGGGCTTCGGTTCCAGATCGATGTCTATTTTTGGTTCGAAGCGACGACGGCGATCCACCAACACGCGTTCAGCGGGGCGTTTCAGGTCCTGCTAGGCTCAAGCATTCATAGCTGGTACGAGTTCGAGCGGGAGCGTGCGATCAATGGATTTACTGAAACAGGCAAGATGAACCTAAAGGTTTGCGAACTGCTCAACGTTGGCGATGTGCATGAGATCATAGGCGGGCGTTCGTACATTCACGCGCTGTTTCATCTTGACCGCCCATCGGCAACGCTCATTATACGCACTGACCGCAGCCCAATCGAGCTGCCGCAGTTCAGCTACCATAAACCGCATCTCGCCGTCGATCCGTTCCTAGAGCAAGACACCGTGATCAAAAAGATCCAGGTCGCCGGAGCCATGCTGCGTGCGAGCCACGATAAGGCCGACGAATGCATCACGCGTTGGCTCGACGAATGCGATGCTCACACGGCGTTTCAAATCCTGCGAGAGGTCCGCGGACATCTTCGATACGGGAATGTCGCTACAGCGTTCGGCATCGACAACACACGCGAACGCTTCGATAGCTACATCGCCGCCGCCGAACAACGTCACGGCGAGGGCCTGTTCCGTCCGGTCTTTGACCACATCGACCGTCTCGACGAGGTTATGCGCGTCCGTTCGCTAGTTGGCGATCCCGAATTGCGCTTCTTTGTCGCGTTGCTGCTAAACGTCGAGGGCCGCGAGCGAATCTACAGTCTCATCAAAAGTCGCTATTCCGACGACGAGCCAATGGACAAGGTTCTCGATTGGACATACAAGCTCGCCAACACTCGCATCGCCGGCACCGAAAACGCAAACGCCCTAGGTATGCCTGATTTCGGCGACATCGACGTTTTCGTCCTCGAAGAGATTCTAAATGGCCGTTCCGGCACCGAGATCGCCGACGAATTCCGCAAATACCACGGCGAACCAACCGCCGCTCACGCACTGGCCGAAAAAGAGGAACGCATCCGAAATGCCGCCATTTTTGCGCCGCTTCTTGTGTAACCACAACTCAATTCGCTAAACTACAACCGAGTCGCCCCTGTAGCTCAATGGTTAGAGCAGCAGACTCAGGTAGCGACGGCCTAAGTGGCAAAACTTGGGTTATGTAGTTCAGCGTGACAGTTTAAGCAAAGTAGCTGACATTTGTTTGCTTCTTTCTCTAAGCTTTCCCAAGAGCTGTTCGAACACTTTCGAATGTCGATTTGAAAGGATTTGGTTTTGGGTTCGATATGATGAAAGCTTAATGCAGCTTGATTCTTTTTGTATCCGCAACTTTGGCACTTGCCGCCTTTCATTCGGATCAGTTCGGTTCGACGAGCATAACCTCGTTGCTGTTGAGCAATGTAGTTTTGATTACGATTGTTTGTTGTTGAATTTTTGCACTTGGTAGAGCAAAACATACGTTGCCTGCCAACTAGAAATTTCTCACAAACAGTGCATTTAAGTTCCATACGGCCATCGCGAAAAAGGGTTGCTAGATCTGTCCGCAGACAGTTTAGTAGAATCTGTTAAATTCGGGGAAGCCTAAATGCCGATTTCCGGCACATGGTAATCCCGAGCCAAGTCCCGAATCGTTCGGGAAAGGTGTAGAGACTTGACAGCAGGCTCCGGCAAACGCCGGATGAAGAGAAAGTCCAGACCACAAACTCGAAAGAGGCGTCGAAAGGCGTAGCTGGTAAGCATAATCTGTTGGCTGTAGGTTCGAATCCTACCGGGGGCACCAAAAACCAAAGGCGAAAGGAAAAAGGATAAAGGCAAAAGGAAGATGTTAGGAGAGGCGAAGCAAATACGAAAATACTTGCTGATCTCTCTTTGGGCAATTGCCCTGCTTTTTGGTTCCTTTCAGACAGTTTTTGCGAATTTTGCTCCCCAAAGCGGCAGTGTCTATTGTCCCCTTCAAAAACGTTGGGTTCCTTCGGCTCAGGCCAAACCTGTCGTAACGGTCAGCTCGACTGACTACTGCGCACCGCCTGCATCGACTCGCGAGTTCTCACAAAGATTAGCCGCAAGCCCTATTGCTCGTTTCATTTCGAGCCAAGCTCAGGTTGACGAACTCTTTTTTGCCTATAAGTCCCTCGGCACACGAGCATTTTTTGACCTTCGCGGCAGTCCCAACGCACCGAATTCGAAGTTCGCTATCAAACGCGAACGCCAAACTGCCGGAGCAAATTTTGCAGACACAGCGCCTGCATTGATCACGCTCGAAGCCTTTCAACTTCCCGAAAACGTAACAACTGTAGGCAGCTCGCCGACCTTTCACAACGATCCGATCGTCTCCACGACCGATCGCCTGACCAAACCGCAACGCGGTCCTCCGTCCAATTAGTCGCACATTCTAACCAAATTTAGCCGAGATCATCGCGGGCAAATTGTGCCCGATGATCGAGGCGTGTGTCTAATTTTTCGGAGGGATCATGATCTCAAATTTATTTTCTCGTTCATTCATATTTGTACTTTTACTTTCAGGAATAGCATTCTCTCAAGCTCGGCAGCCAATCACGATCAACCTAGCGGCGGCCGTTGACGGCAAACGATTCAACTGTTCGGAGACATACACCGGCATCGGAACGACTGGTTCGACGATGACCGTTTCGGATTTTCGGTTCTACGTTCAAGACGTTCGATTGGTGGACAAAAAAGGCAAGGAAACCTCGGTTTCGCTCGCCAATGATGGAAAATTCCAATCCGACCGTGTCGCTCTAATAGATTTTGAAGACGGCACAGGCCCGTGTAAGAACGGCACTGCCGACCTCAACACCTCGATCCGCGGCTCTGTACCAAAAGGGAAATACGTCGGGCTCAAATTCAGGATCGGCGTGCCTCAAGACCTAAATCATCTCGACCCGTCGAAAGCATCTGCGCCGCTCAACGTCACTCGTATGATGTGGTCATGGCAATCGGGCTACAAATTCGCACGCATCGACACCAAAACGACCGGCCGCCCTAACGGCTACGTTCTGCATCTTGGCAGTTCGGATTGCAAGACCGACGCGGCGACAAATGTCACGACCTGCGGCCACGCCAATCGGCCGGAGTTTTCGTTCGCCAAATTCGACCTCGCAAAAGATGTCGCGACCATCGATCTCAGATCGTTGTTCGCCGGAGCAGATGTGGACACGAACCAAGAGAAGACAGCGTCGGGCTGTATGTCGTTCGATGGCGATGCCGATTGTGCGCCTGTGTTCGCGAACCTCGGACTTCCGTTTGCCGGAACAGCGGCACGCGAACAGTCCGTGTTCACCATCAAGCGAATGCCAACGACTCGAGCATCGGTTTCGGGGCAGCGGCGATGACGACCGCGTCGATCGCAAAATTGACGTTCGCAGTCGCGTTCGTGCTTTTGGGAATCGTCGGCCTCTGTTTCGATAATTTCGGAACAAGGGCCGACGCCCAAACTGCGGGCTTTGTCTGGCGTTTGCCCAAAAGCATGCCGACGCCGATCGTGCCGGCGGACAATCCGATGTCCGACGCCAAGGTCGAGCTCGGCCGACACCTGTTCTATGACAAACGGCTTTCGATAAACGAGAAAACATCGTGTGCGACGTGTCATTTGCAGGAACTGGCGTTCACCGAGCCAAAGCCGCGTTCGATCGGCACGACCGGCGATGTTCATCCGCGAAACTCGATGAGCCTCGCCAACGTCGCCTACGCGGCGTCGCTCAACTGGGCAAATCCGTCGGTCATTCACCTCGAACGCCAGCCGCTGACGCCGCTATTTGGCGAAGACCCGATCGAAATGGGCATGGCAGGCAAAGAGGCTTTGCTGATCGCGAGGCTCAAGGCAGAGCCTCGATACGCGACATTATTCGAGCGAGCATTTCCCGAAGCCAAAGAACGGCACACCATCGAACAGGTCACCAAATCGATCGCGTCGTTCGTCCGTTCGCTCATCTCAGGCAATTCGCCGTACGACCGTTACCGTTACGAAGGCCAGAAGGACGCCATCTCTGAAAGTGCGAAACGAGGCGAACATCTGTTCTTTAGCGAGCGGCTCGAATGTATGGATTGCCACGTCGGTTTCAACATCTCGGGCACGTCGAATTACGTCGGCAAGTCCATCGAAACGACCGAGTTCCAAAACAACGGCCTTTACAATATCGACGGCAAAGGCGGCTATCCGGCGAACAATACAGGCCTCTTCGAATTCACGAACGACCGCGAAGACATGGGCAAATTCAAAGTGCCGACGCTCCGCAATATCGAGCTGACCGCTCCGTACATGCACGACGGCAGCATCGCTACGCTCGATGACGTGATCGAACATTACAAAGCCGGCGGCCGCACGATCAAGGACGGCCCCAATGCCGGCGACGGCAGCAAGAACCCGAACAAGAGCAGCTTCGTCAGCGGCTTTCGCCTCTCGGCGGCCGAAAAAGCCGACCTCATCGCGTTCTTACTGTCGCTAACAGACAAGGAATTTATCAAGGATCCGCGCTTCAGCGATCCGTGGCGTTAGGCGAGACGCCAAACAATTTGAAGATGGCTCGGGCTGTGGCTGCTGCTACTTTTGCCCCGCCTTATTAAGACCGTAGAAACTTGTACACACACTTCATCAATTGAGGTCGCAGTGCGAGCCGTCTTCAGAACCAAAGGGAAGTGAGGATATGAAAATACAGAAACTGATGGTAGTTATTTTGTTCGCTGCGATTGCGATCGCGGCGGCGTGTTCGAGTGCGGTTGAGACGCCGAAACAGGCAAATGTGGCGTCGCCCGCTGGTGCTCCGTCCGCGGATTCGCAAACGTACCGCAGCGTCGGCGTTGTCAAGGCCGTCGATGTCGCCGCCGGCAAGGTCACGGTCGATCACGAGGACATTCCGGGCTATATGGCGCCGATGGAGATGAACGAACCGGTCGCGGACCCAGCATTGTTGACGCAGGTCAAGCCGGGCGACAAGGTCGAGTTTGAGATACTTCGCGAAGGCTCGAAGGTGAAATACACCAAATTCAACAAGATCGGCGAGGTGGCTTTGACCTCTGCTAAAGATATCTACGTTGCAAATTGTGCAGAATGTCACGGCGACAAAGGCCAAGGTGCTGACAAAGGAATTCCGCTCACCAGCGGCCACGCCCTCGACCACACCGAAGCTGATTTCATCAAGACCGTCACCGACGGTAAGTCGAAAAAGAAATACAAGGAAATGCCCGCATTTCGCGACAAGCTAACGCCCGAGCAGATCAAGGAAGTCGTCCGTTTCGTGCGCGAAGACATCCAGAAGGGCCTCAAAAGAAACGAGGGTCACAAGCACTAATTCGTTGAGGAAAATATGAAGTATCTAGCAGTTTGCATAGTATTTATCGCATTGGCCGCCGGCGCGGCCTTTGCCAACGGCGGCCGCAGCGAGACCGAGATCAAGAAACTTCGAACGGAGATCGTAAAGGCGATCAAAGAGAAGAACAAGAAGCTTCTCGAAAGCCGCATCGCTGAGGAATTCACGCACACTCACGCGTCCGGAAAGGTCGATGACAAGAAAACTCGTATCGATTATCTTGTAAGCGGCGAAGAAACGATCGATTCGCTCACGCCCGAAACGATCTCGATCAGATCCTTCGGCAAAGACCTCGCCATCGCACAAGGCCGCACAAAAACAAGCGGAACCAGCCCAAAGACCTTTCAATGGACCGTCGTTTACCGAAAGTCATCGGGAGTTTGGCAGATGTTGTTATCGCAAGCTTCGCCGGTGGTCGAATAGAGATGAAAAGACGAAACTACAAGCATTACATCCGCCGAATGCATCGTTATCTCGGCATCTTTATCGGCATTCAGTTCGTGTTTTGGACGGTCGGCGGGCTGTATTTTAGCTGGACGAATATCAAAGAAATTCGCGGCGATCATCTTCGCGTCGAACACGAACAATCGATCGCGATCGACAAGACGTTTGTCGCGCCGCAGATTCCCGCCGCGAAATTGGTCGCGTCAGGCGTCGCGAGATCTATCGAAAAAGTGCGGATCGTCGATGTGCTCGGCACGCCGCATTATGAGATCGGTTATCGCACGCCCGACGACAAAGACGAACTCGCCGTCGCCGATGCACTTACCGGCAACGTGCGTGCGGCGTTTACTGAGGCCGAAGCGATCCGCATCGCGACCTCGGCTCTGCGTACAGAACTGCCGCTCAAAAGCGTCGCTCTCATAACCAAAGAAAACGTCGGCGGCCATCACGAGTATCGCGAGAAACCGCTGCCGGCGTGGGCTGTTTCGTTCGAAAATAGCGACAACCTGACCGTCTATCTATCGCAGCAAACCGGCCAGATCGGTGCTTTTCGCACCGGCAACTGGCGCATCTTCGACTTTCTTTGGATGCTCCACACGATGGATTTCAACGAACGCGATAACATCAACAACTGGCTGCTCCGAGGTTTTTCGGCGCTCGGATTGCTGACGATCGCTTCGGGCTTTCTGCTGTTCTTAGTAAGTTCAAAAATGCTGCGACGGATCATCCGAGGCTGATCAAGCTATCTGATATTTGCCGCTTAGAAGGAAAAGGTATAGGAAATGCCCGGATCTTTGCCGCGGATCATAAGGAATGTGAGGGCGTGGGTATCGTTAAATGAGTAGGTCAGGCCGGGATGTACCTTTACGCCGTCGAATTGGATCATCGATGAAACTCGCGGATGGAAACGAATATTCAGCCCGCCTATCGCACGCAATTTCTTTTCATAAGTCCCGTAAACCACGCCGCCGTATGGGGCGATAGGTAGGCCCGTCCAATTCTCAAGGTCTTTGCTCGCTGTCAAATAGAACGAAGTCCCCGATGGCGTTCCGATGCGGTCGGATGATATGCCGAAGATGACAGCCGGACGATTCGCGGTTTCGGTAACCGGAATTAGCGTAAGCAGCGGACGCACTTCGCCGACCTTTGGATTGTATTCGACGCCGAAATGCACGCGCGGATGCCATCGATAGATCAAGGTCGCGCGCGCTACGGCTCGATCGACTTGATTCGGTATCAAGCGAATTCCTGCGGTGAATTTTCTTACGTTATCGGCTGTCCCCCGGACAGCCTGGCCTTCGCCCGGTCAGACAGGTCAGGCAGGTACGAGCGACGCATTTTTCGTCTTTGCTCGTTCCGCCTTCGCAGTTTTTGTCGCCGCAGCGACCTTTGGATTCAATAGTTTATCGAGTTCCTTGCGTAATTCCGGAGCATCTACGATACCGATCTTTCGCCAGACGATCTTGCCGTCGCGGTCGATGATCGCGGTTGCGGGCAGCACCTCGCCGAGCCCAAATCGCTGCATATCGGTCGTCGAGGCGCCGAGCCAGATAGGGAAGTTGACCTTGTATTCGCGAATAAACTTCAACACCTTCGCCGAATCAGCCGCCGGGTCGCCCGCCGCACCGATGACCTGAACGCCAAGAGGTGCGTACTCATTCTGTATCATCGACAGATCAGGCATCTCTTTCTGGCAAGGTATGCACCAAGTCGCCCAGAAATTAAGAACTACATAGCGGCCTTTGTAATTAGCGAGCGATTGCTCGGCTCCGGTCAGATCTTTCAAAGAAAGCACGGCGTCAGTCGATGCGAGTATTGGCAATGCGGGACCGTAGGCGAGAACCTTTAGTTTATCGACCTTGACGATACGTTTGTCTCCTTCAGTGCGAAGCGAGCCTTCGATCTCGACGATCTTTGGAACGAGTTCGAGAAACGCCTTGGGCGTCGTCTTATAAGCACCGCGTTCGAGTGTGTAGAGCGTAAAGCCCTTCTCGCCCTCGACCGCCAAAGCACGCGGCAGGCCTTTTCCGGCGCATTCGTCAGCACATGTCAGGTCAGCCGCTGTGCCGTACGGATTTTTCTTGCGGTCGGCCTGCTCGGCCCAGCAAGATTCGCACACGATCTGGCCCTTGAGCTTGATGGCCTGCTGCGCATGAACTGAGACCGCGATCGCGAATACGAACGCAATTGTTACGAGTGCCCTCATTATTTCGCCATTTCCTCTGCGATCAACGCACGCAGGTCTGCTTCGCTAAATCGTGCAAGTTCGCGGCCGTTGACAAAGAATGTCGGAGTGCGGCGAACACCTAGCGTCTGCCCGTCTTTGCGGTCGCGTTCGACCTTTGCGGTGTAGCGACCGTCTCTCATAGCGGCGACGACCTTGTTGACATCGAGGCCAAGCTCTTTCGCAAATCCCTCGAAAACCTTTTCAACATCAGGCTTCGCGGCTCCCAGCGGAGCACCGTGGACCTCGCCCCATTCGCCTTGTTTGCGGAAAATGAGTTCGAGTGTCTGCCAGAATTTGCCTTCTTCGCCCGCGGCTTCGAGCAAATGAGCTGCCTTCATCGAGCTCGGGTGAAACGGCATATATCGAACGACGAGCCGCATTTTGCCTTCGTTTTCCGACATTATCTTCTTAACTGTCGGGCCAAACGCGGCACATGCCTCGCACTCAGGGTCTAGAAACTCAACGATCGTCACCTTGGCATCAGCAGGCCCCAGGCTTGGGCTGTCAGGTCGGATCAGTACCTCAGGCGACACTTTCGGCTTGCCCGAATTGGTATTGTTCGTGTTCGAAACAACAGATTCTTTCTGCACCGACGTTCGGTAATAGTTCGAACCGATAACGGCTCCAACGATCACGATCAGCAGCACAAGGCCGAGAATTACAACTTCTTTTCTCATAAAATTACTTATCTTCAGGTTTGTAAAAAAGCAAACAAAGCGTGATGGCGGCGAACGCGCCTAATCCCATCATCGGTATCGTAATAAATCCAAGCAGTTCGATCTGAACTGCATTACACGGAGCACCATCCGAACACGGCGTGATGCTGTCGGGAATAAAACCGTAGTACAGCAAATTGTGATAGATCGCGATCAGCAGGCCGATGATCGATAGAGCAAGCGCGTAAACCTTCATCCGAGCATCGCGAGTGATAATGCCGATCGCGATTATGACGACCAGTGGATACATCGCGATCCGCGCCCACCAACAAAGCACACACGGCGGCAAGGCCATCACTTCGCTAAAAAACAGGCTGCCAACGACCGACGTAAGCGCCATGAACCACGCCGCGTACGGCAATAGGGCATTCAAGCCGGAATTTCGCTCAGAACTCATATCTTGATTCTAACAAGGGACAGGTCAGGAAAAAGAAGAGAGAAGTGGAATATCCCCTTCTCCCTTCCTCCTTTACTCCTCTACTTGGCTTCGCCGTGGCTGCAGCATGCACACGAACAGCCTTCGTGGCCATCCTTTTTCTCGGCGTGCATCTTCTTCATCTCGTCCGACATCTTGCCGTCTTTCATCATCGGGCAAGAATGCTTGGAATCAGCGGCAGTGGCAGAAGTAGTCGAAGAAGCATCGGCCTTTGTCTTCATTGGGCACGACTCTTTGCCTTCGCCTTTGCAGCAATCGTCCTTGCAGCACGAATCTTTCGCGTCGGCCGTAGCCTTAGCGTCCTTTGACTTCATCGGGCACGAATCGCCCTTGCAGCAGCACGAAGCCGTGGCGGCGTTGGTGGTGGTTGTAGAGTTAAATGCGTAAACAGCGGCGCCGATGCTCAGCGTGAACATTACCGCGATGGCTAGAAAAATATTGCGTTTCATTTTATGTCTCCAAATTTAGTTGACGAACGCTAGGCGCGCACGTCAGGCCACAAGTTTCGCGAACGCATGTTCGCGCTTCTTGCTGCTGATCTAAATTCGGATCACACAATTAAGAGAGCGTTCTATCCGCCGATCGAGCGGCGGCGGACGATAGAAGGGAATTTCGAACGGTTTGGTAAAGCTCGCAACAGGCTCGAGCACCGGAGCATTCACAACCGCCTGCGGCACCACGGCTACATCGACCGTCTCAAACGTGCTGCGTTTCTCGACCGGCACCGCAAACATCGCGACCGGCATCATACAACACGAGTTCTCGACCTTGGCGATCTTGTCCCGAGCGTCGTCAGCGACCTTTGCCTCAGCCGCCATCGTCCGACAATGCTCTGACAAATGACTATCGTCACCGGCCACAACCGCAGCCTCAACCGAAAACAGCGACGAACAATACGTCAAGCACAACGCACCCACGGCATTGAGGCACAAAAACCCCAATACAAATGCCGCCAATAGCTTCTTGCTCAATGTCATCTTCATCGCCGACTCAATCGCAAATATACATCATCTGCGATCTCACCTGCAACGGTATCACGAATCTGCTCTTTAGGATGGTGATAGGCATCACAATTGGCAGATCTCTATTTCGATAGACTGCGAAAGACCGCCTATTCATAAATGATCTCGGGCCATTTGGTTCGAACGGTGAGGTTGTTTTCGACGGCGACATATTCGGGGATGCCGAGTTCGCGGTCGAGGCGGTAGGCGGCGGCGTTGAAGATAAGTGTTTCTGCGGTTTCGATACGCAGACGACGCCGGGAGCGTTCGCGGCGTATGATCGCCGTATCGCTTCGTTCGTGGAGGTTCTTATTCAGTTCACGTTCGCGCATGGTTCAAGTATCCGGAAGCAAGCGGCAAGAATCAAGTTGAATCCGAACCTGAAGTTTGGACGATCCTATTGGAAAGACCAATATCTGACGTCACCCGAATGTGGTATTATTTGACCAATAAATTAACATCGGCATTTCCGACTTTCTCGCCCCTCTTGTTTCAAAAGGGCATTTCCCGGAGGATCTAATGAAGAGGATTTTAACAGCAGTTTTCTTTGCGGCTGTCATGACAGTTGCCGCACTTGCACAATACGCTCCGAACGACGTTTCAGACTTGATCGGCGTCCGAGCTTCGAGTGGCGAAAATTCGCTGCGAAACCGCGGTTACAGCTACGTAAAGGGTAACAAGAACAACAACCGTAGCTATACATACTGGTGGAACGGTGGCCGAAGCGCTTGTATTTTGGTCACGACCTATGACGGCCGTTATGAATCGATCGTTGGTACCAATTCGTCAGAATGCGGCCAGAACAACAACGGCGGCGGCTGGAACAACGGCGGTTGGAACGGTAGCAAACAGCGTCCGCCGAGCTGGGCACGCGGTACGTTTTATGGAACGGCGCCCAATGGCACACAGATCCAATTGACCATCAGCAATGATGGCTCGGTCTCTGCGAACATCGGCGGCAGCATGAGCTACGGCGGCTATAACAACGGCTATCTTTACATCAATGGCAATTCGTCGCGGCTCGAGCGTGACGGCAGCGGATTTCAAACGGTAAGCAACACCGACGGTGAACGTATATATTATTCGAAGAATAGCTGGGGTTCAGGTGGAAACAATGGCGGTGGTTGGGGCGGCAACCAAGGTTCGCGGCCGCCAAGCTGGGCAAACGGTACGTTCTACGGAACGGCGCCAAACGGCACGCAGATCCAGTTGTCAATTACCGACAATGGTTCGGTTACGGCGACGATCGGCGGCAGCCCAAACTACGGCACCTACAGCAATGGCAATCTGATCATCAACGGTCAAACGTCAAGACTCGAACGCAGCGGTGACGGTTTCGTGACCGTTAGCAATGCCAATGGAGAGCGTATCTACTATTCGCGCAGCACTTGGGGCGGCGGTGGTGGCGGCAATAGCGGCAACAACGAACCGCAGATCAACATCAACGATCTGATCGGATTCCGAAGCGCAGCCGGCGACCGCGAGGCACGGAATCGTGGATTTAAGATCGTAGATACTACCGTCGATGGCAACCGAATGCTCAAGACGATGTGGCGCGAACGCAGCAAGCAATGTCTGCAGGTCACTGTCGTAGATGATCAATATCTACACATTTACGACATCCAATCGCACCGCAAGTGTAAATAACGCCGGAACACAAAAGGCCGTCCAACAGGACGGCCTTTTGAAATTAGAGATGAACTTAGGCTAGACGTTAAACCGGAAATCGACAACGTCGCCGTCTTGCATGACGTAATCTTTGCCTTCGACACGGGCGAGGCCTTTTTCGAGAGCGGCTTTTCTCGAACCGCAAGCGACGAGGTCGTCGTAAGAGACGATCTCGGCGCGGATAAAGCCGCGCTCGATGTCGGTGTGGATCTCGCCGGCAGCTTGCGGAGCTTTGGTGCCAATTGGGATCGTCCAAGCCCTTACCTCTTTCTCGCCGGCGGTCAGGAACGACATCAGGCCGAGCATGTGGTACGCGGCTTTGATCAGGCCGTCGACGCCGGAGCCTTCGAGGCCGAGGTCTTTAAGATATTCGAGGCGTTCGGCCTCGTCGAGAGCGACGAGCTCGGCTTCGAGCTTGGCACAAATGACGACGACATCGGAGTTCTCTTTAGCCGCGAATTCCTTGACCTTGGCGACGTGCGGATTGGCGTCCGGGTTCGCTAGCGAATCTTCGTCAACATTGGCGGCGTAAATTGTCGGTTTGCTCGTCAGAAAGAACCACGACTTTACGATCGCACGTTCGTCTTCGTCAAGATCGACGCTTCGGATCGGCCGGCCTTCTTCGAGAACCGGAAGGATCTTGTTCAGGATCTCAACGTCGCGTTTCGCTTCTTTGTCAGTGCCCGATTTGGCGGCACGCTCGGCCTTGTCTTTGCGTTTCTCGGCAGATGCGAGATCAGCAAGTGCAAGCTCGATCTGTATCGTCTCGATATCGCGGATCGGATCGACCGAGCCTTCGACGTGGACGATGTTGTCGTCCTCAAAACATCGAACGACCTGCACGACGGCGTGTGTTTCGCGGATGTTTGCGAGGAACTGATTGCCGAGACCTTCGCCCTTTGACGCTCCGCGAACGAGGCCGGCGATGTCAAGAAATTCGACAGTCGCGGGCACGACCTTTTGGGCGTTGTTGAGCTTTTCCAGCACGGCGAGGCGTTCGTCCGGCACCGCAACGACGCCGACGTTCGGCTCGATCGTCGCAAACGGATAATTCGCCGCAAGGGCGGCTTCTTGCGCGGTCAGCGCGTTAAAGAGAGTAGATTTTCCAACGTTGGGCAGGCCAACAATTCCGGCTTGAAGCATAGTGTTCGTCTGACCCCGAGGCCAAACGAAAGAGTTTACAGTGAAAAGTTGAAAAAGTGAAAAAGTGAAGGGCAAAGACCAGCGATCATCTTCGGGCGTAATACATTCCGATATTCTTGAGCCGACCGGCGTTCGAGGACGAGAGCCAAGGGAATTCGCTCGTCGCCATCGTGATGATGTCGTACTCGCCGATCGAGCCTGCCATCTCGTCCTCGGCGAGGGCGTAGATGCGAGACTCGACCTTCGAAGCGATCGCCGCAAGCTCGTCGATCTCCGCATCCGTCAGATCAGGATGCGTCACGCGAATTCGCTCATGAATAGGCTTGCGAAAATTCTCGCCCCATTCAGTCGCGAGCTCAAGGGCGAGATTGAGTAGATCGTCATTAAACGAAAACGGCATGCGAATAGAATAAGCGTAGTGGGTCGTTCAGGATGATCATCTCCGCCCAAGATAAAAGTTTCTTTTCAAACGGTCCTTCAATGAGCTATACTTTCGACACTAAAACCTTCCCCTCTGATAGTTTAGGCTTTCAACTCTTTTGCGGGCAACGCCTCTCAAGATTTGCGTTAGGAGATATTTGTGAAAAATGATCGCGTCCGTCGTTTTCTTGTCATAGTTTTGTTGTTCGTCTGTACACTCGGTATCGTTGGAGCCGTCGGCTACCTTCCGGGCGTGAATGTTTCAGCCGCCTTGCCATCCGAAACCGATACACCACAACAATTCTTCCATCCGCAAACGCATTTCGTTCGAAACCCTGATGGTTTCTTGACAGGCCCAACCAAAGGCGAACCTCTCGACCTCGCGCTTGCGTATCTGCGAACAAATTCCGGCTCGCTTAGCCTAATGGCCGATGATCTAGCGGACGCCAAGATCTCGAGCATGTATCGTGACGAAGATACTGGGATCACACATATCTATCTGCGACAGACGGTCTCAGGTCTCGAAGTTCTGAATGGCGACCTAAACGTACACGTCACCGCAAAAGGTGAGGTGATCAGTGTCGGAGGTGGATTCGTTCCGGGGCTCAAAGCTTTTGCCGATACGGGAAATCTAACGCGTCAACCGTATCTCTCCGCGGAACAGGCGATCGGTCGAGCAGCTGAGTTGCTTGAACTTGAATTGAAAGCTTCGCCAACGCCAGAGCTAATTAGCAATGACGATAAAGGAGAGAAACTCGTCTTTCGTGCAAAAGGCATCTCGCTCGATGATATCAAGGCCGAATTGCGTTACGTTCCTTCGGACGACGGTGCGGCGAGACTCGCTTGGGGACTCGTGATCAGAACGCCGGACGGTAAACACTGGTACGACCTGAGCATCGATGCGACTACCGGCGCGATGACATCGAGTTCTGATTGGATCGACAATGAGAGCTATACAGTTTCTTCTATGCCGAGCGAACATCCGAATGATGGCTTTTTCCGCACCGTAACGAATCCGAATAACGCCGCAGCGTCGCCATTTGGCTGGCATGACACGAACGGAGTCGCCGGAGCCGAATTCACCGATACGCGCGGCAACAATGTAGACGCCCATCTCGACCGCGATGCTAATAACGTACCCGATCCTGGTTCGCGTCCGGATGGCGGAGCCGGGCTAAATTTCAATGCAGTTTTCAATTCAGCATTGATCCCATATGAGAATCGTGATGCTGCTGTTACCAATCTTTTCTATTGGAACAACATTCTCCACGACGTACATTATCAGTACGGCTTTACGCCGGTGGCGGGCAATTTCCAGACGAACAACTACGGCGGCGGCGGTCTTGGCAACGATGCTGTTCAGGCCGACGCACAAGACGGCAGCGGAACGAACAATGCTAATTTTGGTACGCCCGCAGATGGGTCTGCCCCTCGAATGCAGATGTACGAATGGACAGCAGCAAATCCCGACCGAGACAGTGATTTTGACAATGGTGTTATTGCCCACGAATATGGCCACGGCGTTTCGAATCGACTCACCGGCGGTCCCGCGAATTCAAATGCTCTAAACAACACGCAAAGCGGCGGGATGGGCGAAGGCTGGAGCGATTTCCACGCACTGATGTTTACGCAGAAAGTGACTGACGCCAAGAACGGCGGTTACGGCATAGGCACTTACGTTCAGAATCAGGCTGCGAACGGTGTGGGTATTCGAGCCTATCGCTACAGCTTCGACAAGACGATCAACCCGATCGAGTTCGATTCGTATGGCACATCAGGATCCACCAGCTACGGTCTGACACGTAGCACTGCGGTTCATCGCTCTGGTACCGTTTGGAACTCGGCTCTTTGGGACCTGAACTGGCTGCTGATCGACAAATACGGCTTCGATGGCGACCTTTATACCGGCTGGACCGGCAGCGGCGCTGGCGGTGCAGGTAACAAACTTACACTTCGCTTGGTGATGGACGCATTGAAATTGCAGCCGGCCAATCCTTCGTTCGTTCAGGCTCGCGACGCTATACTAACCGCAGATACGACACTTACCGGTGGTGCCAATCAATGTGAGATTTGGCGAGCATTTGCCCGTCGCGGACTTGGGTTCGGAGCAGTAAGCGGAGCATCGACCTCGACAGCTTTGATCACAGTTTCTTCAGCGCTTCCTGCTTCTTGCGGTCTTGCGGTTTTGGAAACAACACCGGGCAGTACTTCGGTTGTAACTTCGCCGCCGACGGACTTCGTGATCAACTTCAGCGAACCGGTCAATCCCGGAAGCATTGTCGGTAGCGATCTTGTGGTCAATGGCATCCCTGCCGGCACGGTTGACTTATCGAATGGCGATCTGACGGCGACCTTTAGCTACGGTATTTCACCTGTCACAGCACAGGGCGTTCAGACGATGACTATCGCGGCTAATGCCGTGACGCGAGCGAGCGACGCGGACGGCGTTGATGCGTTTTCGCGAAATTTCAGGTACGACACGACGATCCTGAGCGTCCAGTCAACGTCGCCGTCGGTCAGTGGTTATCTGAGTCTGCCCGGTCCCATTACATTCGACGTAACTTTCAACGAACCAATAAGTGCCGCATCGGTCAGCGTCGATGACATTGGCATAAGCGCCGGCACAGTCAGCGCCGCGACGGCATTGAGCTCCAACGTGGCTCGTTACACCATCAGTGGTATCACAATGGAAATGCCGATAACGATCGCCGTTGATCCAAACAAGGTGGCAGACCTTAACGGCAACACAAACGTCGCGTTCCAAGGCTCATATCAGACCGAGATCACGACGATGGTGTTCCCGACGGCTCTTGAAGCAAAGAATCCGCTCGGTTCGGTGATCTACGAAGGCAGCTATGGTGCGAGAGTGAGCTTTGCCGCGGATAATGACTCTTTCACGATACCGCTCGATGCCGGTCAGACGCTTAGCGTGTTGCTAACTCCGACCGATCCCGCTCTTCAACCTGTCGTCTCGATAGTCGGTCCCGGAGGAACCAACCAAAGCAACGCCGCGGCTGCGGCCGGTTCGGCAGCGCTCATTAACGCTGTTCCGATCAGCGTTGCCGGAGTCTATACGATCCTGACTGGCGGTGAGGCGTCGACGGTCGGAGCCTATACCCTGACACTGACGCTCAATGCCGCACGCGAATCCGAACAAGAAACGGGAGCAACTAACAACACGACCGGGACGGCACAGAACATCGATCCCACATTCGTAACTCAAGCCGCGGGCGTTTCAAAAACGGCCGTTATTGGCCGGATTGAAGATTCAGGCCAGGGCGAAGTCGAACCAAATGGCACGACCTCAACGGCGACAAACGTTCCGCTTCCGTCGGCGGTCCCGTCGAATCTCTATCAGTTGGGAATGTCGGGAACTTTAAGTTCGGTGTCGGACCAAGACTACTTCAACATCGGTACGCTCCAGGTCGGCGACGTGATCACGATCACGCAATCTGGTTCGCCGTCAGGGCGAGGGACGAATACTGACGTTTTCGTTTACCTTTATCGAGCCGGTACAGGAACTGCGGTCATCAGTGACGATGATGACGGCCCGGGACTCGATTCGCTGATCGATAGATTTACGGTCACGACCGCAGATACATATTACGTTCGGGCGTATCGTGCGTCGGCCGCCACGGGCACATACCAGGTCGGTGTCTTTCTCGAAAACTCCGGAACTGCACCGACCACAGGCGGTGTGGTAGTTACCGAGACTGAAGCTAACGATTCGGTAGCGACCGCAAACAACCTCTCGACATCGTGGCGAGCGGTCAATTACCTGTTCACTTCTACGGGAAGTATAACTTCGTCCGACACTGACATCTTTAGTTACACATTTACAGCAGGCGATATCGTGAGTTTGCGGTCATCTTCGACTTCGACCCTCGGACCACAATCCGCTTTGCTGAATTCACTGGGAACTGTGATCTCGACTGAGGACGGAACGAGTTCGGTTGCCGGGGCAGGAGGTGTTTCGCCTCATTATGGATACATAATTCCGATGACCGGAACATATTATTTCAGGAATCAAGCGTCCTCCGGAACCGGCTCTTATCGTGACGACGTGTATCTTTCAACCTCGACAAGTCTCACGCCGTTGCCTGCACCGGCTGATCATTACGCCCTCACGTTGACCTCAGGACAGAAACTCGGTGCTGTGCTAAAGAGCTCGGCGACCGATTCTGACATAGCCGTTTTGAATAGCGGCGGAACCGTGGTCGCCGCGGGAGCGGCCGGATCGACCAATCTTGAGAAGGTCATCGCTGGCTACACCGCGCCTTCGTCAGGAACATATTATCTGCGAGTCTCGGGCTTCACCGCTGCCGATTATCAACTGATCACGACCAAGGGTGGCGTTTTTGATGCCGAGCCGAACGATACTTTCGCGACGGCACAGAACATTACGGGGCAAGCGGGCGTTTCGGGCTATTCATCGGAGCCTGATTTCTACAGCTTCACAGGAACCGCCGGACAAGTTGTCGTGTTCTATACAACGACGCCGGGCGATGGTCCAAACATACCGTCGAATTCTTTCGATCCGAAATTACAGTTATTCGATCCAGCCGGAACGCAGGTCGCGTCCGGAACGGTGCTTGCCGATGGACGAAACGAACGCATCATTTATACTCTGCTGGTCAACGGTGACTATCGGGTACGTGTCAGCTCCCAAGCAGCTCTAGGGGCCGCCGATGGTGAATACTTCTTGGCATTCGCGCCAAATGCCCCGACGTCGTCGTCCGTATCGATTTCCGGCCGTGTACTTACGCCGGAACTCGCCGGTCTAAGAAACGCGGTGGTTTCGATCACTGATGCTGGTGGCAATACCCGTACGGTGCGGACGGGAACATTTGGCTACTTTAGGTTCGACGACATAGTCGCCGGACAAAACTACGTGATATCGATCGCGTCTAAACGCTACACGTTCGCACCTCGTTCGATATCGGTCGCTGACGAGGTCAGCGACCTGGAGTTTCTGCCGATCGAATGATCAGCGTTATCTGACGAACGCGCTTGGCGCCGGGACGTCGCCCGGGATGCCGAACTGTTGGATCAGCGTTCCGCCGCCGGACCGATTCGCGAACCACGTTGAGTTCGACGGTCGGAATACGGCAGCATCTATCTTGCCGTCGCCGTCGTAATCTCCGGGGCTCGGCACATCGCCGTTGGCTCCGAATGGGAACGCGTAGAACGAAAGATCTTCGCTTCGGAGAACGAACCAGTTGCCATTAGCAGGCCGCCAGACGGCGATATCGGCTTTGCCGTCACCGTTATAGTCGCCGGCAACCGCCTTATCGGTCGCGGCTCCAAATGCAACGGCGAACACCGTACCGTTCGTACTTCTGCGAACCCACCATTCAGCACCCAATGCCCCTGCCGGCCTGAATACCGCGACGTCCGCCTTGCCATCGCCGTCATAATCGGCTGCGACAGGTTTGTCGCCTGCGGCTCCAAATCCGATGATGTCAGTTCCGCCGCCGGATTTATTGATGAACCAGGTTGTCGTGCTTGGACGGAATACAGCAGCGTCCGCCTTGCCGTCAGCATCGAAATCGCCGGGAACGGGCACGTCGCCGTTGGTTCCAAATGGGAACGCGTAAAACGAAAGATCTTCGCTGCGTAGAACGAACCAGTTGCCGTTCGAAGGCCTGAAAACTGCGATGTCCGTCTTTCCGTCGCCTGTGAAATCGGCCGGAGTGATGGTATCCGCATTGTTGCCAAATGCTACGGCGCCGTTCGAGCCATTGCTGCTGCGCAACCACCACCATTCGCCCGGGCCCGGACGAAATATCGACACGTCGGTTTTGCCGTCGCCATCGAAATCGACAGGCGCATTGCCGATGGTCGTCAGTTGATAGGCACCGCGACCATAAGTCCCGGCCTGTATGAGCCCGTTCTGCTGTGCTGTGAGCTGTGTGACGACTGCAGGCGGCATTCCATTGTTGAATGCCGACCAAGTACCGCCGTCGTTGAGCGAACGAAATACACCGATGTCCGTACCGACATACAGCGTATTCGCATTTCGCGGATCGACGAGCAGCGTGTTTACCGGCACATCCGGCAAATTAGCACTAATGTCGGTCCATGTGCCGCCCGTGTTCGTCGTCTTGAAAACGTGACCGGAACCGAATCCGGAAACAGTCAAATATGCCACCGCAGCATTCGTCCGGCTCACGGTGATGCTCTTGACAAAGCGGTTTGGAATATTCGTGCCCGCATTGTTCCAATTGACACCGCCGTTCGTGCTGACCATTACCTTGCCGTCGCTCGAGCCGGAATAGATCGTGTTAATGTTCGCCGGCCCGACGCCGATCGCCGAGACCGTGCCGCCATTGGTCAGGTCTTGTGCTCCGCCCGGAGCCGTCCATGTCGTTCCACGATCGGTGCTTATGTAGAGCCGATACGTGCCGATATAGAGATTGGAGTTCAAATTATTGCCCGTGATCGGCGGATAGAACGCGACGCGGTCGTTATTGAATGTCGCACAGGTCGCAAAGGTCTCGCAGCCGACAGGAGCGTCGTAGGTCGTTCCGTTATTTAGGAACCGAACCATGTAGCCATTGACGTAAGACGCGAACATTATCGATGTATCGACCGCGTCGATCACTGCCTGCCCGCCATCGCCCGCAAAGAACTCAACCCACGAAGCCTGTCCTGTGCGTCGCTGCGTGCCATTGTCCTGCGTGCCGCCGTATGTCAGGTTCGCATTTGTCGGATGAAGCGAAAGCCCGACGAACATCGTCAAATTAAGCGAGGCATTTAGGTTCTGATAGTTGTTTCCACCGTCGGTCGTTCGCCAAATGCCGCCGTCGTTGCCAATGTAGAAAGTATTCGGAGCACCGGGCTGAAACGCGATCGAATGTTGGTCAGGATGAGCATTTGATTCGAAGGGCGTGTATGTATTGGCATTAGGATTCTGAAAATTCTTGTTGAGATTAACGAAGTTGACGCCGCCGTCCGTACTACGCCAAAGGTCGCGAGTGCCGACGAAAACCGTATTAGGATTCGACGGGCTGACCTCGATGTAATTGTTATAACCAAATTGTCCGACGTCCAATGTCGCTGAACCGCGGTTTGTCCACGTCGCGCCGCCATCGGTCGTTACTTCGATGCGAGGCCGTGGAAAATCTGCCGCGAAAACATATAGCACCTGGCCGTTCGACGGTGCTATCGCAAGCTTGATCACCTGGAAAGCTCCCGGCCCCGTATAGATCCGGTTCCATGTCGCGCCGCTGTCCGTCGATTTGAAGACGCCGGCTGCGGGATTCGGCAGATTTGCGGCACCCAAAGCCGCAAATAGCGTAGCCGTTTCGGTCGGATGACGAACGAGATCGGTGCCCATTCCAGAAAGAGTGTTTGTCCAGGAAACGCCGCCGTCGTTGGATACAAAGACGCCGCCGCCGTTGGCTCCACCAGCCAATGTGGACTGCACTGCTACATAGACTCGATTCGGATTTGTCGGATCGACCTCTAGCTCTACCGCCTGTGCCGGCGTCGGGAAAGTAGCATTGCTAACTCTCGTCCACGTAGCTCCCGCGTCCGCCGATCGCAGCACGCCGGTGCCCATGTAGGCACTCTTCGAATCGCCCATTCCGGCGTAAACGATGTTCGGATTGCTTGGTGCAAATGCGATCGCACCCACAGCCATATCGACCTGCGAATCGCTGACCGGTACGAACGTCGTTCCGCCATTCGTCGATCGCCAAATGCCGCCAACGGCACCGCCGATCACTATGATCTGTGAATTGGCAGGCGAAACCGCGATCGCGTTGATCCTGCCGCTGGTAACGCCCCAGTTTGCGGGAAAAGCTGACGTGGTCGGGCTCGGGCCAATGTTCTGCCAGAGAGCTGTTGCGGTCGGAGATAACAATGAATTCTCAGCCGGACGAGATAACCAAGCCATTCGCCGTGCATCATCGGGCAGCCTGTCAAATGGATATTGGCGCTGTTTGATGAACCAATCAGCTCGTGCCTTATGATCGCCCTCGATGCCTTCTTCTTTTCGGGGCATCGGGAACGGATACGTTGACCTTGCCTGTGTTCGAGGCAGCTTTTTCTTGATAGGTCTGGCCGATTTTTGCTTCAGACGCTTAGATCGCTTCTGATCAGCACTCGACGGCTGCGATTGACCGAGCAGATCGGCATTTGCACCGATCATGCAAAGAAGGCAAAACGTAAACAAGGTTCGAACAAGGAACTTTATGCTATTCACGATCATGATCTCCGATATCACTTTGAACGCAGTTTGCCGGTTCGATCCGGGCAATTGCTGTGTAACGCCCGATCCTTCCCGACCCAAACTCTACGCAAAGGGCAAGAACGACAGAAACGGTTTTCCTGCGAGTTTAATTGCTCAGCAACAAACACGCAGGTGCCGAATTTATTGATATTTCTCGAACGTTATAGCACGGAAGCAGTACTCGTGCAAGATTTTTCGCACTAACTCGATGTTTCATCTTTCAGCGCAAAGAGCTGATCAACGGACAAAGGCGTTCGGAATCGGCACATCGCCATTCTGCCCGAATTGTTGAATGAAGATGCCCGCGGTCGAGCGTTGTATGTACCAAGTGCCCTCGGACGGCCTGAATACTCCGACGTCGTAGCGTCCGTCTCCGTCGTAATCGGCAGGCACGGGCATGTCGGTCGCGGTGCCGAACGGCAGCGCGTAGTATGAGAGATCTTCGCTGCGGAGAACGTACCAGTAGCCGTTCGATGGCCGCCAGAAAGCCACATCCGCCTTGCCGTCGCCGGTGTAATCGCCCGCGACTGCCTTGTCCGTGGCGTTGCCGAATTGCGTTGCAAATACGCTTTCATTCGACGAACGTCGTATCCACCATTCGCCGCCGGTTGCTCCGTTCGGCCGATAGATCGCGATATCGTCTTTGCCGTCGCCATCGAAATCGCCTTTGACGGGCAGGTCGCCATTCGTGCCAAATCCGATTATCGAAACGGTGCCTTGGCTGTCGCTGTTCGCGATGTACCAAGTCGCCGTCGAAGGCCGAAATACCGCCACGTCGGTCTTGCCGTCACCGTTATAATCAGCAGGTGCCGCAATGTCGCCCGATGCTCCAAACGGCCGCGAAGTGTACTGGTTGCCCTTGCCGTAAATATGCCAAGTGCCGTCGCTCGGCCTAAAAACGCCGAGGTCGCTCTTGCCATCGCCATCGAAATCGCCGGGAGCAAGCGTGTCGGTCGGATTCCCAAATCCGACGACTTGAAACGTCGGCGAACCGCTATTTTGCACGAACCAAACTCCCGGATCAGGGCGGAAAATACTTAGGTCGGCCTTGAGATCACCGTCGAAATCAGCCGTTCGATTACGAGCGACCGTAAGCCCAGCGACCGGCGCGTCCGAAATATTGCCGTCGATGTTGAATGTGACGCCGCCCCAAGTTTCGTTGTGAGGAGCCTGCCATTGTTTGATGCGCTGGTGATTCGCCCATTCATTCGCCGGGAAAGTTGGGAAACTGACGTATGTCCAAACTGACATCACATTGTCCCAACGAGCCATCCAAACGGCGTCCATCTTGCTCGCCGGCGGCATGAACTGCCAGTCATCGATCGCGTTCTTAGGCGATCCGTAAACGCCCGATTTGTAGCCAAGCTCGCGAATTCGCTCGGTCCAGCCTTTCAAAAACGCCACGGTCGCAGGCCGACAGCCGAGCGTGTCCGGCGTCGGCGGATCGTAGCGTTCCATGTCGTAATAGAGTATCGAGCCTGCCGTCAAACCGATCGCGGCAGCATCTGCGGCGGCAATGTCGGCCTCGCCGCGGCCTTGTGTCTCGGCGATCGCGACATCGTAGCTCAACTTTGCGCTCGTCGTCGATACCGTGCACGGCGATTGATAACCAACGACCGTCGGTATCAGTCCCCAGCCCTGAGCCGTGACTTGATCGACCCAAGTCGTCGACAACGGTTGTGACGGACAAGCTCGATTTCGGCCGCTGAAATAGATGTTCGAATCAAAATGCGGCGAGTTGTTCCACCAAGTCAGCATCTGCGAAACCGAGCCTGCCTGGCATTTATCAAATCCACGATTCAGCGAAATGCGAGTGTTGCCGCCCGGCGGTGCCGCAAACTGCGACGAGGCATTGCGACGTGCAGAATCGCGAGCCTCGGTCGCGAGTGCCTTGACCTGCGATGGCGTGATCTCGCGAGATCGCTCGTCAAATATTCTCGTCTCCTGAACGCAGCCGGTTTTGAAGCCGAAACATTCGCCTCGCTGCGTCAGATGCCAGCCATTTTTCGATGAAACGACGTTCTCGTCCGACGGAGAGCCGACACTCTTGTCGGATTCTTCTCTTCGCGTCGAAGCGACGCTCATGCCGACAAGAGTGTCGGCGCTCCGTTCCTCGCTTACACGCTCTGTATTCCAATTAACTCCGCCGTCATGCGATGTGATAAATGCGCGTATTTGAAAATTCGAACTAGTCTCCGCCGCGATCTCGACTGTCAAGGTGCCGCCATCACAGTTCAACGCCATCGGCGTCGTAAATCGTTCAGGGACAACAACGTGCGAACGACTGCCATCGACAAGCCCGACGACAAAAACGCCTGCCGCCGAACTAGTGACCAATCGCCCGCCTCCATCAGCACACACAGCCGCAATGCTCTCCGTCAGCCCAAGTTCAACCTTCGCCTCCAAAAACGACGCGCCGCCGTCCCGCGTTACAAACACTTCCGCCCCAGTCGCCACCACGCCAAACGCCCCTTCGCGATCCATCGAAACGATGACACCCCGCGATTGAAACGCAAAAACCGAACTAGCAGCCAGAACCAAAACGACAAACCCCAAAACGCCCGCCGGACAACGCATAGACCACCTCGATATGTCAGAAAATCTAACAGATAATGCAATAAGTATAATTCATGCTGATGAGTCATTACAACAAAAATGGCCGGACACATCTGTCCGGCCGCGATCCTGTCAACAAGTTCATCAAGTTTAACGGTCTTTGCCTTTGAACTTGACGCTAATTCCTAAGCGGAATTTATTATCGACCAATACATACCCCGGCGACTGGCGTCCACGTTCATACGAGATAAAAGGCGTCAACAGCTTTCCGGCGTCAAAAGAAATTTTGGCCGTCACATAATCGCGAACGATCCTACTGTATCCGGCAACCACTTTCCCCTTTTTGTCCATAAAGGCTTCGGCGAAGAGAGGATACGACCGACGATAGTTGATGCTAAGAACTGGTTTCATGAACCTATCACGCCACCCTTCAAATACGAATTCTCCGTAGAAATATGGACGTGCTATCCAGCGAGTTGCCGTGTTCCCGCTGCCAAACGTAAAAGCTCTTGCGGCTTCGTCGGGCTGGTTCAGATTGCGACCCGCTGTGATGCCGATGCTGGGTTCAACTCTCACTCTCCAATTTCGACTCTGCCATAAATTGATTGGTATTCCAGATTGGATCTCGCCGACCAAATTGGTCGATTTGAAGAACCGGTCGACTTCCAGTTTTGCAGTGATTGTTGTGGCAATGCCTGGAACGATCTGTCGTTTATCCTTCTTGTTCGAATAGCCTCGGCCATCGTCACCAAAAACAAATAGGTGATTCAGTCGAGTACCCAAATTGCTGATGAAAGTCGTTTTGTCTGTTGTGGCTTTGTAGTTCACTTCGAGAAAGAAAGGTTGAAACTCATAGATTCCGTGAAAGCCGAGCTTGGTAAAGTGTTTTGGTACGATCGTGAGTCCGACCGTCCCAGTGGCATTCTTACGGACCACATCTGTCCTTTTTGTGCCGTCTACTGAAACATCCAAAAGGAAGTTCGCATCTTCCTTTGTGACCTCCGCATCAAGCTTTTCCCTAAATCGACGGTCAGGCACTAACGTATCCTTCTTTTGAGTTTGCACCGGCAGACTCTGGACGTCGGGTTTGCAGCTTGGATCTATGGCTATTACTGCCATTGACGGATTCTTAGTTACACCTTGTATAACAAGGCCTAACGGATCGGCGCTTTTCTCAAAACCGACGACGTCAAAAAGAAGTGTGTCTGGCAGTTTGTTGCCTTTTTCCGGATCTTCAATATCTGTAATTCGAATTTGTCCGCGTCCGCGAAGCGAATAACGAAGCATAACCTGCGTTGATGATCCTCGGGCACCATAGATTTCGGCAGACGTGCTAACTCGAATGATACTCAAATTTGGCACGCCACCTGGTTCGTCTAGTTTCTCGATATTTGCTATCAATTTCGTGAGGTTCGCATATGCGAGATCTTTGGCGTTGTCGGGAGCCTTGGCATAGGCCAGCCGAGCCTCTTCTATTAGAGTAAATAAAGATTTGTCGAACGCCAGCTCCAGAGTGGTAGAAGAAGGGGCGCATTGGAGAACGGCTTTGGAGATGCCGGCGGTGATCGTCTGTCCAAAGCTGACCGAAGCGTGCAAAAGAAGAATAAAAGTAATAATTAGCGTCCTAGTGGGTTTCATTTTGTCCTCCTGACTAAACTAAAGATTTGATCTAACGACATCGATAACATGTTCAACCGTGTTAGAGCTCGTGATCGTGTTCGGCGGAATTCGGGGTTTTTTCTTTGATCTCTTTTTGCTTCCGAACCGCAAGCCGCGCTTTGAGGTTTCACGATTCTGCCCAGCGGGTGGGTCACAATCTGAATCAACTGGCGTATCGTCAAGATTGGCTGTGATATCTTCGATTAGGCGTTGCAGCCCGTCCTTACCTCCAATGAGACGTCGGTCGAGGATCTCGCGTAGTGTGGTCTCTTTGTGATACTCCGGCTTTGATGGATCGAGATTTCTTATGATCGCCGTAATGGCGATCTCGCCTGCGAGAGAGTTTTTGGGTAGGTCAACCTGGGCGGTATCTGAAATGAATTTTGCCAGGCATTCAAAGGTCCAACTGCTTTTAACCGCATTTTCGATGACTTGCACCGAATAGGAATCACTATTAGATTTTTCTGCGAACGGAGCCGAAGGTGGTGGAACTAACTCAAGAGCATACTTGAGGTGGTCACCCTTTGTTGAGCCAAAAGTAACACCTGGAATGCCGTATTTTTCATCGCCCACCACACATTTTGCAAACTCTTTGCTCGTAACACCATCCGTCAGTGTTGTTCCGATCCCGACTGCTAGCGGGGTTGGGCTGGGAGTCGGCGTCGGTGGCGGGGTTAGGTCAACTAGATCCTTTTTTAGTGCATACGCCTTACAGTCGGCGAGTATTGCGCGGGCTGTTGTGATCGGCATCTTAGCGATCCCCGACTTATCGGCAATGTGCTGAGCCAGTTTCAAAAGTGTCCAATCCTTCTTTACCGTCAAGAGATCGTGACTGGTTAGCATATATCGATAGAATCTTCTATGAGTCGGATCAATATCCTGAATGAACTCAATGCTTTGAGTGCCGATCTCCTCGTTACGAACGAGATACCGACGAAGGGCATTCAATCGCGTTGCATCGGTAATTCCAAGAAATTCGAGCTTATCTTCAAGTCGATAATGAGGTATTTCCCGGGTGCCGCTGATCAAGGTCAGACCAGCCGCCTTTCTGACACAATCGACGGCAATCTTCAAAGCTTGCTCTTGGGTCATTCCCGTCGTGCGGCCGAGCCTAACTTGTGCGTTTACCGATGCTGAACCACTCATTATCACCAAGGCAAATATAAGAAATTTTTGTAGTACCATTGTTTTCCTCCTTTAGAATTGGATAGACGATCCAAGAACGCAGTATTTCAGTCGCGATTTAGGCGGCTGGTATCGAACACGATCTCGTCCGGTAATGCGTGAGGCGAAAACGTGAGGAACTTGCTTTGGATCTGAGTTCCATTAATATATGCGTTTTCTGGCAAAAACGTAACGAATTTTTTTCGCTTAGTCTTAGCAATAGAGCTAGAATCAACCTTGCGTGAACATTCTGATCGTAAAACTCAGCAGTATCGGCGACATTGTGCATGCTTTGCCGGCGGTGGCGGCGGTGCGGCGGGCGATGCCTGGGGCTTATATTTCTTGGGTTGCGGAGGCTCGGTCGGCGGAGATCTTGCGTGGCGAAGCGAAGCTCGATGACGGCACGAGATTGATCGATGAGCTGATCGAGATCGACACGCGGTCGATGCGTGGCGGCAAAGTGATCGACGAGATCGTGCTTGAGCTTGGGCGGCAGGCGAAGCTGTTGCGAACGCGCGACTACGACGTCGCGGTCGATATGCAAGGCCTGATCAAATCGGCGGCGGCGATGCGGATCTCGGGAGCCTCGCGGCGGTTCGGCTTTGCCAAAGACGCCCTTCGTGAGCCCGCAAGTCGTTTCCTGTTAACAGATACGGTCGCGGTCGAGCCAAAGATACATGTTATAGAAAAGAACATCCGGCTCGCGGCCGCGGCGTTCGGCTTCAATGCCGCGGACGTAAAAATCGAGTTTCCGATCGCGACATCAGACGAGCACGTTGCTGAGGCTGACGCTATAACCGAGAAGGCGGGCGAGCGATTCGGACTGCTGAATCCGGCCGGAGGCTGGGTCACCAAGCTGTGGCACGCCGAGAAATTTGGCGAACTCGCGACCAGAATTCACACCGAACTCGGAATAACGCCCGTTGTGGTCACGGCTCCGAACGAGAGCGAGCTCGCGGCAAAGGTGCGAGCGAATACGGGCGATGATACGATCTTCGCCGAACCTTCGCTCAAGGGTTTCTATGAGATCGCCAAACGGGCAGCAGTTTACGTCGGCGGCGACACAGGGCCGACTCATCTTGCGGTCGCCGCAAATTCGCCCGTGGTCGGCATCTTTGGCCCGACCGAATGGTGGCGAAACGGCAGCCCGCATGAGGATGACATCTGCGTTGAACGCAACGACATTGGCTGCCGTGTCGATTGCCATCGGCGAAGTTGTTCAAACTGGATCTGTATGGACATCGATGTCGCGACGGTTTTCGACGCCGTAAAATTGCGTTTGGAAAAGGCATCTATTGCGTGACGCGCGGCGTCGAAACAAAAGTTAAGCGGCGGTTGCCGTTTTCGGATATACTCTTACATGGATCAAGTTATGCGCCGCTTCGCACTCGTTACATTTTTGACTTTCACTGCATTTTCGCTTGTCGCTGTTGCGCAGCCGAAGCAGGAAAGTGTGCCTTGGGCCGACGGCGAAAGGCTCGTTTACGAAGCCAAATTCAGCAAGATCATCAGCATCGGTGCGGTCGCCGACCTCGTTTTTGACGCTCGCCGCGACCCGGCAACCGGCAATCACATCTTCAAGGCAAACGCCAGTTCTAAGGGCTCGCTCCTCAAACTTTTCCGCTTCAGTTTCCAGCAGGATTACGAAACGGTCTTCGATCCGGTGAAAGGTCGCGTTCTCAAAACGGCAAAGCACGATGTGCAAAAAGACCGTGTCCGCGACAGCATTACCGAATTCGATTGGGAAGCGATGCGCGTCACTTTTGTCGAGACCGATCCAAAGAACGCGACGCGGCCGCCTCGCCGCATAGCGTCTAAGATCGAAGACGGCACGCACGACCTTACGTCGGGAATGTACTACCTGCGAATGCAGCCGATGTCGGTCGGCAAGCAGATCGAGATCACGGTCAGCGATTCGGGCCTCGTTTACAAGGTTCCGGTCTACGTTACGGCTCGTGAGCAGCAGAAATCGATACTCGGAAAGGTCTGGTGCTGGCGTGTCGAGCCGGTCGTTTTCGGCACCGGCCGCCTGATCGAGCAAAAAGGTTCGATGATAATCTGGTTCACCGACGACGAACGCCGTCTCCCCGTCCGCTCTCGCCTCAACACCGAGGTCGGCAAGGTTGATATCAAGCTCCGCTCTGTCTCGAAGTAGCCGCCTCTGAATCTAATTTTCTCCTCGACCCGAAACCTAGAGTGTTCACTAATTTCCGCCCGGATCTCGCAGAGGTTTTATGAAAGCTCTTGTCTCCGTCATTCTTCTTACTGTTTTGCTGTTCGCCATCAGTGTTTCGGCCCAAACGACTCGCCAATTGAAAGGCTCGGTAGTTACGTCTCAATTCGAATTTGTGCCCGGCGTAACGATCGAAGTGACGGCCGGGGGCAGCAAGATAAATGCCGTGAGCGACGGTCAAGGACAGTTCGATATTCCTGTTCCTGAGGGTCCCTTGAGCATCGCGGTCTCGGGGAAGAATATCGTCGCTCAGACTCTCCAGCTTGACGGCAAAGCTTCGAACGACGACATCGTTATAAAGATCAGCTACCGCATATCGCCTATCCACGAAACTGTCACGATCAATGACGATGCTCTGACGCCTGACATTGAAATTCGGAACACAGCGGTCTACAACAGTACTTTGTTTGGCCGGGACGATCAGCTTCTGCAGACGCTCGGTGCCGGGATCAACGCCGGCCAGCACGAAGGCGGCGGCAAATCGCTCGAGGTTCGTCGTTACGGATTTAACACCGACCACGGCGGCGTTGGCGGCGGCCTTAAGATCGTTGTTGATAACGTTCAGCAGAATCAGGGAACTCAGGGCCACGGCCAAGGATATCTCGGTGCTCTGAAATCGCTTTCGCCCGAATTGGTGCAGGATGTGTCGATCATTAACGGTCCGTTCTCGCCTGCATTTGGCGATTTTTCGGGTCTCGGTGTGGTTCAGATCCGTCAGCGAGAATCGCTTTCGGATATCTTCACGGCGCGAATTCAGGGCGGCTCGCACAATACCGTTCGCGGATTCTTTGCTTACTCGCCGAGCTGGAAGAACATCGACGCGTTCCTTTCATATGAGCCGAGCTACACCGACGGACCTTTTGAGAATCCGCTCAAATACCGTCGCGACAACGTTTCGGGGAATCTTACCTACAAGTTTGATGATAGCCAGGCTCTTGGCTTCAAGTTCAATCTTGGCCGAAATGACTTCACTTCCTCCGGACAGATCCCGCTCGATCTGGTTGAAAATGGATCTCTCGACCGATTTGGATTCATCGATCCGGAGAATGGCGGAAAGGTACAGCAGGGAACTGCTGGCGTTTATTTTCGAAAGGAATTTTCGTCCGGAACTACGTTCAAAGCCGACGCGTTCGTCGGCCGATCGCTGTTCGATCTTTATTCGAATTTCACGTTCTTCCTCGCCGATCCTGTCTATGGTGACGAGATCCAGCAACACGATTCGCGGCTACGCGAAGGTGCGAACGTCCAGATCGTGACGCCGTATAAAGCGTTCGGTTCATATTCGTCGTTTACGGCCGGAGCCAACTTTCAATTCGATCAGATCAACGTCGGCCTGTATCCAAGTGTAGGACGCAACCCGAACCGCAAGTTTCTTGCGGGGAACGAGAACAACCCCGACGTGTTATTCACCTCTGCCTTAGCCAACGTCAATAACTACGCGGGCTACATTCAAAATTCGAGTGCATTTTTCGGCGGGCATCTTCGCGTTGATCTTGGGTTGCGATTCGATACGTTTACGTTTGACGTGAATGGCTTCGAAATAGGCGACGGCAGAACGGACATTATTGGCAAACAGAGCGACACCAAATTTCAGCCAAAAGTCTCGGTGGCATTGTCGCCGTTCGACCGAACGCCGATCAGCTTTTACGCAAATTATGGCCGCGGCATCTCGTCGCAAGATGCCCGCGGCGTGATACGCGAGCCAATGTCGCCGCAGATCGCTACGACCGACTTTTATCAATCGGGAGTGTCCTACAATGGCCACCGCGTCTCCGCCGTGTTCAGTTCGTTCCTTATCGACCGTTCGAACGAGCAGGTTTACATTCCGGACGACGGCAGCATCGAACTTGCCGGACCGTCGCGTTCCTACGGATTTGAATCTAGAGGTTCGGTGCGAATTACGCGAAACCTGAACTTTAACGGTGGCTTTACAAACGTCCTCAAAGCCTTTTTCCGCGGCGAACGCAACACCCTCGGCGAACGCCTGATAGTCGATAGTGCGCCCCATTTTGTGGCAAACGCAAGCCTTGTTCTCTCAGAACTTCGCGGTTTCAACGCATCTCTATCGATGCGTCACGTCTCTGATTATCGACTCGACGCAGACGATCGTAGCATCAAGGCGTCGGGCCAAACCGTCGTCGATCTCGCCGTTTCCAAACGCCTGAAACGCTGGGTCGATCTCAATTTCTCGATCGATAACTTGTTCAATTCAAAGTACTTCGAGACGCAGAACTACTTCGAATCGCGAACTTGCCAGACGTGTGACGTAGGCACTCGGATACACGCAACTCCGGGCTTTCCGTTCACGGCGACGGTCGGGCTGACATTTCGCCTCGGCCGCAAGAACTAGCAGCCGCGCAAGAACAGCTTGTACTTTTCTTCACAATATCGCATAATGTTAGTTTGGGACATTTGTGATAATGGCGACGACTAAGAAAACAGTAACGAAAAAGGCAAAAACTGCGGCCGCGGTGATCGATCCGTTTGCGGAATCGGTCGTTGAGGTTCCGACCGTATCGGTGAAAAAGCCCGTCAAAAAGGCCGCACCTAAGCGAACCCTGATCAACGCCGCCGTTGATGTCGATTCGCCTGTAAATAAGCCGCGCAAGACCAAGAAAGCCGTCGTCGCCGACCCGTTTGCTGAGGTTGCCGTGGCGACCGTGGCTGCTTCGACGCCGAAGAAAACCGCTGCGAAAGCTACTGCAAAGAAGAAAGTCGTTTCGAAGAAAGCAAACCTCGACGTCACCGCTGAGATCGCCGCGAACGAGCCTGAGGTCAAGCTCTCGCCTGCGTTCAAGGCGCTTGCCGACGTGACATTGCCCGAGCTAAAACGCGAAAATCGTGCTCGTTTGCAGATGCAGTCGCCAACGCGTTTATATTTTTACTGGTCGATCAAGGACAACCCTTGGCATCGGCTCAAGAACGTATTTGCGGATTCGCTCGACAGCTACACGCTCGTCGTAAAGCTGACGGACCTTCGCAACGACACTGAAGAGATCCACAAATGCGAGGCCGAAGGGAACTGGTGGTTCTCGGTCGAGCCCGATGGCGAATACCAGGCAGAGATCGGTTTCTACGCCGTAAATCGCCCGTATTTCCGCATCATTTATTCGAACACGATCACGACGCCGCGTCGTTCGCCCAGCCCGCGTCCGGCTACGGAATCGCGTTGGACCGTATCGGCAAACAAGTTCGCTGAGGTGCTCGATGTTGCCGGTTTCACACGCGACGCCATCGATGTCGCCATCGCCGGTGACAACGCCGAGGTCGCCGAATCGACCACGCACCAAGCCTTTTCGCGAATGGTCGGAACATCACATTCGCTGTCAGGTTTGGCTGCCGAAGAACTTCGCTATGCAATGATGGCTCTTGCTGCGGGTGCAACTCTCGAAGAACTTCGCACGCGAGTTTCCGCACGAGTTTTCTCGATCTTGCAATCGACAGGTGTCGACACGTCAAAGGACGCGGCACGTTCCGCTCTCGGCGAATATTTCGAGATCGACGACCAGGAATGGACCGAGGAAGAATTCGGCTCAGCCGTCTTCGGTGCCAGCCTCGTCAATTTTCCAAAAACGCTAAAGTCGCGCAAACTGACGCCCAAATATTCACCGCGATACAATCCGGTCAGTTCGCACAGCATTCGTTAGTAAGCCGTTAGCAGCAAGCAGTGAGCAGTTGTAATATACTGCTTACAGCTAACCGCTGACTGCTTTCTAAAATATGCCAACCGGATATTTCAGCCTAATTCTCCACGCGCATTTGCCGTTTGTACGGCATCCTGAATATCCCGAATTCCTTGAGGAAGACTGGCTTTACGAGGCGATCACTGAGGTCTATCTTCCGCTAATTCACATATTTCAATCGCTGCACGAAGCAGGTGCGACGCCGCGTCTGGCGATGAACGTCTCGCCGCCGCTGTGCGAGATGCTCGCCGATCCGCTGCTCCAGGAACGATACACTCGCCATCTCGAAAACCTGATCGACCTCGCTGTTAAGGAAGAGTTTCGCACGCGGAGCGAGTCGCCCGAGTTTCACGACGTCGCGAAAATGTACGTCGAGAACCTGATCGCATCGCTCGATCTGTGGAACAACCGCTACCATCGAAATTTGGTAAACGCGTTCAAGGAGCTGCAGGACGAAGGCGTCGTCGAGATCATCACTTGCTGTGCGACGCATGGTTTTCTGCCATTAATATCAACGCCCGAATCTCGCCGAGCTCAGATCGAGATCGCGGTTACGAATTACAAAAAACACTTCGGCCGCCAGCCTCGCGGCATCTGGCTGGCTGAATGTGCGTACGAGCCGGGCGTCGAGGATCTGCTTAAAGACGCTGGCATCGAATACTTCATCGCCGACACGCACGCCATTTTGTACGGCAGCCCGAGGCCGCGTTATGGCGTTCACGCTCCGGTCGTTTGCCCGAATGGAACTGCTGTTTTCGCACGCGATGTCGAGACGAGCCAGCAGGTTTGGTCGGCTGAGATCGGCTATCCGGGCAATGATCTTTATCGCGAATTTTACCGAGACATCGGCTGGGATGCGCCGCTCGATTATCTCAAGCCGCACCTTCACGCAGATGGCGAACGCCGCCATTTGGGGCTGAAATATCACCGCATCACCGGCCGCGATGTGCCGCAAAATCGCAAGGAACCATACATTCCCGCAATGGCTCGCGACAAAGCCGCCGAGAACGCCGCACACTTTCTGGGCGAACGTATCGCTCAGGCAAAGCTGCTCCGCGAGACGTTCGAAGGCCATCCGCCGCTTGTCGTAAGTCCATATGATGCAGAGCTTTACGGGCATTGG
>JAEUQI010000079.1 GCA_016789145.1 Blastocatellia bacterium | reverse complement strand
AGCGAACAGCCGACCTATGCGAACATTATCGACAACAACCACACCGGCAGTACGAACTGGGTGATGCAGCGTGTCGCGAACGAAGATCACTATGCGTTTGGCGATAATGCCGGTGGAGAGGTCTTCTTTAATCCGGTTCCGAACACCTGGCAGTTAGTGACGGTCACTCGTGAGTCTGGTTCAGCTCTCAAGCTTTATCTTGATGGCGTACTCATCGATCAGGACACATCGATCGGGACGATCCCGTACAACGGAGCACAATTCCTGCGACTGGGACGTTGGGGCGGCGGCGGCCGTCATCTCAAGGGCAAGATCGACGAGCTAGACATTTACACTCGAGTACTGAGCCCGTCTGAGGTCGAGGCTATCTACAATGCCGGTAGTGCGGGCAAATGCGTTCCTCCGCAATGTACCGAAACGCCGGCCGATCAGGTCACGACATTCAAGGCCGAGAACAATGCCAACGACACGCAAGGCACGAACAACGGCACCGCTAATGGAGCGGTGACGTATGCGAGCGGCAAAGTCGGTCAGGCGTTCAACTTTGGCGACGCTAGCGCGAATGTGAGTGTTGCCGATTCGCCGAGCCTGCGACCGGACAGCTTTACGATCGAGGGCTGGTTCAATTTCACGGGCTATTCAAACGAATATCGGACTCTGCTCAATAAACCGTCAGCCGATCCTTCGTATAGTTCTTACGGCGTATATATCTACGGCGGACTTCTAACTGCACTGTCGAGCGACGGCGTGAATTTAGGAAATACGCTTGATCACGGATTATATCCAACGCCGGGTCAGTGGTATCACATTGCTTTCACACGTCAGGCTGGCGGTCAAATGAAGCTTTATGTGAACGGCGTCGAGGTCGACAGCGCAGCATCGAATCCATCGGTCGGCTATTCGAGCTCACCGCTGACATTCGGTAATGGAACCGATGCATCAAATCAAGGCAAGGTCGACGAACTCTCGATCTACAGCCGAGCACTATCGGGAACCGAGATACAGGCAATCTTCGATGCTGATTCAGCCGGCAAATGCCCTGAGCTCGGTTGCGGCACGGCTGATTATCAGTTCAATGATGATCTGTCGAGTTCGATACCGGGAGCAATTCCACTTTCATACATCGGAACAGGCCAGACGTTTGCGACCGAGACGGTGAATGGTGTGTCGGAGCGAGTGATGACATACACCGGCGGCAACGCTGTCGAACTGCGACCGACTTCGGGAGTAATTCCTTCGAACGAGTATGAGATCACGATCGTTACAAAATTCAATCAGACCTATAACTACAATCGAATTCTCGACTTCAAAGACGGAACGACCGATAGCGGCCTTTATGTGACATCCGGGCAGCTTATCTTTCTGCCGGGCGGCAACGGTGGGCCCGTTATTCCGGCTGGAGTTTGGGTCGAGATCAAACTCACGCGAACGGCGGCCGGAATTGTCAAAGGCTTTGTGAACGGCGTTGAGCAATTCAGCTTCAACGACACCGGAAACAATGCCGTCGTCAGTGCGAACAACGCCCTCAGATTCTTCAAAGACGATGGCGGCGAGAACTACGGCGGCTCGATCGCTAGGATTCAGCTTTCGGCTGGTGGCTGCGGCTCGCAGGCCTACACCGTTTCAGGCCGCGTAACAGATTCGAACGGGGCCGGGATGCCGAATGTTTGGGTCGAAATGCGTGATGCGAATACGGTCTATGGCAATGTTCCGACCGACGCGAATGGGGATTATGCTTGGACAAATGCGCAGGCAGGAGAAACCTATACGTTTACTCCAATTCTTGCGAATACGACGTTCAATCCAACATCGCGAACGTACAGCGATATTGCGGCGAACATAACTGACGCAAACTTCTCGGCTGTCGCTCCGTGTACATTCACCGTCGACCCTGATTTCCTACAGTACACTGCGGCGGCGGGCAGCGGTTCGTTCAATGTGATAACGCAGCCAGGCTGTCAATGGACGGCGGCTCCGGATGCGAACTCTTCGCCTTGGGTTTCGTTGACAAGTTCGGGAACGGGAACCGGCAACGGTACAGTTAGTTACTCAGTTGCGGCAAACACTAACATACTCCGCATCGGCCAGATCACGGTCAATGGTGGAGCCACACAGCATGGAATCGGTCAAGAGACAGGAACGGGAACTTGCCCGACAGTCACTCCGATAACCTACGGAACCGTGACGAACGGAGCACTAGCCAATGGTGACTGCGACCTTAGCGGACGATTTACCGATCAATATTCATTCAGCGGAACTGCCGGCGATCGCATAATGATACGCCTGAGTTCGTCTGATTTTGCCGAATCCATCATTCTCCACAACGCTACAAACACCGCGATCTACACGGTCGTGACCGGCGGGGCCGCGGGCGATGCTCGTGTGCCGAACAGCTACGGATTCTTTACACTGCCGACGACAGGAACGTATATAATTTCGGCATCGAATTGGGGCAACGGCGGTTCGCCGACAGGGAATTACACTCTGACGCTCCATTCGGATCGTACAGTTCCCGGTGTTACGCCGCCGGCTGGTCTGATCGGCTGGTACGCCGGCGAAGGCGACACCCGCAATCAGCAAGGCAATAGCCCCGGCACCTTTAACGGAACGGCAAGCTATATGACTGACTATGCCGGACAATCGTTCAGCCTGAACGGAACTGATCGCTACGTCGAGGTTCCCGCGGCTACTGAGCCTTTCAACATTTCATCGTTGAGCGTCGAGGCTTGGATCAACACCACTACATTAAATGGCGATCCCAATACGTCGGGACCGAAGTATCGGAACATTGCTTCCAAATACAACGGGTCAGGTGGTGCTAGTTGGTCGCTCGATATGGAAACGGGCGGAGCGATAACGTTCTACGTCTACGATGGCTCGCCGAACAATTACAGAGGTCTGCGAACTGTGGGGTCGGCCGCGTTCTTGGCGGCAAACGAATGGAAACATGTTGCGGCTACTTTCGACGGAGTGACACAGGAGATAAAGCTATTTATCAATGGAACAGAGGCAGGGCAGCCCATCTCAGGGTCGGCAGCTAGCATCAACATCGGACAAAATAATGCTCCCGTTAGGATCGGAGCATATCAATCCGGAACCGTGCAAGGTTTCTGGCAAGGCCGTCTAGATGAGGTTTCGATCTACAACCGTGCCATTACTCACGACGAGATAAAATCGATCCTCGACGCCGGCCGTATCGGCAAGATCAAACAAGCGACGCTTAGCAATCAAACCACGGCGACGCTGGGCACATCGACGATCAATTTCGCGGTTGCCACAAGCGGAACCGCGACCGAAACGCCGATAGATGCCGGTGCCTTACCGACACCGCTGCCAATGGGGCAAACGCTGCATCTTGGGTTCGACATTTCGACGAACGCACCATTCACGGGCAACGCAACTGTTTGCTTTGTGGTTCCGACGGTCACGCCGACGGAATTCGCGACGCTCAAGGTCTATCACCTCGAGGGCGGCGTTTGGGTCGATCGAACGGCTCCGGGCAATGTCTATCCGACGCTGTGTGCCCTAACGCCTTCGTTCTCACCATTTGCTATCGCCAAGCCGCTAGGGCCGAGCTCGTCAAACGTGAACATTGGCGGCCGAGTTCTAACCCAAGACGGCCGTGGTATCAACAATACGATACTCACGCTGTCGCTGGCAGACGGCACGGTTCGACGCGTTCGTAGTTCGTCGCTCGGCTACTACCGTTTCGACAATGTCGAATCAGGTCAAACCGGCATCCTGTCGATCCACTCGAAACGCTTCACGTTCGAACAGCCGAATCGTGTGATCAACATTTCCGACGATCTGAACGATCTCGATTTCATCGCCGAACCGTAATTGACCCTCGGTTTGGAGACGACGGACGAGCTGCGAATGTGGCTCGTCCTTTTTCTTTGCTAGTTACTACGTTAGAATCTGACGTTGGTAACACTATGGCAAAGGTCTATCGCGTAGGAATTCTTGGTGCTACAGGCACGGTTGGACAGCGTTTCGCACAGCTTTTGGAGTATCATCCGCAGTTTGAGATAACGGCGATGGCGGCTTCGGACCGTTCCGTCGGGAAGCCGTATTCTGAGGCTTGCGCTTGGAAATTGCCCGGGCAAATTCCCGCGAATGTCCGTGATATCGTCGTTCAGCCGATCGAGCCGCCTCTGGATTGCGACATTGTGTTCTCGAGCTTGCCGTCCGCCGTCGCTCGCGAGACCGAAGAGGCCTTTGCGCGTTCCGGTTATCCTGTCATATCGAATTCGTCGGTCTATCGCATGGACGAAGACGTGCCGCTGCTCATCGCCGAGGTCAATCCTGAGCACGTTGGGCTGATCGAGAAACAACGTGTTCGCCGCGGTTTTGGCAAAGGGTTTATCGTTACCAATCCAAACTGTGCCGTCGTTTCGTTCGCTCCGCCGCTTGCTGCACTGCATCGTAAATTCGGCATCGAATCGTGTGTTGTCACCACCTTGCAGGCGATCTCCGGAGCAGGTTATCCGGGCGTTGCGTCGCTGGATATCACCGACAACGTCTTTCCGTATATCGCCGGCGAAGAGCCAAAGGTCGAGATCGAAGCTCAGAAGATCCTCGGTAACTTAACGAACGGTGCGATCCAAAAAGCTGACTTCGCTGTCTCGGCGCAATGTTTCCGCGTCAACGTGGTCGATGGACATATGGTCTCGGTCCGCGTGGATCTGAAACAAACGGCAACACTTGAAGAAGTCGTCGCCGCCATGCGCGAATTCCCGTCGCTCGATCTTCATTCGTCGCCATCGCAGTTTATCGAAGTCACCGACGAGCCTTCGCGTCCGCAAACACGCCTCGACCGCGACAACGGCAACGGCATGACCATCACCGTCGGCCGCGTCTTTCCCGATACAGTTTTCGATTACAAGTTCGTCAGCCTCAGCCACAACACGGTTCGTGGTGCTGCAGGTTCGGCCGTGCTGAATGCAGAGCTTTTGATATCGAAGGGACTGATCTAGTTATTTCAGACGATCTTTCCAGTAGCCTGGCTTTCGCTTTTGGTGCATGACGGCATAGATCACTATCTCGTCATCCTTAACGCGGTAGATTATTGAATACGGAAATCGGTTACAAAGACATCGGCGGGTGCGATTTGAATATTTGGGCCAAGAATTCGGGTTGCGTAGAATGCGTGCGACCACGGCGGCAACCTCCTGTTCGAGATCGTCACCGAGTCCGTCTTCAGCCGCGTCATAATAGCTGACGGCGTCTGCAAACTCGGCCTCGGCTTCGGGATGAAACTGGTAGTTCATTTTCGAATGCGTTCGCGAATTCGTTTGAACACTTCATCGCCGGGAATTAGTTGGACGTCACCTCGTTCAACCTCGTCAATTCGGCGTTCGACCTCGATCTTCCATTCCTCGTCGATGTCGTCTTTTGCCGGAGAAATGCTTTCAAGTAGTCTGTCAACCAATTTGAGTTTCAGGTCAATGGGCAACATCTCGGCTCGTTCCATGAGATCCATCGTTTGTGTCGTCATAAAATTCTCCTAGGGCAATTATAGCTCAAAGATTTTCGAGAAGAGAGAATTTTTCTAAATTGCAACCTTCGCTAGACACTTGAAACATTTTGCAGGATTTGGGCCATAACTGACATCGCGGAGATTATGCACTAGAATTGGGGCTGAATGAGCGAACAACCAACCTTGCCCGAGAATCTTGGAAAGAGCCGTAGCTTTGTCAGCCGCGTTTTGATAGCGGTGGCGGTCGTGTGTCTCGTGCTGTTGGGGCTCGCACTGGTTTATTTTACTTTTGACATCATATTGCTGATATTCGCGGCGGCATTGTTGGCGATATTTTTGCGTGGGCTTGCCGACATTCTGCGGCGTTGGATACCGCTTGGCGAAGGCTGGCTCGTGCTGATCGTGGCGGTGCTGTTGGTTGCGGTTATCGCGGGTGCGGTGGCTTTGCTAGCTCCGAGCGTCGCCGATCAGGTTCGTTTACTTCGAGTCGAGATACCGAAGTCTGCTCAGAATGCAGGACAGTATCTGTCACAGTTCGGCTGGGGACGGACGGTCATCGCACAACTGCCGAGCGTCGAAGACGTCATGGCAAAGCTCGATGCGGCGAGTGTCGCCTCGCAGGTTGGCGGCATTTTTTCCTCGACGCTCGGAGCGTTGGGCAATATCGCCGTGACGATATTGCTCGCGATCTATCTCGCGAGCGAGCCGCGGTTTTACGTTCAAGGCTTTATCCGATTCTTCCCGATCACTAAACGGACGCGCGTCCGCGAAGTGCTGAACGCCATTTACGACACGCTGCGTTGGTGGCTGATCGGCAAGGTCGGTTCGATGCTGTTCATCGGTATATTGACGTGGATCGGGCTGTCAATATTGGGCGTGCCGCTGGCGTTGACGCTAGGGCTGATCGCGGGGTTGCTGTCGTTCATCCCAAATTTCGGTCCGATACTCTCCGCGATACCGGCGATACTGTTGGCGTTCATCGACAGTCCGATCAGCGCCGTTTGGGTGCTCGGCCTTTACGGCGGCGTGCAGGTCATCGAATCAAACGTAGTCACGCCAATTATCGAACGCGAAACCGTCGAACTCGCTCCGGCCCTGACCATCATCTTCCAACTCGCCCTCGGAGCCATGATCGGCGGCCTCGGCCTGGTCCTGGCCACACCGTTGCTAGCCATGATCGTAGTGATCGTCCAGATGGTCTATTTCGAAGACGTCCTCGGCGACAAAGAACAACCCATCGAAGCCGTCGCCGAAGAAAGCCCTGCCTAAACCATCGAATGTCACGCTAGTGAGCACAAACGTCGTGCTAGTGCGCACGTGCGTCATGGCAGTGCGCAGAAATGTCACGGCGTTGTGACCACGCGTCATGGCGTTGAATTAGTGCGTGATTGGGTTGCGAAGCCTTGTCATGGCTTTGAGAGAAACAGGCAAAGCTTCGCGAGGAAACGTCATGGCCTTGGACAATGTCGTCAAGCCAAAGTGACAAAACCACAAGGCTTAGAGGCCACGCGGCTTTGTGAATTTCAGGCCGCTGATCTGTTTGTACTGAGGCGAGCCTTGGCCGTAGAGAGACTTCACGTAGAGCTTAACGAGTTTGGCGAGCTCGAAGATACTTGTCGCGTCTGTGTAGAGAACGTTGTTGCGGTCGATACGATTGTTGCTGAGTGTGGTGATGCTGTTCGTAACGGCGGTGTTCGCGGCCTTCATCGCGGCAGATTTGGCCTGCATCGCGGCGACGGTCAGGTCGGCTTCGTTTGGCGTGAACTGCGGCGTGTTCACGCAAAGCTCGATGGCGGCGTCAAAATGTTCGACAACTTGCGTGTAACTGCGTTGGGAAACTGAGTTGTGAGCGGCTTCGTTCTCAGGAGTATTTGGGTCGTCGATCTCGATCTTGCCTTTTCTCGCACCTTTGACCTTTCGTGCAAACCCTTTCATGTCTTCAATTGCGTTCGTCGGAGCACCGCACGATGCATACGAAGCACTTAGCCGAGTCATGAAACTGCCGACACCTGAGAATTCACTTTCACGGCCATTTACCTGAACTTTCCAGCCGATCAAACCAGTAGTCACGCCATCGATGCCACCTTCACCAGCCGTCAATGCCGTACTCAAATTCGCCGAACTGATCGCTGCATTCGCTGGCTTATAATCGCCACCATAGCCCGTCACAAACGAGATCATCGTCTCAAAATTAGCAACATTCTTAGCATGCCCAGTCTCAGCCATAGTTTTTAGTCTCCTTTTGTGGTCGTAACGGACAACAAAAAAAGCTAAGAGCAGCTGTCCGATATTAGATTTGTTTGAATTAGAACAGCCAGAATTTAATTCAGGATTGAAAGTTTGTCAAATTTGACGCGATAGATTTTGTGTCAATTGAATTAGCTCAGTTTTCTTGACTTCTACGGCTAATGGTTGTAACTTCGCGATATCAGTAATTGTATTGCCATTTAGTTGCCATTTTGTGAATAGAGCGGAGTACTCTCAATGACCTCCAATCCGCATACTAGATTTCCTGTAATTCATCAGCGGTTATTCGTTTGTTTAACCGAGTGCGTCGAGTCATTTCTTTCTGTCATTAAGCGAAAAGGACGAATAGTTGCGCATTTTAATTTAAATTTAAAGAAGTACCCAACAATGAGAGTTTCTAGATTCTTCTTTTTATTTGGCTCGATTTTGTTCGCTTGCATTTGCTCTTCAGCGAGTCTTTCGGCAGCAACACTTGTAGTTTCGAGCAATGTTGATTCGACGGACGGAACCTGCGATATCAATTGCAGTCTCCGAGATGCTGTCAGTGCTGCAAACGACGGTGACACGATCACCTTTGGAACTCAGTTCAACTCTCCGACCACAATTACACTGCTTCAAGGCCAAATACTGATAGCCAAGAGTCTGACAATAGCCGGACCGGGCAGCAACACTCTAACAATCAGCGGAAACAACGCCGGACGAATCTTTAGAATCTCCGACGGAGCCGTCGTTTCACTAAGTGGAATGACCATTAGAGATGGACGAATCGGCTCGAACGCGAACGATGTTTACGGTGGTGGAATTTGGGTGACCGATAGCACTCTTACTTTGACAAATGTTGTGGTCAGCAACAACACTGCCCGATTCGTTAGTACGAATCCGCCCGCACAGTTTGGTTACGGAGGTGCGATAGCTAGTTTCAATAGTTCACTTTCAGTCATAAACTCCAACGTCTCAGGTAATACGGCTCCTCTGACTGGCGGCATATACTGTCGGGACGGCGGATTTCTAAATGTTTCAGGCTCCAAGTTCCTTACAAATGCGAGCACTGCCATCAGACTTGAGGGAGGGCAAAATTTGTCCGTGAATAGTAGTTGGTTTGAAGGAAACGGCTCGGCTGTATCTGCAAGTTCGTCCAACCGCGTAGTTGTGGTCAATTCGACGATCACGGGAAATGGAGCCGGCATTGGTCTTGAGGCCAACAGTGAGCTAATTGTCGACAGAACAATAATTAAAGATGGCAACGCTACGAGTTCTCCGAATGCATCCGGTGGTGGAATTTTCAATAAAGGTGTTGCAACGATAAGCAATTCCCAGATCAATAATAACCGTGTGAGTGGGGACGCCGGAGGTATATGGAATAACGGCACCATGTATCTTTTTGCTTGTGCGATCACAAATAATTCCGCACTTAGGTCAGCCGGCGGAATAAAGAATTCGGGTCGATTGTTTTTGACCAATTCAACCGTTAGTGGAAATTCTGCCGACCTCGGAGGCGGCTTTGGCAGTAGCCCAGGCGGAGGGATAACCAACGGCAGCTTATTTGGAGGAAGTATCCTAATTACCAATTCGACAATAGCTAATAATCGGTCAACCGGGCATGGTGGCGGAATTATGCATGACAATTCTGGTTCCGTATCAATCCGAAATACGATAGTTGCGTCAAATCATTCCAATCAAAGTAGCCACGATGTTTCAGGGACATTTGTCTCTCAGGGCTTTAACCTTATAAGCAACATAAACGGAAGCACTGGTTGGCTTGGTACAGATATTTTGAATGTGAATGCCCTACTTGCTCCACTCAGCAATAACGGCGGTGGCACTCTCACGCATGCTCTTTTGCCTATGAGTCCAGCAATTGACGCTGGCAACGACGCAAACGCAATCGACCCAACTACATCCTTCGGCTTTTCGAGAGATCAAAGAGGAGAAGTTCGTTTCCTTGGCAGCCCGAATCTTACGGTTGATATTGGAGCATTGGAGTCCAATCTCTCTTCTGCCCCAGTATCACTCAGTGGGCGAGTGTTAAGTTCGAATGGTCCCGGAATCAGCAAGGTTCGTTTAAGTATCAATAACGGTAACGGCGGAGTATTTCAGGCAATGACTAGTTCACTCGGCTACTATAAATTTGAGAATCTCACGCCTGGTACCACGTACACGATTACTATAATTCATAAGAACTACCAATTTTCTTCGCCGCAGTCGATAACGATCGAAAACAATCGCAGCGATCTCGATTTTGTTGCAATTCCCTGACATTTCGAGATTAGTTCAATTGGGATACAAGGTAAAAATATGAAAACCCCAACTATCGTAATTTTGTTTGTTGTATTTGCTTTTGTTTCTGTTTCTGCACTGGTTGTATGGAAAGGTAGTTTGTTTCCTGCTCAAACAGACAATCTCGCAACGTCTGAATCTCCTTTAACACCTACATCAAAAAGGAAAGGGCCAAAAGGCGACGGGCCAGGTCTAGCTCACGAGTGGCGTAGATTAGCGTGGAAAGACCAAAATGGCAGCGTTGCTCTAAATGGTCGATCTGCCGCGTTGAGTCAACGTGATGCTCACCTCGCCCAACAGAAAGTAGGAGAAAGATACGTGCCGGGAGCAATCTCGAACTTGGTTTGGACATCGAGAGGCCCACAAAATGTTGGCGGACGTACAAGATCACTGATCGTACACCCAAGTAACTCAAACATCCTCTGGGCCGGCGCCGTTAGCGGTGGTGTATGGAAAAGCGTCGATGCTGGACAAACCTGGATTCCACCCAATGGATCACTAACAAATTTTGCAGTTAGCTCGATGGCAATAGACCCAAACAATCCGAATATTCTTTACGCCGGAACAGGAGAAGGATTTTTCAATGGTGATGGACTACAGGGTGCTGGCCTTTTCAAATCCGTAGATGGAGGATTGAATTGGGCCGTTCTAGAATCAACAGTGCCAGACCCCCAGAACGCCTATCATTGGGGCAGAATTGATCGATTATCTGTCGCTCATGACGACAGCAACAAAATCCTCGCGGCGACGGGAACCGCAATTTATAGAACCACTAACGGTGGGGCGTCCTGGACTCCGGTTAGGGATAGGAAGTCACTATATGTCGCTTTTGCCCCTAACAACTCGAGTAAGGCAATCGCAGAGGTTAACGAGAACGATGTTCATAAGGCACTTTACTCGACAAACGGAGGCGCTTCATGGTCGTCCGCATTGCTTGATGGTAATCCTTTTGAAATTCAAGGTTGGTTATCGAGAATTGAGCTTGCGTATTCTAAATCAGATCCAAATATCGTTTACGCGGCTTTTAAAAACACGTCCGTTCAAGGAGAGCCTGTTGTCATTTGCCGTTCCACCGATGGCGGTCAAACTTTCGTATCGAAAGCGTCACAAACGAACATACCTGCGGGTTTAGGAGTGTCTTGGTACAACAACACAATTTGGGTATCTCCAAGCAATTCAAATTTTGTGATTGTCGGAGGAGGATCCGAGAATCTCCATCGAAGTACGGATGGGGGCGACAATTTTGTTCAGATTGCTGACGGATCTATGATTTCTTCAAATCCACATCCGGACGAACATTGTATTGTTCCGGATTCGGGCTTTAACGGAACGACAAACAAAACTGTTTATGTTTGTAACGATGGTGGCATCTACAAAACTACGGATATAACGACAGCATCGGCAAATGGTAGCGGATGGACTCAACTAAATTCCTCCTACCAAACGACTCAGTACTATGGTGCTGCGGGAAATGGCGATTCCGAGATCATTTATGGCGGCACACAAGACAATGCCACTTTGAGGCTGAAGCCTGACAGTCAGAATGCCATATTTACGTATGGTGGCGATGGTGGGTTCTCAGCGGTAGATCCATTAGATTCTAACTACTGTTATGGTGAACATATTGGCCTACGGATTCATCGCGTCATAAACTGTACTAGCTCTTCGCTTCAATGGTTCGATGCGAAAGACATTCATAATGGAATTTCTGATGTGTCGAATGGTTACACAAGTTTCATATCTCCGTTCGTGTTAGATATGAGTAGTCCAAACCGTATGCTAGCTGGAGGTGCATCCCTTTGGCGAACATCGAACGTTAGGGGCAACGGTAATCCGAACGACCAACCGACATGGACGAATATAAAAAGTAATTCAAGTAACACGAGAATATCTGCAATTGCGATCAGTCCAAGTAATTCGGATTTTGTATGGATTTCCGAAAGGAACGATAACGGCGGTGATGAAGGGCGAATATATAAAACCTCAAACGCCACTACTGGATCCGTTTCATGGACAACCGTTGACGATAACGGTTCTTCAAATCCGCTACCGAACAGATATGTAACAAGAATACTGATCGATAAAACTGATTCAGCAAAAGTTTACGTTGCGTTTGGCGGTTTCACCGATGGAAATCTTTGGAAAACGAGTAATGGTGGTAGTACCTGGCAAGACATTACCGGAACGGGACTACCGAACGTACCGATTCGTGGAATAGCACAACATCCAAATAACAGTAGCAAACTGTACATTGGAACAGAGATCGGAGTGTTCACGTCTGACAATGATGGCGCTACTTGGGCTCCTGTATTAAGCGGGCCAGCTAACGTCTCGGTAGATGAAGTAAGTTTCATGAGCAATTCGACTTACTTGTTGGCTGCAACACATGGTCGAGGCATTTGGGTGACAGATGTCGATGTCTCGACAACGAACAACACCGCCCCATACGATTTCGATGGCGACAATAAGACTGATCTTTCAGTATTCCGACCGACTCCCGCAGAGTGGTGGTATACACGAAGTTCAGATAATGGTAGTGCTGCCTTTCAGTTTGGAATTGCTACCGATGTTTTGGTTCCTGGAGATTTCTCTGGTGATAATAGAGCTGACGTAGCAATTTGGCGGCCGTCAAATGGTACTTGGTATGTTTTGCGGAGCGAAGATGTCACTTTCTTTGCGTTTCCGTTTGGCTCAAATGGTGATGTGCCTGCACCAGCAGATTTCGACGGTGACAATATCTATGATGCGGCCGTCTTTCGGCCTTCGACAGCAACGTGGTACATAAGCAACTCCTCTAACGAAAGTACTACTTTTCGGCAGTTTGGACTTTCAACTGATCGTCCGGTTCCCGCCGATTTCGATGCCGACGGACATGCGGACTTAGCAATTTTCCGACCTAGCGTTTCCGAGTGGTGGGTATTGCAACAGTTGGGAACTGAGCAGGAGAATCTCTTGGCGTTTCAGTTTGGCACCGCCGGTGACAAAACTGTTCACGGTGATTATACAGGCGACGGAAAGGCCGATGCTGCGATATTTAGGCCATCAAATGGGTATTGGTACATTCAACGAAGCGAAGATTTTTCCTACTACTCCGTTCCTTTCGGTACAACGGGAGATATTCCTGCTCCGGGCGATTACGATGGTGACGGAAAGTTCGATACTGCGGTCTTTCGTCCTTCGAATGCGACTTGGTATGCGCAGCGTACAACTGCTGGAACATTGATTCAACAATTTGGCTTATCTTCGGATGTGCCTGTTCCTAATGCGTATGTAAGGTGATCAACTTGCATCCTTAGTCCTATCCTATAAATTAACGAGCTGCGAGCAGAAATGCTTGTAGTTCGTTTTATGTACTGAACACGACCGCATTATCCAAACCGCTACTGACATCGCGGTGATTATACAATAAAATCAGAATTACATGATCGAGAGATATACATTGGCGGAGATGGGGGCGGTTTGGGCGCTTCGGAATAAGTTTCAGAAGTGGCTGGACGTGGAGATAGCTGTTTGCGAGGTGCATGCTGAGGACGGGACGATACCGCGGGACGCTTTGGCGGAGATCAAGGCTAAGGCGGCGTTTACGGTTGACCGGATCAATGAGATCGAGAAGACGACCGACCACGATGTGATCGCGTTTACGACGAATCTGGCTGAGAATATTGGGCCGGCGTCGCGGTTTGTGCATTACGGGCTGACTTCGAGCGATGTTGTGGACACTGCGAATGCTCTGCTGCTGAAAGAATCGTGCGACATTCTGCTGGCTAAGGTCGATGCGCTGATGGAAGTGTTGAAACGGCGGGCGTTCGAGTTTAAGGACACGCCGCAGATCGGGCGTACGCATGGAATTCACGCTGAGCCGACGTCGTTTGGACTGACGTGGGCGTTGTGGTACGAGGACATGAAAGCGAACCGTTCGCGGCTCGTCGCGGCAAGGTCTGCGGTCTCGAAGGGCAAGATCTCAGGTGCCGTCGGTGCGTTCGCACATCTTTCGCCGGACGTGGAACGACGTGTCTGCGAGAAGCTCGGCATCGGGGCGGCGAAGGCTTCGACGCAGGTCATTCAACGCGAGAGCTACGCCGAATATATGTGCACGCTCGCGATCATCGCTTCGAGTTTGGAGAAGATCGCGCTACAAGTTCGCCATTGGCAACGGACCGAAGTGAGGGAAGCGCAAGAGGCGTTCAAGAAGGGCCAGAAAGGCTCGTCGGCGATGCCACACAAGCGAAATCCGATACTGTCGGAACGTATCTGCGGCATGGCGAGGACAGTTCGTGCGAATGCGATCGTCGGGCTGGAAAACGTGGCTTTGTGGCACGAACGTGATATCTCGCATTCTTCGGCAGAACGAATTGTGCTGCCGGATTCAAGCGCAACGCTTGATTATTTGCTAGCGAAAGCAACAAGTTTGCTCGATACGCTGGTCGTTTATCCTGAGAATATGCTCGCGAATCTGAACTTGACGCGTGGACTGGTCTTTAGCGGGCAGTTGATGCTCGCCCTCACGCAAAAAGGCGTAACTCGCGAAGATGCTTACGTTTACACTCAGCGAAACGCCATGAAGGTCTGGGACGAAGGCGGCGATTATAAGGAACTCGTAACAAATGACGCGGACATCTCATCGCACGTATCGCAAGATGAAATTGCCCGCGTCTTTGATCTTAAACATTACCTGCGGAACGTGGAGCAGGTGTTTGAGAGAGTGTTTAGCTAAGCAGCAAGTAACATGCTTTGCGGTTCGGGAATCGTCAAGCCGCTCTCACGATAGGTTTCGATTATTGCATCAAGGGCGATCTGAGCTTCACTCAAAGCTTCTTCGCGAGACTCGCCGAAAGCAGATAGGCCAGGGAATTCATCGCATACGGCGACAAAGCCTTCATCTTCCTCGCTCCAGAATATGTGAATTGCGTATTTAGTTTTCATCGGGAATGTTCTTGATGCTCCTGAGCAATTGCTTTACCTGATAGGGCTTTGCTTTGCCTCTTACACTTTGAAAGTTCTGAATTCGCCCTTGTTCGGGTAGCAACTTAGGATGCTCAAAGATCTGATGAGAACCGCTTTGCCGGCGAAATCTCCAACCGAAGCACTCGGCGAGTTCGCAAAGTGCCGCGAAACTAAGGTTGTTTGGCGAATTCTCCGCCTTGACCAAAAGTTTATCACAATCTTTCATCGTGAAAGTAAGATTCTATCGCCGTTTCGGTTGTTCAATTCGACCAATTATCCGCAAAGTTACCAATGATCGGCAGTCTGAAGATCTCGCCCTGGAAAGCTTTGATCATGCTGATGATAATTCCGACAAACATAGCTAATGCGTAGGCAATGAACAGAATGTATAGCACGAAGATCAGCATTGCTACCATCGGATGAGTTGCGGCCGCAAGCAGCATTACGACGAACATACATACAAAGAAAAGTATGTAGCCGACTATTATCGAAGCGAGTATGAGCAGCGACTGAACGGCGTGAAAACGCGCAAGTTTATTGGTCTTATCGGTCGCTAGTATCGCGATACTAAATACGACGTTCACAAGACAGAACGGCAAATATGCCAAGCCTGCTGCGACGTTTACGTCCATGCCGAATGCTGATTTTGGTTGATTGTTCATTGTGGTTCTCCGTAAATGCAGATGGCCGACACCGCCGTGTTTGGCAGGGCGTCGGCCATCGAGTTTGTAACTAAACTAGTTCGACCAGTTGTCGGCCATGTTGCCGATGATCGGCAATTTGAACATCTTGCCCATGAATGCCTGGATGCAAGTAAAGATCACCGCGATCAAAAATCCAATGATCACAACGAACCAAAGCAATCCTGCGACCATCGTCAGAGCTCCCGAATTGGTCGCCGCTGCCGCTCCAACGATAACGACTACAATGATGTAGGTCACAACCCAAAGTGCTACCAAGAGTAGCGATTGGAACGCGTGAAACCGAGCAAGTTTATTGGTCTTATCGGTAGCAATAATGATAATGCTCATAATGATGCCGATGAGACAGAACGGAATATAAGCTAGCCCTGCGGCTACATTTGCATCGAGTCCAAGTGCGGACTTTCCTGAGTTATCCATAATCTTTAAGAGTTCTCCTTAATTGTGATACGAAATCAATCTATTGCCTGTTGGAAAATTTAGGTGA
>JAEUQI010000078.1 GCA_016789145.1 Blastocatellia bacterium | reverse complement strand
GATGACGTCGCTCAATCCTGTTTATACCGTAGGCGAACAGATCGCCGAAGCATTGCGCTTGCATCGTAAACTAGATAAGAAGGCAGCGTGGAGTGCTGCTATCGACGCAATGCGAGAGGTCGCGATACCGTCGCCGGAACGCCGAGCCAATGATTATCCGCACCAGCTATCAGGCGGCATGCGGCAGCGTGTAATGATCGCGATGGCATTGGCTTGCGATCCTGAGTTGCTTATCGCGGACGAGCCTACGACGGCTTTGGATGTAACGATCCAAGCTCAAATACTCGAACTGCTCGATGGTCTTCGAAAAACGCGAAGACTCGCCGTTCTTCTGATCACCCACGACCTAGGCGTCGTAGCAGAGGTAGCGGATCGAGTTTGTGTTATGTATACGGGCAAGATCGTCGAAGAAGCTCCTGTAAAAGAGCTCTTCGCCGATCCGAAGCATCCGTACACCCGAGGATTATTGAGCTCGGTGCCTAAATTGACTGCTGTTGGTGCGGAGAAAGTAGAGAAATTGCAGACTATTGAAGGTACTGTACCTTCGCCGACCAATTTGCCCGAAGGTTGCCACTTTGCTCCTAGATGCGTTCATCGAATGGACGCCTGCGTGGTCGGAGAAATACCGTTGATCTCGTTGAGCAAGGATCGGGCAGTTAGATGTATTTTGTATTCTGAATGATCGGAGTGGAAACAGAAAAAGCCACATTGCTGGAGGTTCGAGGCCTAGTCAAGAACTTTGCCGTGGAGGGAAGTGATGATGTCGTGCAGGCTGTGAGCGGTGTTTCGTTCGATATCAAGCAGGGCGAGACGCTCGGCCTGGTAGGCGAATCGGGTTGCGGGAAATCCACGGTCGGCCGTTGTATTCTGCGGCTTCACGAACCAACGAGCGGCGAGGTTTTGTTCGAGGGCGAGAATATCGTTGGCCTTGAACACAAACGAATGCAGTTACTGCGTCGCGAGATGCAGATAATCTTTCAAGATCCGTACGCGAGCCTTAATCCGAGAATGACGGTTGGTTCGATCGTTTCTGAGCCGCTAAAGATCCACGGAATTGGCTCGAAGAACGAGCAGACGGAACGTGTTGCCGAGATCTTAGTGTCCGTCGGTCTCGATCCGAAATACGCCCAGCGTTATCCGCACGAGTTCTCCGGCGGGCAGCGTCAGCGCATTGGTATCGCTCGAGCATTAGCCTTGAATCCAAAGCTGATAATTTGCGACGAGCCGGTATCTGCACTCGATGTTTCTGTCCAAGCTCAGGTCGTGAATTTGTTGCAGGATCTTCAAGAGCGTCTCGGTCTCACATACCTATTCATCTCTCACGGTCTCGCCGTTGTCGAGCACATTTCCGATCGGGTAGCTGTAATGTATCTCGGCAAGATCGTCGAGATCTGCGATGCACGTGAGTTGTATGAGAATCCGAAGCATCCCTACACAAAGGCATTGCTTTCTGCCATTCCTGTACCTGATCCGACGGTAAAGCGCGAACGCATCGTTTTGACAGGAGATGTTCCGACGCCGATATCGCCGCCGTCAGGTTGTAGATTCAGGACACGTTGTCCCATCGCGACCGAGGAGTGTGCTGCGGTCGAGCCTGCGATGCAAGAAGTCGCCGTTGATCATTTCGCCGCATGTATCAAGCTTTAGCGTTAGAAAGTTGAAACGTGCGACAGATTATCGTCGTATATTTCGCTGACATCAAAAAAGGAGAAACTTGATGACTGAAGATACAACTGCGCCAAAGACAGACGCTAACGGCGAAGCACCGCAAATGTCGGAGATCGCTACTGTTGGAAACATATTTATCGAGCCGGGCCGAACCTTCGACGATCTGCGCCGTAAGCCGCGGTTCCTACTCGGCGGCCTTCTATTCATTCTGATGATCTCGGCATTCAACATTCTGATCATTCAAAAGATCGGTATGGAAACCATTGCAAGGGCTCAGATTGAGGGCAGTTCGCGAACGGCGAATATGTCGAAAGAGGAGAAAGAAAAGCAGATCGAAATGCAGTCGGGAACTATCGCCAAGGTAGCTAGTTACGTCATTACGCCGATCTTTCTTGTACTCTATTTGGTAATTGGCGGCCTAATCTACTGGGGCGGAGCTAACGCAATGGGCGGCTCGATGACATTCTTGCGCGGTGTCTCAGTATGGCTCTACTCAAGCATTCCGCCGACACTTTTGTTCTTCGTGTCCAATGTGGTCGTGTTGTTCATAAAGCGCGTCGACGAGATAGATCTCACTCGTGTGCAACAAGGATTGGTACAGGCAAATCCGAGTTTCTTCATCGACGGCAAATCGCAGCCTGTGCTCAATGCGGTGCTCAGTACGTTCGACCTGTTCGCGATCATCGGATGGGTTCTCGCAGCGATAGGGTTGCAGCGAGTTGGGAAGATCTCGAGTGGTTCAGCATGGGGAATCATCCTATTGATCGCATTGCTCGCAATGGCGATCAAGGTCGCAGCAGCGGCGATCTTCGGTTAGTTACTCGTATCGTAGCGATTCGATCGGATCTAATCGGGCTGCTTTCCATGCGGGAAACAGCCCAAAAATCAATCCAATGCCGACGCTGGCAACAAAGCCCGCGATCGGAGCCCAAAGCGGTACGTACGACGGGAAGACGAGTTGAACAAGGAATGATAGTCCCCAACCAATCAGAAGGCCTACGATCCCGCCAAATCCCGTCAACGTCGCTGCTTCGATCAAGAACTGCGTTAGAATATCGCGTTGTTTCGCTCCGATAGCCTTGCGAATGCCGATCTCTCTCGTTCGTTCCGTTACCGAAACAAGCATGATATTCATCACACCAATGCCGCCAATCATCAGGCCGACCGAAGAGATGATGACCATTGCCAAGAAAACGCCGCCGGTTATCGCTTGGAACTGATCGATCAGGCTAGCGGCAGTTTCCATTGCGAAGTTGTTCTTGTCGCCAAACTTGACGTTGCGGCGCTGACGCAAAAGGTCCTGAACTTGGTCTTTAGCTTGTTCAAGATATCCCTCGCGAGCGACTGCGAGTATAAATAGATCATCGGCATTAGGCTTGAGTTTTAATGCTGCTCCCATCGGCATATAAACGATGTTTGATTGGTCGTTGTTGCCGCCGCCGCCGCCGAAGAGCTGCTCTCGCTTTTGCAGTAATCCGATCACTCGAAACTCTTGTCCACCGATCTCGAGCGTCTGCCCAATTGGGTTCTCAAATGGAAAGTATGCTTCGCGAACAAAATCTCCAATAACGATCACATTGGTTTTCGCCTCATTCTCGCCGGCGGAGAACCAGCGACCGTCGATCAAGACCTCAGTCGTTGTTTCAGCCATTTGCGGCAATGTGCCATTCAATTGAACTGACGACGAAGTCTTGCCATTCTTGCCTGTTACATTGATCTTCTGCCCAAAGAAATTATTCGAAATATCGAGGAAAGGCACCGCGACCTCGATCGTTGATAGACCGCCGATAGCTTCAGCGTCGTCAAGAGTAAGCGGCTTTCGCATACGCTCCTCGCGAGTCGGCGCTGTGGTACGAATTCCGATATCCATCTTGTAGAGAAAGATCGAACGTGTGCCGAACGATTCGACTTCCTTCGATACGGCTACAGAGATGCCGGAGATGATCGAAGAGATCAGCATGACGGTGATGACACCGACCACAACTCCGATGATGGTGAGAAACGAACGCAGCTTATTACCACGCAGCGTGTCCAACGCCATCTTAAAATTCTCGTAGAATGCTGTGCTTATGAACCTCATCGCTTAGTCTGCTCGTAACGCTTCGATCGGATCGAGCCTTGCTGCTTTCCATGCCGGGAATAAACCCGAAACGATACCGACGGCACCGGAAAAAACGATAGCCAAAACGGCCGCCCACCAAGGTATACTCGTTTGAAAAAACAGCCTCGTAATTATTAGTCCGGCAAGCTGAGCGATCACGAGGCCAATAAAACCGCCGAACATACAAAGGGTCGCCGCCTCGAACAAGAACTGTCGAAGTATATCGCTTTGCCTCGCTCCCATGCTCTTGCGAATGCCTATCTCTTTAGTGCGTTCGGTGACCGCTACAAGCATGATATTCATAACTACGATCGCACCTACGAGAAGTGCAATTGTCGGTACCAACAAGATAACGGTTCCGATCGGGCCAACGATCCTCGTTACTAAGCCCGAGATGGCGTCCGGTGTGAGGATCCCGAAAGTATCCTTTTCGTCGTACGGAACTTTTCGCTTGATCCGCATCAGCGTTCGAACTTCTTCGACCGCGGCATCCATCGACTTGTCGTCTTTCGCTGTTATCGAAAAATACAGTCCTCGGCTATTTCGTAAACCACCGAAATTCGCTCCATAAGTCTTAATTGGGAACTGAACGAAATTATCCTGTGGCTGCCCAAAAACAGTACCTTTAGTTGTCTGGATACCAATAATCTTGTACGGGATCCCTTGAATACGGATCTCGCCACCGACGGCTCCACCTTGCGGAAACAGCTTGTTCGCTACGTCGCTACCAACATAAGCGACTCGAACCGCATTATCGTTTTCTGCATCGGTGAAGTAACGCCCTTCGGCAATGTCGAGCTTTTCAATATCGCGGATCACGGGCTCTGCTCCGTCGATTCGAACATTTGCAAGAGACTCGTTTCCACGTTTCACCTCACGCGAATTCGGCAAAGCACGCGCTCCGGCTAGGCCAATAAGCTTAGCGTTCGCCTTAATGAACTCCAGTTCGTCGAATGTAAGCTCCTTGTTTCGTCGTTGCGCGGCAGCGATCGAATCCGTATCTTTGAAATCGTCAAAGCTAAACCGCCGTACGGTGAATGAGTTAGACCCGATCCCAGCCAGTTTCTCATCAACATAAGCCTTGAACCCTAACAAAAGCGAGACGACGATCATAAAGGTCATTACGCCGATGATCACGCCGAGCAACGTCAAAAACGACCTGAGTTTGTGTGCCCAGATCGCTGACAGTGCTAGTTTTAGTGTCTCGGAAAAGTTCATTGCAAACTGATTATACGTGACGTGTGCGGCTTCAGTTTACAGGGTTCGACCTAAGATAAGAAATTGGACCACTATTTGATCTTCTCGTCACTCTCAATGCGGCCGTCGCGAATCGTGATCACACGATGAGCACGCTCGGCGATGTCGGGTTCGTGTGTGACCAGAATTATTGTGTTGCCTTCGGCATGGAGTTTCTCAAACAAATGCATGATCTCGATGCTGGTCTTAGAATCAAGAGCACCGGTGGGTTCGTCGGCAAGTAGGATCGAAGGATGATTTACCAAAGCTCGGGCAATCGCAACACGCTGCCGTTGTCCACCGGAGAGTTCGTTAGGACGGTGAGTGACTCGGTCACCAAGTTCGACTGCCGTCAACGATGCCATCGCCTTTTCATGGCGCTCCGCGGCTCTAAGGCCGGCATAGATGAGAGGGAGTTCAACATTGTGGAGAGCCGTCGCTCTCGACAATAGGTTAAAGGTTTGAAAGACGAAGCCGACCTCTTTGTTACGGATGTGAGCCAACTCATCATCGGACATTTCTGCGACTTGATTCCCGTTGATCCAATATTCGCCTTTAGTTGGGGAATCAAGACAGCCGATAAGGTTCATCAGAGTCGATTTACCTGAACCTGAAGGACCGATGATGGCAACGTACTCGTTCTTCTTTACTTCGAACGATACGTCCTGCAATGCGTGCAATTCCTCCGTTCCCATCTGGTATGTTTTCCAGATGTTGCGCATCGAAATTATGGAGTCCGCTGATGCGGTTTTTGCCGTTCCGTTTGAGGACGCGGCTCCGTTTACATCGTTCATGCTGATCTCCAAGTGCTATTTAGCAGCGCTATCGCCCTCTTTCTTAGTCTGCTTTCGTACGACAGTACCTTCCTTCAAGGTGTTTAAAACACGGCTCGGTCCTGTTATTACCTCGTCACCAACCTCAAGTCCCGTCAAGATCTCGCGATCAGACTCACCGATGATACCGGTCGTGACCTCACGAAATTCGACTTTGTTGTCATTTAGGACATAAACACCAATTATTGGTTTCGGCTTATCCATTGCCTGGTCGGCGTTGACCTTGTTTTCAGGTGAAGGTGATCCCGATTCCGGCTTCTTTTCGATCACTGCCTGCAAGGGAATTGCAATGGCTTCAGGTACGGTCTTAGTAGTGATCTCGGCTGTCGCACTCATTCCTGGACGTAGGCCCATACGGATCTCTTCCGTTAGGCCGGTGAGCTTGATCACAACACGAAATTCTTTGGCCTCTTGAACATTGATATTCGTAGAAAGACCGCCGCTCGTTTGTGATTTACCGACCGCGAGCGGAGTTTTCTGCGAGACCTCACCTGCGAGTTCTTTATCGCCGAACGCATCGACTTTGATCTTTGCTTTTTGCCCAACTTCCACCTTATCGATCGAAGTTTCATCGACCTTCACCTCAACATTGACCTGAGACATATCGGCAATCGTCATCAAGGCTGTAGTTGAGAGACCGGCGACCGCGAATGTACCTACCTTGGAGGGGATCTCCGCGATAACGCCATTGATCGGCGCGACCTGCATTGTTTTATCACGTTGATTGCGTTGGCCGCGAAGTACGGCAGACTGTTGCTCAGCTCGCGAACGACTGCTGTTCACATTGATATTTGCGGTTTCGACCGCCCTTCGCGCATCTTTGACTGCAACAGCCTGTTGATTGCGTCGCGCGATCGATTCGTTTACGGCAAGTTTCGCCGATTCTAGCCGCGCTTTTGCAGTATTCAGCCCAACCCGAGCGGTGTCTAAGCGATCCTTTACCGTGTCGTACTCTTGCTTTGAAATAACACCCGATTCAAGCAACTGTGCATTACGATTAACTTCACGCTGTGCGGTATTAAGCTCGACTTGCGCTCGATCAACGTCGGTCTGTGCCGTCACTACATTCTGACGGGCAGAGCTTACGGCTGCATCCGATGCGTTCAAGCCTTGTTGTGCCTGTGTGTAGCCGTTCTGCGCAGCGGTTACTTGCGTCTGCGTCGATTGAACATCCTGCTGCGCTGACTGGAATGCGGCAAGCTGAGCGTCAGTATTTGACTGCAGTTGGTTCGGATCTAGCCGTACAAGCGGCTGGCCCTTGATTACTTGGTCGCCTTCTTTAACGTAGATCTCCTCAATTCGCCCCTGAACCTCACTCGTGAGATTCATAAATTGAATCGGACGAACTTCACCTGAAGACGTAACCGTTGAACGCAGTTCGCGTTTCTTTTCGATCTTGACTGTCGTGACCTCAGGCGTGTCCTTTCTGGTTGCAAATACAGTAATTAAGATGATAGCCAGCAGCAATACTCCGATGCCGCCGAAAACCAAGATCTTGCTCTTTCGGCTAAGTGCCATACTTGATCTCTTTCCTCTACTAATATGAACTAAGTCTAAATGTTTGTATGCTTTTCTGTGCTCACAAGCAAAAAGGTCTTACGTCGCTCGAATGATCGAAGTTTCAAAAAACTGACGAACACGTAAAGCTATCATCAACCGGCACTTGAGTTCAAACTATCTGTGCTCTTGTCGGCTCAACGGTATTTACGATTTCGAAATTAAAAGTTAGAATCCTTTGTAGGTAAGATAACGACCTGATTTAATGGTAGGCACCTATGATCAAATGCTCCAATTGCGGAACTGAAAGCCCCGACAGTTGCCAATTCTGCGACGAATGTGGAACTCGGCTAGCGTTAGCGATCAGTTCTCTTAATGCTCCGGATTACGTCCCACCTGTAGCGTCAGAACCATCTGCCAGGATAAGCTCACCATCGAATGTAACAACGGTATCGCCCAACGAAACCTTCGCTGCTCCGGCACTCGCGGCTAATGGCGGTCCCGTAGCGCCGAATTCGGTGAATCCGCATTCGTCGGCTTCAGGCAAAATGGACGCCGTAATCGTTATAGAACGCGGAATTCCAGAAGGCCATGTCTTTAGGGTACTGGGCAACGATTGCATCATTGGTCGGTGGGATGCTGATAACGGTGTTTTCCCGGACATCGATCTCGATGCGTTTGATCCGGAAGCAAAGGTGTCGCGGCGGCATGCGCGAATTCGAATGGTGGATGGAAATTACACCATCGAAGACCTTGGGTCTACGAATGGAACCTACCTGAATCGTGGCCGTCGGTTGATACCGGGAATGCCTCAGATTATCAGGTCCGGGGACGAACTAATCGTCGGTAAGACTTTTCTCAGATTCAAGATCGGTGACCACAACGAATGAACGCCTGTATCGAATGCGGCAATCAAGTCGCCGACAATGATCAATTCTGCCCATTCTGCGGCCTTGCGCTGCCGAGCCGTGCTGTGAATCCCGAAAAACAGGGCATAGTAATGACCGGCAAGGCCGAGGTTGAAGCACTACCTTGGACGGAGGAGGTTGGTCAGATGTCTTCCGTTGCCGATCCTAAGGAGCCTTCAACTCTAGCCGAGGAACTCAAAAGCGAGGACGGTGAACTCGAAGATGAAGGCCCTGAAATTCACTACGAGGAAACGATATTCGGCCCCGCTCTTCCTATTACGGTCGCCAGTGAGCCAGACGGAGAACTGAGCCCTGAAGAGGAAGATAATGTCGAGGCGTCGTCCGAGGCAGAACTTGAGGAGGTACCGATCGTTATCGCAGAGCGCGGACTTAACACCGATCAAGGAACAAAGCCAAACTTAGAGAGTACGACAGACGGGAAACGTTCGGGGTTAAAGCCATTAGCAGAGGGGACGCTACTTAATAAGCGGTACGATATTGTCAGAAAGATCGGCGGCGGCGGAATGGGGGCTGTTTATCTTGCAACTGACCGCAACCTCGGCGGAGTGCAACGCGCGGTCAAGGAAATGGTTCAAGCCCATATTGAAGAGGACCAACAGGCTAAAGCGGTCGAGGATTTTCGCCGCGAATCAATGATCCTCTCGTCACTTGACCATCCGGCGATTCCGACGATTTACGATTACTTTTTCGATGCAGAGGAGTGTCGCTTTTATCTCGTAATGAAATACATTTCGGGTGGCGATCTAGCGGCCCGTCTCCGAGCAACACCCGAGGGAAGAATAGACGAGAGAACCTGTGTTCAATGGTCGATCCAGATCCTGGACGTGCTAGATTACTTACATAATTTGCCGGATCGAATAGTTTATCGTGACCTTAAGCCGTCAAATGTTATGATCGATGCAAACTCCGGCAAGGTTATGCTCGTCGATTTTGGGATCGCCCGTTCAATAAATCAAGCCCAGGAAAAAGGTGTAACGGCCGTCGGAACAATGGGATATGCCCCGCCGGAACTATTCAGTGGCAGCGTGGAACCGCGTTCAGACATCTATAGCCTCGGCTCGACGATGTTTCACCTCGTTACCGGAGCCGATCCTCAGAACAATCCACTCTTGATTTTCGACTTTGACAAGAACCCTCGGCCACGTCAGATCAATCCTCGCTTGTCCGACCAGCTCGAACGAATATTGATGCGTGCAGTTGAATACAATGCGGACGCTCGTTTTACGTCGGCGGCTGAAATGAGATCGGCTCTAGAGGCTCATCTTAACGCCTTGGATATGGGGACAATTACATTCGGCGTTTCCGCAGCCCCGCAAGCCGTCAGTCTTTCTGCCCAGGTTGTGTTTTGCGGATTTTGCGGACAGAGGATCATCGCGACGGATATGTTCTGTGCCTTTTGCGGCTCAAAACAGCCGCTTGCCCAGCAAGGAGTTCACCGTGAGATTTACTCGAAGCAAGCGTCAACGGCACGCTTGCTAGTTGTCGGTACCGACGATCTTGAAGCTCCTGCTTACATGCTCGAGCGACTAGAGAATCTTCTCGGCCGTCGCGATCCGATGTCCAACATATTCCCTGAGGTAGATCTTTCCAAATACGATCCGCAGACTAAGATATCGCGGCGACACGCTAAGATATGGAATGACGGAACGCAGTTTCTAGTTGAAGATCTTGGCTCGTCAAATGGCACCATCCTCTTGCCTGCTTCGAACGAATCAACACGGCTTATGCCTCACCAGCCGCATCCGTTAGTACACGGAGATCGTATACGCATTGGCGACACACTTTTGCATTTTGTTGTAAACTAGCGATTTAGAGATTAGTAGGAGCACCCTCTTTGAAGAACGAATCTACTGACAACCAAGGATCGATCGACCTCGTGGCGCTCTCGCCGCCATTTTTTCTTCGTGTAGGCGCAGTTTTGGTCGATTACATTGTCTTTCTTGCGCTGCCATTAACGAGCTTGGTTACCGAGACAACTGTTGGCGGCCAGGGTCTTGGTTTGTTTACTGATCGAACTATCTGGTTTTTGGCGTGTTTAGTTGGATTTGTTAATTGCGTTATATTGCCGCAGATCGCTGGTCAGTCAGTAGGGAAGATGTTGACCGGAATACGGATCGTTTCAAGTGATCTTGGCGATCTACGGCGTGTCCGCCTTTTGGTTCGGCAAACGCTGGGTTATTTGCTCACCGTAGCGACGTTAGGTATTGGATTCTTAGCATCAGCATTCGTTCCAAGTGGACGGGCGCTTCACGACGCGATCGCCGGAACAACCACAGTTCGTGCCCGAAAGACACTAGTTAGAATATAGTACATGGCCCAATTATTGATCACGCAACAAAATGGTCCTGAACAGATCGTCCCGTTGTCGCGCCTTCGAACTACGATCGGCAGGTCTGCCCGTAGCGATGTCTGTATTCCCGATGCTTTCGCTTCGAGGCTGCATGCCGAGATACGCAAAGAGGGCGACCAATACCTTCTTGTCGATCTGGATTCAGCTAACGGCACACGTTACAACGGTGCGCCGGTTGCTGGAACATTATCGATCTCAAGCGGTGGTGTCATACAGATCGGCGAGACCTCATTAACGTTCATGGCGGATGAACGCCCACAATTGCCGATCAGTGCAACCCTGCTAGGCGATCGGACGAGTACCTTAGATCCTTCGAAAACGATCGCACTGACCGGACGGCGAAACCCTACGACAGAGATTCTAGTTTCGCAGACCTCTAGCAGAACAGACCTTCTTGGCCTCATTTCGAAGGTAGGCGTCACGTTGCTCTCGTCAACCGGACTAGATGACACGTTAGATCAGGTCGCTTCTTTGGTATTCGAAGCCGTTCCGGCAGAACGTGTTGTTATTATGCTTCGCGACGACGAGGCCGATGGTGGACTGCAAGTTAAAGTGGCACGGCGGAGAGGGGAATCCGAGTCACTCGTCGAAGTGCGTATCAGTCGAAATGTAATGGCCGAAGTCGTCGAGAATGGCAAGGCCGTTCTGACCTCCGATGCTCAGCACGACCCCAAGTTTGCTAGCCAAACGATCGTTTTGCAGGGAATTCGGTCTGTACTTGCCGTACCGCTTAGCGTTGACGAAAGGCATATATTTGGTTTGATCTATGCCGATTCGCCTACGCACGAGGCAACCTTCAAAGAAGAACACCTGGATATTCTCACCACGCTCGCGTCGGTCGCCTCGATCCGCGTCGAGAATGCTAGCCTGCTCGACGAACGCATGAATCGCGAGCGAATGGAGCGCGAACTTGAACTTGCGACAGAGATCCAGCAACGATTTCAGCCGTCGGGTCCGCCGAAACTTGAGGGCTATGATTTCCAGGGCATTTCCTTTTCCTGCTATGAGATCGGCGGCGACTATTACGACTTTATCCCGCGACACAACGGCAACATGATGTTCGCCCTCGGCGATGTTTCAGGAAAGGGAACCGCTGCAGCACTATTGATGTCCAGCCTTCATGCGGCGATACACGCTCAGGTCTCTGCCAAGCGTGATCTCCCCGACACGGTTGTTTCGATAAATGAGTATCTTTCTGAGAATACTCCTGCAAACCGGTTTGTAACCCTTTTCATTAGCGAACTCGATCCAAACACGGGGGAGATCATCTTCATTAACGCCGGACACAATCCGCCGCTTTTGGTTCGTGCAAATGGCTCCATCGAGCACCTTGAATCGGGTGGTTTACCACTTGGCCTGATGGGTTTCGCTCAATACGAAGTCGGGAATGCCCGGCTGGACCGGGGTGACGTGCTCTTCGTCTATTCCGACGGTGTATCCGAAGCTAACGATGTCGACGAGAACGAATTTGGCATGGATAGACTACAATCCGTTCTTTCTCAGAATGTCGGACGCACTGCATCGGGTATTCGTGACAAGGTCGAATCTGCACTCTCCGAATTCACCGGCACCGCCCCGGCAAATGATGATATTACGCTTCTGATCGTCAAGCGACTTTAACTGTTAAAACATGTTGACCGCAACTCTGTGACTGCGGTATCCTTAGGGTGGCGTTTTCCCACGCCCTCCTTGCCTGATGCCGTCATTTAAGAAAAAGATCAGCTTATTTATCTTCGTCGTTGCTACCCTGCTCGTAGTGGGGCTTTTGCCGTTACTACTTACGGGCTGGATCCTGTCCAACAAGAGCGGCCAGGAACTGCGGGCGTCCGAGAATCGATACCAGATACAACTGGTTCAGGACAAAGCTCGTCAGTTCGAAATGTTCGGCAAGCGATTTACCTCCATCGTCAGCGGCTTCGGGACGGCATTTGAAATGCAGAACGATCCGCAAATACTGACCTCCGCGGAAACCGAAACAAAGCTTGCTCAAGCCTTGAAGGAGAACCCGGATCTACTTGCATTCAGCATCACTCAAGAAGGAGCCGAGCCATTATCTGTCTTTCGGCCCGGCGGTCTTCGCCGCGATGAGATCGAGCAGCTCGCCGGCGCGGCGGCATCGGCGTCGAATGCAACGGGCGTCAGCGTCGGCACGCCGCAGAGAATAGACAACAGTGACCAATTCGTCATGACATTCTCCCGCCGTTCACGAGTCAAGAGCGGCGAGATGGTCAATCTGGTTGCGATCGCTTCGCTTCAGGGCATTTCGCAGACGTTGGTCGGTTCTACCAAGGCCAACGAAGCGGAGTTGATGAAGGCCGGCCTGCCGATCGTATTTGTTACCGATGCAAATGGCCGTTCCGTTTTCCATCCCGACCCAAACCTCGTAAGTAACTCAACGCCACTGACCTATCTTCGGATCGTTACCGAATGGATCGAATCCGGCCAACAGGTGCAGTCTGCACTTGTTCCGTTTTCCGCCGACAACGAGGGTACGGTACACGCAATGATCGGAGCCTACTCGACGGCGGTAGTCGGTTCGAATGCATACGGCGTTATGACGATCCAGGACGAACGAACCGCTCTGGCATCGGTCGGCGAAATGCGATTCCAGATCTGGTTGATCAGCGTCGCGTTCGCACTACTGGCAGTAATAGTCGGGCTCGTCGGCTCACGATTCTTAACCTCTCCACTCAAACGCCTCGTAAATGCGTCGCAAAAGATCGCAGCCGGCGATTTTTCTAGCCGCGTTGAGACGAACAACATCAGCGAACTCGGTGTGCTCGGCGATTCGTTCAACTCGATGACCGACAAGGTCGAGGAGCAGATAGTTAAGCTTGCCAAGGCAGCGACCGAGAACCGCGAACTTTTCGTCGGCACCGTCAAAGCGCTGGCCGCCGCCATCGACGGCAAAGATAAATATACTCGCGGCCACAGTGAACGTGTCGCTCGCATCTCGGTAGCGATCGGCCGCCGCATGGGAATGACGGACGCGGAACTCGATGATCTCCGAATGGGAGCTTTGCTCCACGACGTCGGCAAGATCGCGATCGACGATGCGATCCTCAAGAAGCCGGCCGCCCTGACCGATGCTGAGTACGAGATCATGAAGACGCATCCTCAGCGTGGTTACAAGATCATGTCGCAGATACCGGCGATGAAGGACTTTCTCCCGGCGATGTACATGCACCACGAAATGGTCAACGGCCAAGGCTATCCGCAAGGGCTCAAGGGCGATGAGATTCCGCTCCAGGCAAAGATCGTTTCCGTCGCTGATACTTTCGATGCGATGACGATCGACCGCCCATATCAGAAGGGAATGGAGCTTGCTCCTGCGCTCGAACGGCTTCGCAGTTTTGTCGGTACGCGTTACCAATCTGAGGTCGTCGAAGCTCTGATCGACGCTTGCAATGCCGGCGAGGTTGCGAACGGAATAGTCCGCCAACTCGCCGAACGCCGTGCCGCCCTAACGCTCGTCGAACCCGTCGAGCCCGAAGAAGAGGAAGACGACGACCTTCTCGAACTCGCCGTCGCCTAACGGAGCGCCGAGAATCTTGTCGGCGATAACGTCCCCCAGACGCTAACGATGGAGAACGAAGCTCAAACCACTGACATCTGGCAAGTCGAAGCCAACGGTTCGACTTTCGACGGCACTTTCGAAGACCTCGCCGCGTGGATCAGCGACGGCAGCGTTCTGCGTATCGATCGCGTCCGCAAGGGCAATCTGCGTTGGATCGAGGCCGGCAAGGTCCCCGCGCTGCTCGAATTCTTCAACGCCAAAGACGCCAGCGAACCACCGCCGCCTGTCATTACGACGACGAAACGCGAAGTTCTCGGCGTTCCGTCGCGGCCGGCAGAGTTTACGAACAACCAACCGACTCAAGCGGCTGCCGAAGGCATGTGTGCCGTTCATACTGACGCTCCGGCTCGTTGGAAATGCGACACTTGCACGAGCGAATTCTGCAAAGCCTGCCCAAATTCCTACGGTGCGAACGTAAAGATCTGCCCGTTCTGCGGGGCGATGTGCTCGGCGATCGAGACCGCGGCCGCAGTTGCCGTTTCGTCTGGCCGCGTGACGCGGACTCGGACGGCTAACGGCGAGAGTTTCGGCTTCGGCGACTTTGCAAACGCACTCGCACATCCTTTTAAGTTCAAGACAAGCCTCATCGTCGGAGCGATCGCGTTCGGTGCTCTGTCGGTCGGGCAAGCGGGCTTCGGCTTCGGCGGGATGTTCGTCGCGGTTGGCGGCGTTTTCTGCATGTTGCTCGCGAATATGATCAGTTTTGGTGCCTTGGCGAACACTGTCGAGAACTTCTCGCAGGGCAAGCTCGACGCGAACTTCATGCCGTCTTTCGATGACTTCTCGATCTGGGACGATGTCGTGCATCCGTTCTTTCTGATGATCGGTGCGTACATCTCGTCGTTCGGGCCGTTCATCGCGGTGTGCCTCGTGGCGTTCTTTATGATCGTTGGGGCCGTCAAGAACGAGCTGACTCAAGCCCAAGACCCGAGTTTCGGAGGCATCGCGGCCGCGAACAAGGTCGCGGACATCGGCCGTCAACGGCAAGCCGCCATTAACGCCGAAGCCGATCGCCAACGCGGCATCACTGCAAAGGCTGACAGCGGCGAGGTCACCGATATCAACGACAAAGACTACGAGCCGAACGCCATTTACGATGAGGAGAAAGAGTTCGAGAACATCCAGCAGATGATCGCCGAGAGCCGCAAGCAGAATCTCGAATCGACAATCGGCAAACTGCCCGAGACCAAAGCCCAAGAGCAACAAGCGATGCTGAAATCCCTGCTCGGCAAAGGCATTGTGCTACTGCTCCTGCTGCTGCTTACCGGTCTCTGGGGCATTTTCTACTATCCTGCGGCGTGTGCGGTCGCGGGTTACACGCGGTCGTTCGCGGCGGCGGTCAATCCGCTCGTCGGCCTCGACACGATCAAACGCCTCGGCGGCACTTACGTCCTTATACTAATAATGAGCCTGCTGCTCGTCGTCGCGACAGCCTTTGTCGGCGGTATCGCCAGCACGCTCCTCGCCGCCTTCGACATGCCCAGCATCGGCAACATCCCCGCGACATTCATCTCAGCCCTCGTCGGCTTCTACACCTACGTAGTCTTCGCCTGCACGCTAGGCTACGCCCTATTCAAGAAAGCCGAAGACCTAGATCTGCCCTCATAGTCGCCAACGGCGACGAACGTTATAACCTAGGGTGAAATAGCAAAGCGAATGAAACCCTAGGACGTCTTATAAGTTGCCACTAGCTTTAGCTAGTGGACAGCGTCCAGATGAACATTCAAGCGGACTTTAGTCCGGCGAGTGTTTGGGCTAAAGCCCGAAAGAGTTTTTATACCTTTTCCACTAGCTAAAGCTAGTGGCAATTCATGGGCATTAAGAATCCCAAAGCCGATCAAGTTTTCAAAGATCTCAATTCTAACTAAAGCTCAGATTTGCTAGCCTGGAACATGTAATGTGCTCCAGTCGCCGTAAGGTCCTGTGAACACATAACTTATAGCCTTTCGCGGTCTTCCGTCGTTCCATAACGTTCCAATCCCTTGTGGAACGGTTAAGTAATTGCAATCACACGACTTACGGCGTC
>JAEUQI010000077.1 GCA_016789145.1 Blastocatellia bacterium | reverse complement strand
CTGTCCGCACTGTCCCGAGCGTTCTTGCCGTTCGCGGCGTTCTTGCTGTCCGCGGCATGTTTCACGAGGTCGAAAACGTCGTGTTTCCGTGGAACGCTTTACTTGCCCAAACGCCGTATCTCTAGTGATATCAACAGTTAGTGTGAAACGGCCTGAAAAACGTTAGAGAAACGTTTCCGAGCATCTCGGAATGAATATCTCTAGTGTTTTCAACACTTACAGATAGATCTTCCAAGATCGTTCCAGCATCGTTCCAGCGGTTTGTGGAACGCTTAAACTATTGATAACAGTAGTGTTACGAGATCGATATTGCCAATTTTGGCCCAAAACGAAAAAAACTGTAAGACAATGTCTTACAGCACCGTTAGAAACTGTGGTTTCCGTGAAGTCCTTATTCCGAGCGAGTGCATTAAGATGTCAAAGATCGAGCAACTGCAAGAGTTGCGGCCACTGACTAGTATATCACAGATGGTACATTGTTGCAATAAAGTTCTTTTGTGAGAATCAGCTAAAGAGGTGTATAAACCAGAAGATGTTCGTTGCGGGCAGGTTGCCATTGTTGCCGATCCCGAGCAACGACATTGCGCATTGGATGGCATGGCAAAAGATCAGTCGACCTATTCGGTTAGCTTCTTTTTCCGGCCGTATCGTCGTTCGGATCTGCGGACAAAGCCCATAGCTCCATACAGCGGGCTGTCGTCGCCATAGTTCGGATTGCCGGCGACGCCCAAACCTATCTTTGAACGGATTTGATCTAACGCCACGTATTTGTCATTGCGGATCTCGCGTTTCCTTTTGATCTCGGCTTCAAGTTCGGCGATGGCCGCGTCAACGGCCGCGGCGTCTTCTATCTTAGCCTGGAATTCAGCCTGCGTGATGCCGTTAAATGTAACAGTCTTGGCTCCATTGAGCCACGCATCGTTCATAGTGGTGCACTTTTCTTTGACTGCTCTATTATCTACCTTCGACACGATTTGTTTTCTCCTCCTGTCCTGAATTTACTAAGCAATTCGAACATCTAACACCAAGATCACGTTACGCCGACGAAAAATTTCCTCATTCCTTTAGTCTCCCAAGCCGCCCCGACCGATTTCCCCCTAAAACGGAACGCCTTCCCCGTCGCCTCGCTAGGTTTCCCCTTCACCCCGCTTACCTTCCGTCTCGTCGAGATCACAAACTGTATCACGAGCAATTTGAATCAGTTCGCGATAGTGTCTGTCGAACAAGGCTTCACTTTCGAAAGAAAAAGATCTGTCTCTGTCTTACTTGGAAAGTAATAGATCGAAGTGACGCCCAACTTCGTCGAATCGCTGTAGCCGAATCCCGTACGAGAGTTGGTGATAGTACAAGAAGAGATTCCGCTTCCCATCAAACAACTAACATCATGCTCTAGATATCGTTTGTAGGTTGTTTTTATATCCTCTTTCTCCGATGGAGATGGAGGCGGCTCAGGCTTCTCATAATCATCTATTGACCTATAAAAGGATTTGGGTTCAACCGTAATTTGATAGACAAGCGCTTTGTCATCGGCTTCCTTCTCCGACCACAGAAGATCCTTAGAAGCACAATCGGGCCGTTTCCAACTGATCTTAACTTGTCCATCAATGTGAGAAAAGACAGCTCGTTGTTCCTCATCGATTCCTATCGGCTGACCCAAAAGCTTCACTACTTCGCCGCGAGTTGTCTTCAAGGGAGAAATGCCTTTCCACGGCTTAGCAAGAACCGGCGACGCGACGAGAACAATCGTTAAACCAATTACGGATATCAATAATCTACTTCTCATATGTCTAGTCACATCATCTATAATTTATTCAACTATAAGAACTATCTCGTATCTGCAACGGGCTGTCGCTTCGGCTGGGGCGTGGTCGACTTTTATTTGAGGATATTAGCACAGTTTTAGGCGAAAGCTTCGAGATATTTGATGCCGGAGCCGGTGTTGAAGATGACGACGGACTCGCCTTCGTGGACGAGGTTTTGGTCGATGAGTTTGCGGAGAGCGGGGAGGCAGGCGGCGCCTTCGGGGGCGGTGAAGATGCCTGTTAGGGCTCCGATCTCGGCGACGGCGGCGGTGAGTTCGGCGTCGGTGACGGTGACGGCGGTGCCGCCCGATGCCCTGATAGCGTCGAGGATGAGGAAATCGCCGATGCACTTCGGCACGCGCAATCCTGATGCGACCGTCGAGGCGTTCTCGAACTCGTCGGCGAAGCGTTCGCCAGCGTGGAATGCCCGCACGATCGGAGCACACGTCTCCGATTGCACACTCACCATCCGCGGCCGCTTACCGTCGATCCAGCCCATCTGTTCCATCTCATCAAAAGCCTTCCACATCCCGATCAGACCCGTGCCGCCGCCGGTTGGGTACATGATCACGTCGGGCAACGGAGCGCGGACACTCCTGTCCGCACCGTCGATTCCTCCGACGGGACTTCCTTCGCGGCCATTCACGAACGACGAAGCGTCGCTCGTTGCCGACAAGAGTGTCGGCACTCCACCGAATTGCTCGTAGAGTTCGTAGCCCATCGTCTTTTTACCTTCGACGCGGTAGGGCTCTTTGAGGGTGGAGACGTCGAACCAGCCCATTTCTTCTTTGCGGCTGGCGACGATCGCTCCGCAGTCGGTGATCAGGCCGTTGATTAGCGTGACGTTGGCTCCGGTCTGTTGGCATTCGACGATGTTCGCTCGCGGCGTGTCGGCGGGCATGAAGATGTTCGCTTCCATGCCGGCGAGTGCGGCGTACGCGGCCAGCGCTCCGGCAGCGTTGCCGGCACTTGGCACGGCGAGTTTCGTCACGCCAAGCTCTTTCGCCATCGAGATCGCGGCCGTCATCCCGCGAGCCTTGAACGACTGAGTCGGATTCTGACCTTCGTCTTTGATGTAGAGGTCGAGTTTGATCGGCAACGTCGCGGCGAGGCGGTCGGTCTTGAACAAAGGCGTCATGCCTTCGCCGAGGGAGACGATGTTCGCTTCGTTGACCACCGGCAAGACCTCGTGGTATCGCCAAAGGTTCGATTCGCGGTTCTTTAGAGAGTCGGGAGTCAATGTCTTCGCCGCCGCTTCGAGATCATAGCGGACGAGCAAAGGCTTGCCGCATTCACGGCAGAGATTGTGTAGAGCGTTGGCTTCGTGCCGCAGGTTGCAGAGGGCACATTCGAGATGAGTGACGTTCATTAGAGAGATTTTCCCACGAAATACACGAATGACACCAAATTAAGAACTCTTATTTAGTGCTTTTCGCGTATTTCGCGGGCAAAACTCTTTGTCTTATTTCTTAAGGACGAACTCGCGGAAGATGTTGAACATCGAGTTGACGCCGAGCGAGATCGTTCCGCTCTTCATGCCGTCTTTCCAGTTGTAGCCCGGCGGATACCAAGCTTCGGCGGCGACGACATTCGCGACGTAGGTTCCGACGATTCGCGGAGCACCGATCGTACGTTTTCCGCTCTTGGTACGAGCGGTGAAGGTTGACGCAATGGCGTTACCGAGCCGCGAACCAACGTCGCGTTTCTCGCTGCGATAGTAATGGCTGTCGAGCTTCAACGCTTCGTCCATCGCGTATATCGTGGTGTTGCGGATGACGTTCTTGCCAATGTTAGAGCCGAGTCGACGAGCAAAGCCTTCGCCGGTGCGACCCCATTCTTCGGGGTTGTTTGCCGCAGTCGAGAAACCTGCTCCCGCCGCTATGCCGACCCAAGCAAATGGGCCAACCGTGCTGTCAACGAATCGTTTGAACCGTTTCTCAGCGTCCGGTCGGACGTACGTTGACGAAGACGTCGACTGAGCGAACGCTGAGGCGGCGAGCAAAGAAATAGTTAGTGCCAATAAGAGGGGCTTTTTCATAAACAATCTGTTCGTCAGAAAACTAGATGCGGATTCACTTTGTGAGCATTGGCTTTAAGGCTTTATACACGTTCTCCGTCATCAGCCGAGTGCCCTCGGGATTTGGGTGAATGCCGTCTGCCTGGTTCAGCTCTTTTTTGAGAGCCACACCGTCAAGCAGGAATGGAAGATAGTCTAGCTTATGCTCATAAGCAAGATCAGAGAAGACCTTCATAAAGTCACGAGCATAATCGATGCCCATAGTAGGCGGAGCGACCATGCCGCAGAGCAGAACGCGGACGTTCTTTGCCTTTGCTTTCTTGATGATCGTATCGAGATTTGTGCGAAGTTTATCGACCGGAACGTTTCGCATCATGTCGTTGGCACCGAGCTCAAGGATCAGGATCTTGACGTTGTCCATTTCGAGCACCCAATCGATACGCTCTAGTCCGCCAAGTGTCGTGTCGCCCGAGACGCCAGCGTTCACGACCTCGAAATCATGGCCGTCGGCCTTCAATTTCTCTTGAAGCAGATACGGATACGATTCTTTCTCAAGCAAGCCAAAACCTGCGGTCAAGCTGTCACCGAATGCGACGATCTTCGGCCGGTCGGTCCGTACTTGGGGCGTCGCAAGCGGCTTTCTTTCCGCGGCAGAACTATTGGTCGCCGTCGCCGAGCCGCCGCAACCGGACATGAGAAGCGCAAAAAAGCTGAAACTTATAACGGCGATAATTCGAAAAACATCTCGCATAGGCTATTGTTGATGATACGCGATAGCAAACGGTTTGGATGCAGATATTTGCGGAAAATGAATGATCGAATTTAAGAATGTCTCAAAAACGGTGAAGTCGGGCGTCGAGGATCTGACGATCTTGGACGATGTTTCCTTTGCGATAGCCGACGGCGAGTTCGTTGCGATCACGGGTGCCTCGGGCAGCGGGAAATCGACGCTGTTGGGCTTGATCGCAGGTTTGGACGAGCCAAGCACAGGGACGATAAGTGTTGATGGCGATGAGGTTACCTCGATGAGCGAAGACGCGTTGGCACAGCTTCGCAGTACGAAGATCGGTTTTGTATTCCAGTCATTTCACTTGATACCAAGCCTGACCGCTGCCGAAAATATCTCGATACCGATGGAGATCGCAGGTAACCCTAAGGCGTCATCGCGTGCCGATATGCTGCTTGCGAGTGTCGATCTCGCCGCTCGAGGCCATCATTATCCGCACGAGCTTTCCGGCGGCGAACAGCAGCGTGTCGCGATCGCACGAGCCTTTGCGAACAGCCCCAAAATACTGCTCGCTGATGAACCAACAGGCAATCTCGATTCGAAAAATGGCCAGCATATCTTCGAGTTGATGCAGCAACTCCACGAGCAGAATAAGGTTACGCTTGTTATGGTCACGCACGATGGTGCCCTAGCCGCGAAAGCGCAGCGGCAGATCGTTCTGGCCGACGGAAGGATCGTTACCGATGTAACGAATAGAGATTCGACGATATCAACCGCAGATGACGCCGATAACGCGGATCAAAAGACCGATTCCCTTTAGCTGTCTTATCTGCGTTATCCGTGTCATCTGCGGTTAAATTCCCTTAGTATTCTGAACGATGCGATTCATCTTTAACCTAACCAGACGCGAGATCCGCTCATCATGGCGGCGATTGTTGTTCTTTTTTCTATGCATCGCTTTGGGCGTTGGGTCGGTCGTTGCTTTACGTTCGTTGATACAGAATCTGACGAACGCCGTCGGTACGGACGCTCGGTTGTTGATGACGGCTGATGTCGAACTTAGTTCGACCGCAGATTTCGCTCCGGCTGAGATCACAAAGATCGAAGAGATCATCACGCGTTTCGGTATAGTTGACGGTCGAACCGAAACGATCACTTCTGCCGTCATGGCGCGTCCGGTCGATGCTGCGAATGAACGTGTAAAATTTATCGAGCTAAAGGGAATCGAGCCGGCGTTCCCGCTCGTTGGGGAGTTTCAATTGTCCGACAGTAGGCCTTTCAGTTTCGATCTGCTCGAAAATGGCGGTGCCGTCGTCTCTCGTATCCTGCTCGAAGACCTCAATCTTAATATTGGCGATAAGGTCAATATCGGCGAAGCGCAGTTCACGATCCGCGCGACGCTCGACGAAGAGCCGGGAGGCACAGGCGGATTTCGGTTGGGGCCGCGAGTATTTGTCGAGAAGAAGGCGTTCGATACAGCCGGTGTTACTAGGAATAACGGCCGTGTTCGCCGTCGCCAGTTGCTGCGGACCGTGAGCGATCCGACGCCGATGGTTCGTGAGCTTCGTGAGGCAATGAAAGGATCGACGATCACTGTCAACTCATATCGTGAGCAGCAGGAGAATCTCGGTGAACAGTTCGCAAGGACCGAGAACTATCTTTCGCTAACAGGTCTGCTGATCCTCGTTCTCGGCGGCGTTGGCGTTTTTAATGTCGCTCGTGCCTTTGTCGAACAACGCCGCAAAACTGTCGCTGTTCTCAAATGCCTCGGTGCGGGCGGCACGCGCGTTATCACCGTTTACCTTTTGCAAATACTGATACTTGGCCTAGCCGGCAGCTTGCTCGGTGTCGTGTTTGCTCAACTTGCCTTGCTTGCCGTTCGCTGGCAATTGGCAGATTCGCTTCCGGCAAAGATGACTTACGGCGTCAGTCTGCGAACAGCTGCAACCGGCATCGTTCTCGGGGTTTTCATCTCGTTATTGTTCAGCGCGTTGCCGTTGCTTCAAATTCGCGGTATCAAACCAAAATTGCTGCTTCGCGATGAGAACAGCGGCTCGCTGACCAAGCTCGATCCGCTGAAATGGATCGTCGCCATATTGTCGATCGCGATGCTGCTCGGCATCGCTGTGTGGCAGGCAGGCTCATGGATCGTCGGAGCGGTGTTCTTGGTCGGGCTTGGGTCAGCGACGCTCGTTCTCTATCTATCTGCTACGGTTTTGGTTTGGGTCATTCGCAAATTCCGAGCGTTTGGGCCGTTTGCGTTTCGGCAAGGATTGAATTCGCTGTATCGTCCCGGAAACCAAACGCGCATCGTTTTGCTTGCGATCGGCCTCGGAACATTCGTCGTTCTCGGTGTAGATTCGGTTCGGTCGAACCTGATCCGGGAGTTCGATTTTACTAACAACCAACGTCTGCCGAGCTTGTTCTTTGTCGACATCCAACGCGGCCAGATCGATGAGCTTGCGAGGATCGTAACAGCACGAACCGGCGAAGAGCCCGAGACGATCCCGACAGTTCGTGCACGAATTTCGCACGTCAACGGCACCGCTCCTGATTATCAGAACCGCGAAGTGCGCCAGCAGCAGGGCCAGATCGGACGTGAGTTTGCCGTCACATATCGGGATGATATTGACGAGAACGAGAAGATACTTAAGGGAACTTGGTTTACAGACGAAGCGGTGCCGCAGGTCTCGGTCGAGCAGACAATGGCTGAGCGGCTTAAGGTCGCGCCCGATGATTCGATCACATTTGACATCTCCGGCCGTCAGATCACGGCTCGTGTTGTTGGCATTCGTGAGATCGATGCCAGAAAGACACGGACGGCGTTCGTTTTCGTATTTAAGCCCGGAACTCTTGACGCTGCGCCGCGGAGCTATGGTGCCAGCGTTCTCAAGCACATTCCGGCGACCGAACGCCAGCGATTGCAACGCGAGTTGCTCGACAAGTTCCCAAATGTTCAGATCTTCGACGTCGATGACATTCTAAACACAGTGAAGCGACTGATCGACAATTTCGTGCTCGCTATCTCGTTCGTCGGTGGTTTTGTCATCTTGTCCGGCGTACTAATATTGATCGGTTCGATCGCTCTGACGCGATCGCAGCGGATCTATGAGAATGCGGTTCTGAAGACGCTCGGTGCCCGACGAAATATGCTCGCCACGATCTTAACCGCCGAATACAGCATTGTCGGTATTCTCGCCGGCGTGATCGGTGCGGCATTTGGAACGGCCTTGTCTTGGACCGTCTGCCGTTTGGTGATGGACATCAAGTGGGAATTCGATTGGCGCGGGCCGCTCCTCGGCGTGATCGCAACGACGCTCTTAGTTACGATCGTCGGTGTAATAACGAGTTTCGATGTGATCTTTAAGAAGCCTCTTGCTACTCTACGGTCGCAATGATCACGCGGATTCGAACGGATGATCTTCTAATACAGCACGCATCGAAACCTGTCCGAATAGTGTTTCGAGATACGCACTGAATCGGTGAACGATCGGTACAAGGTCGGTCTTTTGTTTTGTGACAGCGATCTCTTCCACAAATCGCTCGAACGTCTCGATGTCCTTGTAGAACAAGAATCGCACGGTCGTTTCCATGAACTGAGTCAGCGAGGCGTTAAGCTTATCGACGTTCGCAGCGTTCGGCTCCGTTTCGGTCTTGCGGGTCTGCAGCGTCAGATTCTTTAGTTCCTTACGCAGAAGCAGCGACTGATTCAGCTTATTTCTGAAGTTAGGGAATAGGTCAAAGATATTCAGCTCCGGCTCGTAGTGCCTGGCGAATTGAGCAAGTATCTGCTGCAGACTCTCGGTCAAGAGGGCATATGCCGTCTCGGTTCGCGCGTATATAGTTGTTGCCGGCCGCAGGCCTGGAAGTCCGGCCAATTCCTGCTGCATAACCTTTTTGAGTTCGAGCGAAGCGATATACGATGCGCTGTCAATAACGCCCATCAACTCATCGTTCTCGTCGCCGCCTTTCGCCTGCAATTCGAGCTGACTGATCAACTCTCGGGTCTGCGATGCGGCCTTCGCAAACAGAACGATCGCCATCTTTAGCGGCTCGTCTCGTTCGAGCATTTCACCGACGATGTCCAAAGTTCGGAGGATCCGTCCAAATCTAGGCAGAACCTTTACCAATGGTGATTCGACCCCGCTTTTTGCTGCAGACTCGTCGATCATCTCCTTAAGACGCTTTGGCAAGAACGCCGCTCCGCCTTTGTCCGAGCGTGCTATGAACCTGCCGATCACCGGATCGTTGTCGAGCCATGTCACAACGAACCGGCACCAGGCTTGCCATTCGGCAAATCCGATCTCTCCGCGTTTTTCCAGCCCTTCGGCAGTTAAAAGAGGCTCTCGCAGAATGCCCGTTACTTTGCGGATCTCGGCAAGTTCTATCTCAGAATTACCGCTGGACGTCGCCGCAGTGGAGAGCTCAAAGCTCAATCCCGATGCCCTCATCAGCACAGAACGTGCGATCCGCATCTCTCCGATGTATGATGTTCGCGGCTGGGTCGAGGAGCCAACTATCTCGCCGGCAGACATGAGAAAGATCCTGAGCCCCGAAAGCCAGGCACCAACTTTGAAACTCAGCGTGTCTGCCGAAATGACGTTGCCGGAAGCAAAAGGCGCGTTCAAGGGGGGCACGGCCTGTTTTGCAGGCTTGCTAAATTCAGTTTTTGGTATTGATGGTTCCAATGTTGTTGTCGCCATAGATCGGACCGGGAAGGTAGGCCGCAGGAATGCTGAAAAACAGCATCTATATATTTATAACTTTTTTTGTAAGGACTTGGCAATCAAAATGTCAAAACGCTTTCAACACTTGCTCATAGCTACCGGAAACCGTGGTAAATTGGCGGAATTTCGCCGCTTGATCGCCGTTGACAAGATCGAGGTCGTGGGGCTCGACGAATTCAACGTACAAGAAGTTGAGGAGACAGGAGCAACTTTCGCCGAGAACGCGCGGCTAAAGGCCGCAGGATACGCGATGCAGACAGGCCTGGTCGCATTGGCCGATGACTCGGGCCTGGAGGTGAATGAGCTCGATGGAAGGCCCGGCGTTCACAGTGCCAGATACCTCGGTGATGTTTCCTTTGAAACGCGAATGGAAAGCATACTGCATGAGCTCGCAGAAAAGGATGCAGATCGCTCAGCACGCTTTGTTTGCTCGATCGCTTTGGCAACGCCGGCAGGCGATATATTTGAACAGGTCGAAGGAGTTTGTGAAGGGAAAATTGCTTTTGCGGCCAGTGGAACGAATGGATTTGGCTACGATCCGATCTTTGTGCCGAATGGATACGAACTAACCTTTGGAGAGTTGAGCAACGAAATTAAGAACGAAATTAGCCATCGAAGCGCCGCTTTAAGCAAAATAATCCCGAAAATACGCGGTTTTAGGGGGTTCTGACTTGACCTCGGCGCCTTTCAGCCGTAGAATTCGACACTTGGAATCGTGGAATGGTTGAAATGATGACGGGGCATAGCACAGCCTGGTAGTGCGCTCGCTTTGGGAGCGAGAGGTCGCAAGTTCGAATCCTGCTGCCCCGACCACTCATCGATCATCGAAATGCTAAGCACATTTCCGTTCATAGCGGAGATCGCCTCGCAGATCGATTCTTTTGATTTTCAATTTCCTATCTCAATCCGTTTGGAGGTTACTTAAAAACTATGGCTCGTATGACACAGACTGAAATCATTGGCAGCCTTGCCGATTCGACCGGTTGCAGCAAAAGGGACGTTAAGGCGATGTTCGACGCTCTTGCAGCTCTCGCAACCAGCGAAGTGAAAAAGAATGGTGAATTCACCGTTCCCGGCTTCGGCAAATTGAAGAAAACGCACCGTAAGGCACGCGATGGACGCAACCCTGCGACCGGTGCTGTCATCAAGATCCCTGCCAAGACCACGGTGAAGTTCACGATCGGCAAAGCGATGAAAGACGCGGTTGGTTAAATACCACATCTTGTGGCGAGAATTAGTTCGGTCGGCATATGTTATATATGCCGACCGATTCTATTTTTTGGCGAAATGAAAAAAATACGGTTTTGAGAAAAAAAAGTAGTGACAAACGAGGGCGATGTTTGTTAACATTTTCTTACAAGTTGAACCGGAGATTCTTATCCAATTTCGGCGACGTGCGCGTCTGAAATGTTCGACTACGTGTTTTTGAAATTCGGATAGCTTTACGAGTTTCATTAGAGTTTGCCTATTGTGGCACAACTTCGCGGCGTTCCCGCCAGTGGGTTCGCCGACTTTGAACTAGAAGGAGAATAAAACGTGGCAGCAGCTAGACCAATGACCTTGCAGGATCGTGTCCTGCAGATCGATCACATTCAAGCCCGCCGTTTTTCGAAATTGACCGGCGAAACTCTCGATATCGCAGCGGAAGGGATCATCAGACACCTTCGTGCTTGTGTGCGTATGGACGTGAATCCGGACGCATCAGCCGTTCGCGAGATCATCGACGACGCCATCAATGGCCGCAGAGTTTTCGCGGAAACCTCTAACGACCTTTTGGCCGCTTAGAGAACTGATATAGAAATTGGAATCATTACTTCGAGCTGTCCGATCTTGGACAGCTCATTTTTTTGTTTCGGTGGATCTGTTCGTTAGTCAGCGTACATGCACTAAGCGATCTGAGCCGGTCAATTGACCGTGATCTTGAACCGAAATGCCCCACGCCACGGGTCGGCCTTTCGGCATTCGGTAACTGTGATGATGTAGTCGCCGGCGGCCGTAGGAGTCACTTCGTGTCGGTCATTGCAGTTGGCCTCGAGATCGGGTGTGTAGGTTGAGCCTTTCGGAGCCTTGATGTCAATGGTGATGTAGTTATCCCCAACGCTCTCGGTGGTGAGAGTTTGGCCTGCTTTGACCTTGATCACAAAGACTCGCTTTGAGCCATAGCCGGTCATAGTGCCGGAAACGACCTTTTCGGAAGAGCCTTTCGCAAAAGTGATCCGAGTAGGTTTCTGAGCGGCGGCGTCGATAGAGGCAAACGCCATTATGCCGAAAATTGCTACGAATAACGCGAGGGTTTTCATTATTTACTCACCTTGGTAAACGGAAGTGCCGGTGGCTCTTCGCCTTCCTTTGGATACGATTTACCAATGCCGTCGTAGATCTTGATGATCTGTTCGATCCATTTTTTCGATTCAGCATCGCCGGGATTTAGCTTCAATGCTTTTCGATAATCGCCGAGAGCGGCGGCGTATTGACGAGCTTCGGTAAGGGCGAAACCGCGATCGAAATATGCCTTGGCGGCCGCTTTCTTGAGCGATTCGTCGCCGGGCTTCGTGTTCATCGCACGGTCAGAAGCGATGATCACGGCGTCGAACTTCGAAGTATCGATCGGTTCTCCGCTCTGCGTCCATTTTGGCTTTTCGCCCGATGTCGCCGGCGTCGGTTCACCCGAATGCGAAAGTACGCTCTGCGGTTTGTCCGCCGAAGCCGCCGCATTCGCATTCTGCTGAACCGGTTTTGGTGCACTGCTGCACGATGCGACGAATAATGCTGCGATCAATAATGTGTATTTCATAACTACTTGTTATCAATATACGGTCGCGATTGGACGATGTAAATCTTGCCGTTCATTATGCCCCATTCGATGTCCTGGTCGGCTTTGTTGCCGAATGCGACTTTGATCTGCTGGGCGACGACGGCGAGAGAACGGGCTTGGGCGTCGGTCAGGATGCGTTTATTCGGGCCTGCACATTTGTCGGCGACCTGAACGAGGTCGCCGCTTTGATTGAATCGCAGCGAATTCGTCTGATCGGACAGCGTCATCACAATGATGGCCCGCGACCGTGGATTGAACAACACTTGCTCAGGTATTCCTGCGTTATCGACGACGCGCGAATTGTGGCCGCAGACGGCGCTTATATACACAGAGCCTTTGCTGACAGGGTCGAACGGGTCTTTTGAGATCATTACGCCGCCTTTTTCCATATCGACGCCGAGCTGGACGAGCGCAGACATATAAACATCGGTCTGGCTGACGTAATTGCGGACACGAGCCTCGTAAGCCTGGAAGTTCCAGATCGATGACCAGACTTTCTTGACAGCGTTAACAAGCTTTTCTTCTTCGATGACATTGGGAACGCTCGAATAGAGTCCGGCACCGCTGAAATTTGGTAGGTCCTCGCTATTTGACGAGCTGCGGACGAAGACAGGCTTGCCGCCGAGCTGTGTCTTCCATTGCGCTATGAGCTTTTTGCGAAGTTCGTCGTCGAACTTGCCGTTCATTATCGAAGCACGAAATTCGTCGAGCTTCTGCCGGCGGAATTTAGGATTATGGACAAAATCGTTCTGGTCCATGAGGTCGAGAATGACCTCATCGAACTTATTGTCCTTCATGAACTTGTCGTACCAATAGTACGGCACCGTAAAACCATCAGGGATCGTAATGCCCGGAATTCGGCGGTTGATCATCTCGCCGAGATTCGCAGATTTCGAGCCGTAGCGAATACTATCAGCCTTTCGCATCTTGCCAAGCGGCATTATCGCGGTCGCTTTCAGGTCGGACGGCGGAACCACTTCATCCGGCGGCGTGATCAACCTTTTCGATTCGGTAACTAACTCGATCTTGTAATCTGTTAGTGTCGCGTCGAGTTCGACCCAATAGGTGTTGAGCGATTTGAACAGCTTGTCGGCATTCTTGATGTAAACATTTGGAATGTTCCAGCCTTTAGCGAGAATGTTTACGTGTGAAAGCGGTGATGACGGTTTTGCAACGATAATGCCGCGTACCGGCGGCAGATTTAACGGCAATTCTTTGAGCACCAGGATCTCATTTGACCCGATCTCTACCGTATCGTCCAGCTTGTCGATGATGTGTAAACGACCTTGGCCTTTGCCAGTGTTTAGCGGTAGATAGACCTGGTTTTTATTGAGTTCGTCTTGCGTTATGCGGTCAAGGCCGATGTTCGCAGAAGCGTCTTCTTGGCGAAGCGAGTTGGGTTTGTACGCTGCCTTCTGAAAGAAATTGGCGTTGATGACCGTGTTTGCCATCTTGATCAGCTCGGTCGAGGCCATGTCGCCTTCCCATAATTCCCACGTGAATTTCTCAACAGGAGCCTGCCACGCAATGGTGCCGACCATAAATCGCCGATCAAGGTCCTGATAGACGGCTTTGAATATCTCGCTGCCACGCGGAATGAGGTAGTTTGCGAGCAGGAAATCCTTGTGAAACCGGTATTTTTGCGAATTCACAAAATAGATCTTGTTATTAGAACGCCGATCGATGATGAACATCACATGCGGCATCGCATACGGGGTGCCGCGATGATAAACGCGTGCCATTAGGTCGAAATCGGCTTGCGACGTGATCTTGGGCAGGGAATTCTTGGTCGACGCGGGTTTCGCGGCCATGGCGCCCGCAGGTTCGCGAGTAGGCGTCGGTTTGCGCGAGAGCTGAGCCGACAGGTTGGCCGCAGAAATAGTGAAGATCGTGACGATCAATAGGAACTTTGTAATTCGCATATTTGAGATTAGTTTAGCGTCTATCGAGCGGGATTCAAAACATTTTCGATAGCGTTGCACGCTGTTAAGATGCCGTTTTCGCTGAGTACGATGGACGCGAGGCGCGTTGCGTTTGATTGATAGTCTGCGTTCGACAAGATCGCTTCGATCGCCTTGGCGGCAGTTTTTCTGTTGTAATTGTCTCGATTTACGATTATTGCAGCACCTTGCCGACGGCACCGAGCGGCGTTGTCGGGCTGGTCATGGCTAAACGGCACAATGACCGCGGGAACTCCGGCTCGTAATACCTGACTTGCTGTGCCTACGCCGGCCTGATGAACAACGCAAGCGGCCCGCGGAAATATCAGCGAGTACGGAGCGTATTCAAAGCCGACGATATCGCGGTTCAAGCCGTGCGGCCTGGGGCAGTCGCGGCCATAGAGCACGACCGCACGCTTGTTAAGAACTTTTGCAGCCGCGATGCTCTCGTCAAAGAAATCGCGTGCATCGAGCACGGCGGCCGAGCCAAGCGTGAAGACGATCGGCGGTTCGCCCTGCTCGAGAAATTCCGCCAGTTCGGGCTGCAATTGGGATGTTTCGCTTTCATCAAAAAAGCACGTTCCGGTCTGGACGGTCTGCGGAGGCCAATCGGGTTGCGGTTCGCCTAGTACTCGCGAAAACATCGCAAGATGCAGCAGCGGTGCGAACTTGTCGGTAAAAACAGGATCGTGGTCTTCGCTTAGGCCGAGTTCCTTTCGAAACTTTCGATACGGCTCGAACCAATCGCGGATCGTCCAGCGCATTACGCCGAACAAAGCGTTGTGAAACGCTACGGGCATCGGCCGCAACAGGTCGAAAACCCAACTCGCCTGCGGATACACGTTCGGGTCGTGTGACGAGAACATCGTCAATGGAGCGAGACAGGACGAGATCCATTTGATATGACGCGTGCGTGCTACTGCATCGCCGACGTAAACTATCTCTCCATTGATGAGAATGTCGGCCCCTTCGGTTGCGGCCATAACGTCGTCGTACATCGCTCGGATGTTGGGCAAGATCAGTTCTTTGATGACGAATTCGGGACCGGTTCTCGCGTCCATCGCACGGGCGTGAAGTTCGCGGTCGTCGATGTCGACGTCGGGCCGAAGTGGTGCGAACTCAATTCCGAGCGACTCCACCTTTTCTCGATAGCCTGACCAGGTATTGATGACGATCGAATGGCCGCGTTCACGTAGCCCAAGCCCCAATGCGATCATCGGATGCAGGTCGCCTAGGCTGCCCATTGTAGCGAGAACGATACGTGCCATTAATCGGTCGATCCGTCCTCGGCCGTACGCGCAGCGATACGTCGTTTCAACTGAAATCGATACGCTAAAAACAACGCCGCGACGGCAAAAACAAAGGCCACCAACGATCGGTCGCCTTGCTCGTTGAGATAAAAATACAACGAGGCACCAAACAACGGCACGGACAGAATTCTAAGGGCAAGTTCCATTACTTTAGGACGGCCTCGTCGTATTTTTCGCCTGCAAAGAATGCTTTGATAGCACGCAGCATTCGGCGGATTGCACGGTAAATTTTGGGGAAGAACCAAAAGAACGCGAGCACGAAAACTGCGAGCACGCCGGCGATGATGAAAGGTGCAAAGACGGCTAAGAGCGTGCCGACAAACGCGATGATGTCTTCTACGATCGAGAGCACCCAATTGGAAACAGGCTCGGGCGAAAGGTTGGCCCCGACCCGCAATGAAGATTTGGTTGTGTGAGCGGCGGCCGTCAATCCTCCGCCGATCAATGCAGCGGGAATGTAGATCGTCGGATCCATTTCGTTGGTGGCTGCATAGGCGACGATAATCCCCGCTGGAATGCGAATAAATGTGTGAACAACATCCCAAACAGTATCTACGTAAGGTATCTTATCCGCAAAGAATTCGACGAGATACAGCCCCGCAGCGATACCGATGATCCACCAATTGTTCAAAACATCGAGCCCGCCCGGCAGCGGCTTGTCGAGGGCAAATTTCTGCAAAACACCCAGCACCGCGACCGTCGCGTACAGATTGATCCCGCTCGTCCACGCCGAACCGAGTGCCAGACTCAATGTTGAGAACCATTCCATAGTTACTAAGGGGCGAGTGAAGAGGGGCGAGGGCACGGTTGCCGTCGCTACCTATTTCTCGCGACCGATCTTATCCATCAGGCTGCGTCGAAGAGCGTAAAGCATTTTTCGACCTTCGTCCATTAACGAAAAA
>JAEUQI010000076.1 GCA_016789145.1 Blastocatellia bacterium | reverse complement strand
CCGGAAATTAGCCCGACGGCGAAGCCTCGGGTTAAGGCGTTCACAATATATTCCGTCACCGCAGGTGACGCGCCCGTTGCAGCGTCTCTGCGAGACGCGGAATATTAAACGGCGACGTACCCCGACGCTGTCGCATCGGGCTAATTTCCGATTGCCCTGCGGGCGAATAAGTTCGCAGTTATTTGTTCGGCTTTGCCGCAATGGCAGTGTGGTCGTGGCTCGCCCGACCGTCGAATTCGCCCACCCAAACCACTCTTTTGTGGCTATGCCACAAAAGAGTGAGGAACATGGGAGGCATGCTCGCGTTCGGGCACAGCCACGACCGCACTGCGTTTATGGCATAGCCGCAAGAAGAGCACGCGAGACGCGTGCGGTCCGTTGTTTCTCTTGCTATTCGAACGCGTTACAGATACATTAAAGTTTACCTACACAATAGGCGTTTCAAGTTCCAGGTTTCAGGTTCCAGGTGTCAGTACCTGTCGAAAAATCTAGGAACAACTGTCCTGAAACATGGAACTTGAAACTTGAAACTTCACCTAAAAAGGAGATCTTGCCGAAAATGAAAGCTTTTACTACTGAGAATCTCAGAAATCTGGCTGTCATTGGACACGGCGACGCGGGTAAAACTCAGCTCGTCAGTTCGATGCTTCATGTTGCGGGAATGCCCGGCCGTTGGGGAAAGGTTGACGAAGGTACGACCGTCACCGATTATGACGAAGACTCGATAGAACGTAAGGTCTCGCTCAACAATAATTTTGCACACCTCGAAACAGGCGACACAAAGATCAATTTTATAGACACGCCCGGCTACGCAGCCTTTGTTTCGCACGCACGGCCTGCTTTGCGCGTGGCCGATTGTGCTCTGGTCGTCGTCGATGCTGTTCACGGCATCGAGGTGCAGACCGAAAAGACGTGGCAATACGCTAATGAGTTCCTGCTGCCGCGTTTTATGGTCATTAACAAGATAGATAAGGAGCACGCGGATTTTGGCCACGCCCTCGAGACCGCGACGGATTCGTTCGCACGCTCGATAGTTCCCTTTACGCTGCCGATCGGCGCCGAAGGCGATTTCAAAGGCGTCGTCGATGTTGTGCATCAAAAGGCTTATAGTTTTGACGCCGCCGGCAAAGCGACCGAAATTCCTATCCCCGAAACAGGCCGCGACATTTTCGAACGTACACGCGAACGCCTGATCGAGATCGTCGCCGAATCAGACGACGCGTTGATGGAAGAATACTTTGAGAACGGCACTTTGCCCGAAGAAAAGATCTACCCAAACCTCGCCAAAGCCATCGCCAGCAGTAAGCTGTGCCCTGTTTACGCTGTGTCCGCGACCACGTTAGTCGGACTGAGCGTTTTGATCGATCACATCGTCGAATTCGCCCCAAATCCCGCCACGCACGAAGCTGAATACGGTTTCAAAGACAACGAAATGACCGGCGACAGAATTCAGCGAAAGTATTCGAACGACGAGCCGTTCTCCGCATACGTTTTCCGCACGATCGCAGATCCTTTTGCGGGCAGAATTAACGTAATGAAGGTCGTCAGCGGCAAGATATCGAGCGACGCAACGGTGCAGAACACTTCGCGTGATGTTGCGGAACGTCTCGGAGCTTTGCACGTGATCGCCGGAAAGACCTTGGAAAAGGTCGATTCCGCCGCGACCGGCGACATCATCGCTGTGGTCAAGCTGAAAGAGACTCAAACCGGCGACACGCTCGCTGATAAAGCGAATCCAATAGTTTTCCCCAAGGTCGAATATCCCGAAGCCGCCATCGCGTTCGCCATCGAACCGAAATCGCGTGCCGACGAAGACAAGATCAGCGGCGCTTTGCACAAGATATTGGAAGAAGACCCTTCGCTGCATTTTGATAGAGATGCTCAGACAAAAGAGTTCATTTTGTCAGGCTCGGGCCAGCTTCATATCGAGACTGTCGTCAAGAAACTACACGATCGCTACCACGTCGAGGTCGCTCTGCATCCGCCGAAAGTTCCTTATAAGGAAACGATCACCGCTTCGGTCGAGGTTCAGGGCCGCCACAAGAAACAATCCGGCGGTCGCGGGCAGTTTGGCGATTGTAAATGCATCTTCGAACCGCTCGAACGCGGAGCAGGTTTCGAATGGGTCGATAAGATCTTTGGCGGCAGCGTTCCGGCAAATTTCCGTCCCGCCATCGAAAAAGGCATCATCGAAGCCGCCGCCTCCGGCGCCGTCGCAGGCTATCCGCTCGTCGATTTCAAAGTTACGCTCATCGACGGCAGCTATCACGCCGTCGATTCCGATGAACATTCGTTCCGCGCAGCCGGCCGCAAGGCGTTCCGAGCCGCTATCGAGAAGGCAAAACCGACTCTGCTCGAGCCAATAATGGACGTCGAGGTCTTCACGCCGCAAGAAGTCGCCGGCGACATCATGGGCGACATGAATTCACGCCGCGGCCGCGTCGGCGGAATGGAAGTCCGCGGCAAACAACAGGTCATCAAAGCCAAAGTGCCGCTCAGCGAGATGCTCGATTACCAATCGAAACTCAACAGCGTCACCCAAGCCCGCGGCTCGTATCATATGCAGTTCTCACATTACGATCCGCTCCCCGGCAACCTAGCCCAAAAGGTCATCGACGAAGCCGTCGCCGCCGGAAGAGTTCGGGCTCATGATGATGATGATTAGTCCTCATAGAAGTTAGCCGCAGATCACGCGGATCACACAGATTTGGAGTCAGCAAAATTGCTTTCCGGAATCTGCGTCATCGGCGTTATCTGCGGTAAACTTATTTGCATTAGGAGTTTTATGAAGCGAAATATTATCTTTCTTTTACTTTTTGCAATTTCGGCAGTCGCCGTCTCGGCTCAGGTCCGTCCGCCGCTGCCTCGACCCAGTTCTAAGGCTGCCGTGATGCAGACGGTTGGTACGACCGAGATCGCGATCATCTATGCACGTCCGGAAATGAAAGGACGTCTGGTATTCGCCGATCCGTCCGAGCGTATGAAAGCAATGGTCACAGGCGAAGCCACGCTCGACAATGTGCGTGACCGCAAAGCCGACGAGCCACTCGTCGCGTTCGGTCATCTCTGGCGTGCCGGCGCGAACGAAGCAACTATGTTCACGGTCGCAGATGACGTTCTCATCAACGGCCAGCCGTTGCCTGCCGGCAAATACAGCCTGCATATGATCCCGTCGAAGGGCGAATGGACGATCATCTTTAACAAAGAACTCGACTGGGGCAGCTTCACCTACAAAGCCGCACAAGACGCGCTTCGCGTCAAAACCAAAGCCGAATGGGTCGCCGACAGCAAGGAGCTATTGACCTACGGTTTTGAAAAGGTTGGCGAAAAGTCCGTGACCGCGTATCTGCGGTGGGACAAAGCGAAAGTTCCCTTCACCATCGAGGTCAAAGATGTCGTCGGTTCGACGATCAATCGTTTGAAAGAGTACATTGCCGGCGACACGAAAGACGCAGCACGTCTCGTCAACGCCGCTAACTACGCCAAGACCAACAAGCTGAACGATCAGGCGACCGCTTGGTTCACGGAAGCTCTGAAGGTCAACGACGCGTCGATCGCAACCAAAGAGACCTTCGTAAACCTAAACCGCAAAGCCACGATCCTGCTCAACCTAGATCGTCGCTCAGATGCCATCGCCGCAGCCGAACGCGCACTCGTCGTCGGCAAAACTGACTCGAACGTCACCAAGGCCCAACTCGATGCCCTCGAAAAACGCATCGCGGACCTAAAAGCTGGCAAGTAATATATTTACCCACTAAATTCACGAAAGGCACGAATAGGAAGATCTCTTATTTTGTGCCTTTCGTGTTTTTCGTGGGCTAGTTCTTCGACCACCGATCCCAAGCTGCCTTTGCGATCTTTGCGATCGTCGCCTCGCGGGTCTTTTCGTCGGCGGGCGAATCGGAGACGAAGACGGCGATGGCGACGGCTCTTCCATTTAGGAAACTTATTATGCCGATGTCATTGGTGGCTCCGGTGATGCCGTTTTGGGTGCCGCCGGTGCCGGTTTTATGTGAGACGACGGTTCCTGAAGGCAACAGACCTTTTAGTCGTTTTGCTCCGGGATTCGAGTCGGCGGCCATTTGGTAAATGACAGGAAATCCTTCAGTCAACTCGGTGTCCATACCGGGAACCCAGTCGCTATCGCTCCCGGTTCTGACCGTTGCCGCCAACCACCGCAACAACTCGACAGCCGCCACGGGCGTTGACCAATTCTCGTACTGCAATTTCCACTCACTGCCGTATTCTTTTGTTGTGTTGACGACCTTCATGTCGCGGACGCCGATCTGTGTGAGAAACGACTGGACTTCGACGGCGGGGACGAGCCGCAGCAGGACGTCGCTGGCGGTGCCGTCGGATTCGACGAGCGAGAGGCGAAGGAGTTCGCGGATCGTAAACTCGCCGCCGTTCGGGTTCTTGTCACGCAAAGGCGAACGCATACCGGCTCGTACAAAATCTTCTTTCGTCACGCCAACCTTCTCGTCTAGATCGAACTTGAACAGCCGAACCTGTTCCATCACTGCCATTGCGATCGGCAGTTTGTAAACCGACTGCATCGGATATCGCCCGTCCTCGTTCAAAAACGCCGCCTCACCCGTTTCAAGCACAACCGCCGCTACGCCAACCTTCCCGCCCGCAGCCTTTGCGATATCCGCAAACTGCTTCTCCAGCTCGGCATCACGCTTATACTCCAACTTCGCCAAAGGCGTCGCTACCGGCACTGGCAATGTCCCCGGAACCTCAGTCTCCGGTATCACGCCTCCGCGACATGCGGTAGCTATCGCAACGGCCACAAATAGATTTGTGAAAAAAGCTATTCGAATCATCATTCCGCGATTATCATCGACCGCTTCGGCAAAAAGCAAGAACAACCTCATTTCCGCACCGTCAGTTTCTCGATATCTTGCGATTACTGACACTTTTAAGTTTTGTGATAAGCTAAACGAATATTTCCAAAACGAGAACTTATTACTCGTTTATTACAGAAATCAGCAGTATTCGCATAGACTTTTCGCCAGGAGAATCTTATGACCGATATCAATATGCCTGCGGGCATTACAAATGAGGAACTGATCAAATTCATCACCGAAGCCGTCGAGACCTGTAAGCCAAAGGCTGTCGTCTGGTGCGATGGTTCGCAGGAAGAATACGACCGCATGTGCCAGGAAATGGTCGATGCGGGAACGTTTATCAAGCTTAATCCTGAAAAGCGTCCGAACTCGTTCTTGGCTCGCTCGCATCCGAGCGACGTCGCTCGTGTCGAGGACCGCACGTACATCTGTTCGCGTGCCAAGGGCGACGCCGGCCCGACCAACAATTGGATGAACCCTGTCGAAATGAAGGCCATCCTTAAGAAGAAGTTTGACGGTTGTATGGCAGGCCGTACGATGTATGTCGTGCCGTTCTGCATGGGGCCGTTGGGCTCGCCGATCTCGCAATTTGGCGTGCAATTGACCGATTCGGCGTACGCTGCGGTCAATATGAAGATCATGACCCGAATGGGCAAACAGGCTCTCGACGCACTCGGCGACGGCGAATTTACACGCTGTCTGCACACCGTCGGAATGCCGCTTGCTGAGGGCCAGGCCGATGTCGCATGGCCGTGTTCGCCTGATCCAAAAGATAAGTACATAGTTCATTTCCCCGAAGAAAATTCGATCGTCTCGTACGGCTCGGGCTACGGCGGCAACGCTCTGCTCGGCAAGAAATGCTTGGCATTGCGTATCGCTTCGACTCTCGGCCGTGCTCAGGGCTGGCTCGCTGAGCATATGCTCATCGTCGGCGTCGAATCGCCGGACGGCAAGAAAGATTACGTCTGCGCGGCGTTCCCTTCGGCTTGCGGCAAGACGAACTTCGCGATGCTCATTCCGCCCAAGGCTTTCCAGGAAGAAGGCTGGAAGATCACGACCGTCGGCGACGACATCGCTTGGATCAAGCCTGACGACGAAGGCAGACTACGTGCGATTAATCCCGAGAACGGCTTTTTCGGCGTCGCTCCGGGAACTAACTATTCGACCAACCCGAACGCGATGGAGTCGATCAAGGAGAACACGATCTTTACGAACGTGGCCCTGACCGACGACGGCGACGTCTGGTGGGAAGGCATGGACGGCGACGCTCCTGCCCACGCAATCGACTGGCAGGGCAACGATTGGACGCCGACGAGCGAGACGAAAGCAGCTCATCCAAACGCTCGCTTTACCGCACCGATCACGCAGTGCCCAGTCGTCGATCCTAACTTTAACGACCCGAAAGGCGTGCCTGTCTCGGCATTCATATTTGGTGGACGACGTAATTCGGTCGTGCCTCTCGTTCAACAGTCATTCAACTGGGCATTCGGTGTTTACATGGCCGCCACGATGGGCTCCGAGATGACCGCCGCTGCATTCGGTAATATCGGCGAAGTTCGCCGCGATCCGTTCGCGATGCTTCCGTTCTCTGGCTATCACATGGGCGACTATTTCTCGCACTGGCTCAACTTTGGCCGCCAGATCCCGGAACCGCCGCGTATCTTCTCGGTCAACTGGTTCCTCAAGGACGAAAACGGCAAGTTCGCTTGGCCGGGCTACGGCGAGAACATGCGTGTCCTCAAATGGATCGTCGAACGCTCACGCGGCAAATCGATCGGACGTGAAACCCCGCTCGGATGGATGCCTCGCTACGAAGACATGGACTGGCGCGGGCTCGACTTTACCGAGGAGCAGTGGAACAAGGTCATGAACCTCGACCGCGATATGTGGCTCAAAGAGATCGCTATGCATGACGAACTTTTCTTCGATCTGTATGACCGTCTGCCAAAGGAAATGACGTTCATACGCGAACTACTCGTCTCCAACCTATGGCGTTCGCCGGAATTAGGACTGGCAGCCCCGAGGCCCGAAGAGGCCGTTAAGGCGGCAAGCTAGAAACCCCAAGGGCGTTCGAGATTCGGACGCCCTTTGATTTTTTGGTATCATCTTCCCAAACTTATTCTACTAGGGAGTCGAGCACTGAATGTCGAACATGCTATCAACGTTTGAACCATACGCATACGCACTGATGCGTTTCATTACCGGCTTCTTGTTTATGTGGCACGGCACGCAAAAGCTGTTCGGTTATCCGCCGTCCCAAGGCGGCGGTGGCGGTTCGCTGTCGGCCACCATGGCGATCGGCGGCGGCATCGAGCTGATCGGCGGCATCATGATCATGATCGGCCTGTTCGCCGGCTTTGCAGCATTCATTTCGAGCGGCACGATGGCGGTGGCATATTTCGGCTGGCATTTTTCGATGGATGCGTTCTTGCCAATTGTAAATCGCGGCGAACTTGCTGTTCTTTACTGCTTCGTTCTATTGTTTATTGCAGCTCGCGGCTCGGGCATCTTGAGCGTAGATTCATTGATCTGGCCAAGTGCAACAACGAGCAGCGAACCGTAACCGTTCTTTATCATCTAAGTAATTTGTGAGGTGAAATATGGAAGATTTTACAACATCATACGGGATACCCGCGGCACAGGCCGATGCGGCTGACCGTGCTTCCTTTATCCGACGCACCTACACGCTACTCGCACTTGCAATTGCAGCGTTTATCGGCGTCGAAGCATTCTTTTTCATGACTCCGATCGCGGGCATGATCGCGAGCGTTATCACGACTGGTGCCGTCGGCTGGCTGCTCGTTTTGGGGCTATTCATGGGCGTATCTTTCCTCGCCAATCGATTAGCAGTGTCTGAAACTTCAAAAGCTCTGCAATATGCCGGCCTTGGCATCTTCATTATTGCGGAAGCGATCATTTTCGTTCCGCTTATAATGGTCGCTACATATTATTCGGGCGACAGTTCGGTCTTGCTCAAGGCGGGCATCACCACGATCGGACTGTTTCTCGGAATTACGATGACAGTTTTCATTACGAGGACTGACTTTTCGTTCCTTGGCCCCGTGATCGCTATTGGTGGATTCGCGGCTCTTGGGTTCATCGTCGCGAGCGCGATATTTGGATTTTCGCTTGGCACCGTGTTCGCATTCGTTATGGTGGCTTTCGCCGCGACCGCGATCCTCTACGAAACGTCGAATGTGCTCCATCGATTTAGAACGGACCAGCATGTTGCCGCTTCGCTGACCTTGTTTGCCAGCATAGCATTGCTTTTCTGGTACATCTTGAGCATTTTCAGCTCTCGCGACGACTAGTTGAGTTTTCAAAGATCAATGAAGGCTGTCAGAAATGGCGGCCTTTTTTGCGTTTTGTCCACCAAGTGTCCACTGCGTGTCCACCGGCTGTCCACGGCGTGTCCACGGACGTTAGTGGACACGGAAGTGTTTGATGATCAACGAGTTAGCGGCATTTCTGCCGCGATTTTCGCGGTTTTTCTACAAAACTGTCATACACGTGTATTAAACCTTGTAAGATCTGCCGCTTTTACTGAGTGAAACGGTCGAAATGATCGATAAAGTCAGAACCACTTGCCGCGGTTGTCGCGATGGGCAATCGCCGTCGTTGGTGCTGACAATTGATAACATTTGTTCTTGCTGAAATTAGTTATCAAAGATCAAGCTGCCGCGTAAATTGCGGCTACTGATCAGTATATCATAGATGATACGCTGTTTCAATGATATTCTTTGCTGGGAGCGAGAGAGTTACGGATGTCTAAAGTGATGGTTTTCGGTCTGTACAGGCGATAGAGACTGCTACTAAGGCATTGGCTTAGCCTATTCCCTGAGCGAATCTACGTCCATTTCGACGGCCTCGAGATCGCCGTTCATTGATTCCGTCAGTTCCTCGATCTTGCGTTCCGCACTCGTTAAGCGTGAGCGGCAATCGCGGATCAGCGAGACGCCGCGTTCAAAAAGCTCAAGGCTTTCTTCGAGCTGCATATCGCCTTGTTCGAGGCGTTCGACGACCGATTCGAGCTCGGTCAATGATTGTTCAAATGTCAATTTTTTGCTCATTTTACTAATTCCTCAGCCTGTCGCAGCAGGTCCGAAATATTGCCGACACCAAGCTTGTCGCTAGTCTTTTTGTTGATGCCGCCGGTCGCTATGGCGATCAGTTCTTGGCCTACTTTGCGAGCAATGTCGGTAGCCAAAGCTTCGTCTCGGACACCGACGATCTGCCAAATATCGCCCTTTCGTTTCATCTTGACCTCGAAGGGACGGTCAGCGAGTTTACTCTTGACGGTAGCGTTGTCGCCTTCGATCTTGAAGTCGAGATACTGATCGGCTCCAACTACCATGGCAACAAATGGCACGTCGCCAAATCGTTCGCTACGCTCGCGGATCACGCGAGGCAACTCCGCTTTCGCACGGTCCTTTACAGCGGGCAAGATCGGAGCCGCTACTCGAACAAGCTTTTCGAGAACGGCTGTCGGCAGCCCTTTGCCGTACATCTCGGCTGCCTTAACGGCGATCTGTGGAACAAAATCATCGACTACCGCACCTGTGTCCACGAGTGCGTCTACTGCCGCTTTGTCATCGCGCTTTGCCGCATCGACGAGCAAAGCGAGCGAATACTGAGGCGTTCCGTAGAAACTTCTCCAGTAGAGATAGCCGCCGATGGCAACGATCAAAACCAAGCCGATCAATGCCGCCGCGACGATCTTCCACGGCTTTCGACTTGGTGTTGATCGATCTGCTCTCACCGGAGGCGTTATGATCGACGGCGTGTCGTCGATGTTCACACGAAAACTAGACATCGTCGCTCGCCTCCTCTGTCGAGGTCACGGTCGCACCGAGCTTGCCGCTTGCAAGGGTGATGCTTAGTTGGTCACCGACCGCAGCGTCGAACGCATTTCGCACCACACGGCCATCGGCAAACTGAGTGAGCGAGTAGCCGCGAACCAGCACCTTGAGCGGCGAAAGAGCCTCGACCGTCGCGGTGTTCCGGGCGAGTCGATCTTCCAGCGTCTTCAAATATTTTGATTGTGCCGACGCGGTTCGCTGCGCGAGCATGTCGACCGATGACCGTTTCGCGGCAAATCTCGCGGCAATGGCCTGGGGGCTGAATCGGTAGCTCGCCGTCGTGATCCGGTCCGCTAGACGGCGAAATCGCGATATTACATTCTCGGACAATCTCGACGTTATGTCGGCAATTGATGAGCGAGCCATGAGCATGTCATATTCCATACGCTGCGTTAGATGCCGAGATCGCGAATCAAGCCGTTCGAGAATATCCTGTTCACGACCGGCGACCATCTCAGCCGCAGCCGAGGGCGTTGCGGCTCGAGCATCGGCAACGAGGTCGGCGATCGTCCAATCTATCTCGTGGCCAACGGCTGAGATGACCGGGATCTTGCTGGCTCGTATCGCACGTGCGAGAGCCTCGTCGTTGAACGCCCAAAGGTCCTCGGCACTGCCGCCGCCGCGACCGGCAATGATGACGTCGAGCTTGTCTGAAGTCGAAGCAAGATCGTTGTAGGCATTGAGGCTCTCGATCGCGTTTCGAATGCTGTCGGCAGAGCCTTCGCCTTGAACTTGGGCATGAGCGAGCAACACGCTGACACCTCGCGAACGCCGCGTCAGGACATTCATAATGTCGTGAAACGCGGCTCCCGTTTTGGTCGTCACAATGCCGATGCGTCGCGGATAAAATGGCATCGGGCGTTTCAGCTCGGGAGCGAAAAGCCCTTCGCGGTCGAGTTTTGCCTTGATCTGATCGAACGCCGCCTTTAGAGCGCCTTCGCCTGATGGCTCGAGCGATTCGACTTGAAGCTGGAAATCGCCGCGTGCTTGGTAGATCGTAAGTTTGCCGCGGATCCGAACCTCGATGCCATTTTGCGGCTTGAATCTGATCTTAAAATTAGTACCCTTCCAGCACACGCATTTGATCTGCGACGTGCCGTCATTGAGGCTGAAGTACCAATGGCCGCTCGAATGCGCGAGAAAGTTCACGACCTCGCCCTCGACCCAAACGTTCGAGAAAGCATGTTCGATGACCGCCTTAGCGTCCGCGGTCAGCTCGGTCACCGTCAATGGCCGCCGCTCGGCTTCGTCAAATAGTACTTTGAAAAGATCGTTTTCCAATGCTTTTATTTCAACACAAAGCCGTATGATTTGCCGAATTCGGCCCGTCAGGAATTAACTATTTCGTCGCCGTGACAGATTGAACCGAGGTATAAGTCTCGGGGCGTTTTGAGCGGATCTTGAGGCGTGGAGAAACGCCGATGTCGGCTTGTGAGCTGCGGAACGTGATGATGTAGGCTGTTCGAAGTTGAACCACAATGTCTTCGTAGGCGCGCTGTATCTGAGAGACTTGCGAGATCGGATAATAGACTCCGCCGGAGATGCTCGCAAGCTTGGCACCTTCGCCCTCGCTCTTGGCTGAGAGCGACATATATTTCTTACGCAGCGGATCGATGTCTGCGTTCGCACCTGTGGCGGCAGCGGCGATCAGCCCCGACGGAACATAAAGCGGATATATCAAAGCTCCGCTTTCCTGTATCGATCCTGTAAGCGAATCGAACGCCAAAAAGCTGCGGTTGTCATCGCCGTCGGTCAGGACGACGACCGCCGTACGTTCGCCCTTAAGCGGCCGCAGGGTTTCGGCGATCGTGTAGGCGAGAGCGTCGTAATACGCCGTGCCGCCGCCGGCGTCGAATGTGTCGAGGCTTGCCGAAAGCAAACGCTTGTCCGTCGTAAATTTCGAAAGAACCTTAACGTCGTCGTTGAACGTGACGATGGACACGCGGTCGTTCTTATCGACCGTATCGACAAAGGCCCTGGCAGCCTTTCGAATGAAGGTCTGATAATTCTCGACGCTGCCCGAAACATCGAGCAAAAGGACAAGATTGAACGGCGCGGTCGAAGGTTCGACCGACACGATCTCGCTTGGTTTGCCGCTTTCAGTGATCTCGAAATCGGCATCCGTCAGGCCAGCGATCGCACGATTCTTGAGATCGGTGACGCGAACCAGCGCCTGTTTCAATGTTCCGGCAGGAACTTCGGCCACGGTTCGTAAAGCAAATCGAGGCTGCAACTTGATCGGCGGCAGCGAGGCCGCATATTCGCCGTAATATCGCGGTGCGGCTCGCCGTATCGCCTCCATCAATAGACCGTCGCCGCTTCGTACGATGGCTTTGGCTGCGTTCGTTAGCGGGCGTTCGCGCAGGTCGCTGCCGACCTCGCTCGGCGGAACGTTAACCAAAATAATGCCGCGCGCCGTCGTAAAACGAAGCTGTGTGGCGACAACGGGCTGCGGCTCAAACTCTTGCGGATCGGTGTTCGGATCGACCTTTGGCGGCTGAGACCTCGGATCGGGAATGTCGAGCTTGCCTTTTATTTCAAAACGTCCGCCGCTGCGTTCTTTGACATCGTTAAGCTTGAGGTCTGAGACAAATCGGGGCCGCGACTCGGTCCATTCGAACTGATACGTGATATTGTCGGTCGGAATATTCGTCGCGATCGTGCCTGTTTCGGTGTCGACGTCGAGTCTTGTAAATCGTCCGGCGACATCAACGGCACCGTCAACGGTTTCGATAGCGACCTTTGCAGCATATGGAACGGTGACGTTGACGTCGATGCGTTTCTTCTTCTCGGCGGGAACGACCGTAATTACTATCGTTCCTTTCTCGGCATTCTGTTTGATCTCACCATCACTGACCGCGTTAGCAGACGACGCCGCTAATTGCACTACATCGCTCAGTGTTTCGGGGGCTTTGTCAGGTGCGAGCACTGAAACGCGGCCGTATTTGTTGATGATCTGAAGCGTCGAACCGCTAGGTAGCTTTATTTCTCGCGAGCCGTTTTGAGCATTTCCGGACACGACGAACGCCGTCGCCATTACTGCGATTGCTGCAAACGAAACGAAAAATCTAGCCATTCTGCGATGATCTGCCCGAAAGGCGGCCCGATTGAATTAGACGCTGACGCACGCGTTCTTGCCATTTCTTTCGAGTCTTTTCGTCGTCTTCGAAACGTTCGATCAGACCCTGCATCGATTCGCCGCCGGCAAGCCGCGTCTTCAAATAGAGGAGAGCTACTATGATACCAGAAAATGAGAAGACGAATATCTGCATCGGCAGCCAGAGAATGTTGATGAGCGATTCGAGCAAAGTAACACGAACTCGCGAACGCATGTCCATATCTTTACGGCGAACGTCTTTTCCCTTCGGACCGACCGACCAGTTCCAACCATCGTCCTTTTTGGCGGCCGACTCGCTCGTGGGAGCAGCTGGGGCATCGCCTTCTGGTGCAACGGTCTGCGTAGCAGCCGATGTCTCCTCTGTCGGCACTGTGTCGTTCGACTTGGCCTCAGTCGATGTTTTGGATTCCGGGTCGAACGCCCGTGCCGACACGTTTACGATATACGAGATCGAACCCGCAGTTACCGCAGGTATTAGGAACATCAGTATCGCAGCACCGGCGGCCGTCGTGAATGACCGTTTAACAAGCTGTCGCGAACGTCGGAAAGCCTCGATGATCCCGACGTTCTCCATCATCACTGACGGTGCAACAAGCATGTATGACGTGTAAGCGTAGAAGAACCCGATCACGCCGCCGAGAATAGATCCGATCGCACCTGCTATAAAGATCGCACCGACCGACTCGGTCAACGGATATAAGATGCCTAACAACGCCGCGAGTACGATAAAACCGCCTATCGCACCAATGCCGCAGGCGACGAACGGCAAGATGGCACTCAACGCCCCGGCTCCGGCAAAACGTTTCCACTTCTTTTTCGCCTCGCGCAATGCCGGTCGTAATCGTATGGGCCGCAACGGCACCGCGATATTCTGCGTCACTATCCATGCAATAGTACCGACGATCAGGCTGCCGCAGAATGCGTTAGCAAGCGTCATTCCGATCCCCAGCACGCCGATAAATACGTTTGCCGTGCTGCTCGGTATCGATTCGCTCACACGAAGGAACGAAAGTATGACCATCCCGATCGTAAAGAAGGTCGGCGGAATGAAAAGGAATGCGGTCAAGGTCAAAAACTTCAGCAAATGCTGGCTGTAAATGACCATCGCACGGCTGACCAGGCCGTAAATTCCCTCTTCGCGAGACCGGAGCTCACTGGCAAATGCTTCGGCCGTCTGCGGCCGATGAGCAGGATCTTTGGACAACGCATCGTGGATGACACGACGCATCTTTCGGCGCACGTTCTTGGCAGCCAGCGGCGGCGGCTCGATCGTTTTGTGCGATTCCATTACCGCTTTGAAATCGCCCTCGAACGGCGTCCGGCCCGACAGCATTTGATAGGCGATCACGCCAAGACTGTAAATATCGCTGCGAGCGTCCAGGTGTTCGCCGCGGCACTGTTCAGGGGACATATAAAGCGGCGTCCCAAGAACTGCCCCGACGCGAGTCAATCCCGCAGTTGACAGCGAACTAACGAGCGAATTTCCGCCGGTCGGATTCCCCGTTCGATCCGGATCGATCTCAACGTCGTTATCTAACAACTGAGTCCCAACCGTATCTTGATCGCTATTCTGATCATAAATGGCGGTCTTTTTCTCGTCCGCGATCGGCTCAAGCGAAACAGTTTTGTTGTGTTCTATGGTCTGAACGATCGTAGAAGCCTCAGCCGCCATCGTCGTGCCGACGCCTCCAAAGGTCGTTTTGGCCGTGCCGACCTGTGTCGGCGACGAACGCAGAAATTCTGCAGGTATATCGCCGTTTACGGCCTCGTGTTCCTCGAGTTTCGCAATACCGAAATCGAGGACCTTGACGGTGTAACCGCCGCGTTGATTGGGTTCGAGCCAGATATTGTCGGGCTTGAGATCGCGGTGAATGATGCCCATATTGTGGGCTTCCTGAACTGCGCTGCAGACCTGTTCGAGAATGTCGAGCGTCCATCCAACGGGCAGATTGTTCTCTTCATCGAGGATCTCGCCGAGCGTACAGCCATCGAGATATTCCATCACGAGATATGCGACTTCGCCCGCACTTGTCGCAGCAAATCCAAAGTCAGTGACGTCAACGACATTCGGGTGCCTTAGCCGTCCCGCAGCCTTAGCCTCGCGGCGAAAACGCTCGACAAATTCCGCGCGCTGCATGAATTGCGGCGCAATGATCTTTACGGCCACGGGCCGTTCGGTACCGAGGTGCGTCGCCAGATAGACGGTTCCCATGCCGCCCTTGCCCAGCTCGCGCGTCATCTGGTACTTCCCGTCTAGGATCTGCCCTGTCAGATCATGGTCCGTCATATACGTAGTTCAAAGCCAAACTCTAGCGGTTTTGCTAACACCTTTGCAAGTATTTACGCCCGAGTGCTCGATTTGTTTGATAATTTCTAAGACCGACGGTCGCCGAATATAAGAAACGACCACGATGATCGACATTTTGGACGCGATCAAAAGAATTTGTTCGGCGGCCATATGTCCGACCATCGCGGTCGTAATCACATTATCCTTAAGGCTGTTCGGATCAGAATTTTCCGAAGACTTTGTCGATATTGAAATAGAATTTGCGCGTTTCTTTGGTTTCTTTGTTGTACGAGGTATGCACGTCAAAAACAGAGCCGTCTTCCTGAACAAGAGCTTTGGATTGGCGTTCAAAACCCATAATGCTCATCACGAAATACTGTTCGGCGATCCCGATCGAGAGCATCGCGGTTTTTGCACTCAGGCCATCGTTTTGTTGGATAGCGGACATTAGCTTACTTAGCACGGCTTTGTGGGATTCGGCCTCTTTTGTCTTATTGAGTTCCGAATATGCAAGGGCCGCCCAATAATGAGCGTGAAGGTCAACATAATTCGTTTCGAGCATCTTATTTGCTGTCTTGATCGTGTCGTCAAAACTACCTGCTCGAAACTGCGTTGCCATTTGCGAACGAAGCTCTGCTCCGCCGTACGGTGAATAGTCCGTAGTCGCGGTATATGCAAGACGCAACAGTGCGAAATCGACCGACATATCGCCTGCCTTTACCTTTTTGAGAAGGTCGGCGTATTGCTCTTTCGTGACATTAGTTTTGGTCGTGACCTTTTCAGTCGCGGTTGGCTTCGGCGTAGGCTGAACAGCAGGTACGGGAGTCGATTTCGGCTCGGGTGAAGTTTGGGCAATTACTGAAACGGAAACAAATAGAACGGCAAACAGCACGAACGAGATACGCTGCATCATAATGTGGGCTCCTCCAATTGAATTACGAACTAAGGACGATGGTAACACCAATTGTGATGTATCAGATCACAATGTGGATGCTTTTGCTTACCTTTTTTCTTCTGAACATATTGCCACAGCTCTAGATCACAATAAGTAATAATTCAAAAGGGCTCTCTCGATAAACACGGACGACAGATCGGTCGCACCTCACGCACCTCCACTCTTACTCGTGAGCTCGATAAGGAATTTTATTGAAACA
>JAEUQI010000075.1 GCA_016789145.1 Blastocatellia bacterium | reverse complement strand
GAGCTGAGAGGCCTCTTGCATTAGATCCATGATCTTAAGAGCCTGATCATCTGACCTATATAGCTTTCGGTAACTCAGCATGTACGGGATCGAAATAGTAACTATGATCGCCATCACTGCTAGAACGGCCAAGAGTTCGGGCAATGAGAAACCCGTATTGCTTTTACTCTTTACCGCAAAAGGGCTAGGTGATTTTCCGAACCGCACGATGTTCAAGTTCGACATATTAAGAAGTTTGAGGCCGAAGAGCGGTCTCTGGCCACGGAAAAGCAGGAGGTCTACTATTAATAAAGTTGGAAACCAAACCTGGTTCCAAACATATTGTACATATAACAACATTGTTTAGCAATAGATTATCGTGATTTGTTTCTGGATTTTTTTTGGATAGAATTGAGAAACTTTTCGTAATGGACTTTTGTTATGAAAGACTTAGAACGCTCGAAGAACTCGCCGGGAGTTGCCGATTGGCTCTTTAAAGGTGTGTTAACAAAGGTCGGTGATACATTTGATAGGTTCACAGGTCGCAAGTGGACTCCATCTAGTAGTTTAGCGACTAGTGAATTGATCGAACGCATTAAGAAGTTACTCGACGCGGAATCGATCACAGTTGCCGGTAAAGGTAATGTTGTTCCGCACAACATAAGGCTCAAGATACAATGGGATAAATTTGCGACCGACAGTGATACATTGATTGAGAATCTTCGTAACGAGTTACTTACCGCTACTATCGACCATATCAACGACTCGAATTACTACACACTTGCACCCGTGAAATTCGACGTGTCACCAGATTATTTTGTCGAAGGAGTAAAGCTACAAGCAGGCTTCGACCGTGTGATAGAAGACGACCGGGAGGTCGAGATGAATGTTACGGTTCCGGCTTTTAGTGTCAAGAATATTGATATCCCCTCAGTTACTCAAATCGGCACGAATGCGGTAATCAGGGCATTGTTTTCCATTGGCGGTGAGGTAAACGAGGTAACTGCCGAAGCAGACAAGAACGGAAGAATCTCTGTCGGACGCTCGTCGAATTGTTCACTGACGATCAAAGACAGCAGCGTATCAAGCATACATGCGACGATCATCGTTTCCGAGATCGGAGGACTCTCCCTTGCGGATACCGGATCAACGAATGGAACATTTATCAATAATGAACGCATCGCCTATGGTAAGGTCATCGAAATCCCGCCCGACGCGAAGGTTCGATTCGGAGTTGTTAATGTTGAATTGGAGGTCTCACAGCTACCGTCTGCAAGTGAGCCGATCGAGGAAACTGTCGTGGAAGAAACATCTCATCATTCGGTCACTATCGACGGTTTTGAGTTTCGGAGTAAAAGCAGCGAGGTTGAAAATAGTTCGGAGCATGAGATTCTAGAAGATACGGTCAAAGTTGAAGGGGAAAACCCAATTAGTACTGAAGACTCGATCGAGATACCGTCACAGAAACCCTAATGCTTGTAGCATTCTTAGACATTGGTAAAACGCTGACCGATAAACTGTTTGGCGGTCAAGTACTAGAGAGAACCCCCGCGGGGCTTTCGATCATTTACGTGATCGGGGTCTCAGTTATTCTGATTTTTCTTTTGATTACACTTGTCGAAAACGTTTGGCGTCCGCGTTTCCTGTTCGAACGCGAATTGCCCCTTGTTGTGAACAAGAAGCTCGCTCAAACCGTAACGAATCGCAGCCTATTCGTGTGGTTTTTTGTTTTCGTAATTCTATGCAGCGTGACATTCGGTTTTCAGGTTTATTGGACTCGGACTGCCGCTGATACAGAAGGTCAAATGAAAGCGTTAAGCTACAAAGACCTCCGAAATCGCCGAACTAACGCCGCAAGCCTTCGCGGCTGGATGCTAGACCGAACCGGCAAACTCGACTCGGCACTTGCTTACTATAAGTGGGACAAAGAAAGTGGGCTGTCGCGGGAATTCTCCTTAGACAAAGAGATGGCTCATCTTCTCGGAACCGAACGAGGAACTCCGGGGCTTGAACGAACGTTGTACCAACGCGACGCTGATCCGATGCCGGAAGCATGGGAAATTCTTACTAAGTACAAGAAACCCGAGCCTGAAAACAAGGATGTTCGTGTAACGATCCACAAAGAGCTTCAGGCTTATATCGCCAAACGCATCGAGGGCAAAAAAGCTGGCATTGTTGTCCTCGACCCGCAAAATGGAGACGTTCTTGCAATGTACTCCAATCCTAGCTACACGCTTGCGCAAGCTGAAAGCCTCGATGGATATTTGAAACTTGAGGGCGATGCTGCAAATAAGCCGTTGCTAAATCGCGCGACCAGAGAATTCTATATTCCAGGCTCAACATTTAAAACATTTACCATGCTGGCATCGTTTCGCGGTGGACGTCAGAACGAGACGTTTCCCGGACGGCCCGCGCCGGATTGCTACACACCTTTTCGCGGATCCCGTCCGATCTGCGACGCTGGCGGCAGCTGTCATGCGTGTAGCGAGAACGTACCGCTTCGCGAAGCGTTTAAGGTTTCCAGTAACCAGTACTTTGCACAGCTCGCAAATGCGCTTGGCCATCAGCGCATGGGTGACACGGCGATGGCGTTGGGTATCATGCCCGTAAACACTCCGGAGGAGGCAGTTACACAAGGATTTTTCTCTGACATTTGGAACACTAGCAATAAACGCATTGCGAATTCACTTGCACCTGCTCGCTCAACTCTCGTAAACGGCGAGAAGATGTCACTCTACGATTCGGGCGTAGTCGGTATGGGCCAAGGCGGGGCCGGACAAATGACACCGTTTCAAATGGCTCTTATAGCCGCAGCCGCCGCGAATGTCGAAGGCAAGCTAATGAAGCCTCGTATTGAAGCAGACATTCAGCCACAGATGTTCTCACAGGTGCTCTCACCACAAGCCGCTCGCGCTGTTCGTGAGATAATGGCAACCGTAACAGAAGAAGCTGGTGGAACTGGAACTGTCGTCAAATCAAAACTCGGCGGCACCGGTGTCACAACTGGCGGTAAGACCGGAACCGCAGACAAAGACGGCGTGCCGGTTTACAACGCCGACGGCACAAAAAAAATGGAAACGAGACGCCAGCGAAATGCAGCGGGCGAGATGGTCGAAGTTCAGGTTCCGGTAAAGCGAACGCGATGGGATGGTTGGTTTCTTTGCATCGCTCCCGTCGATAATCCGAGGCTTGCGATCGCGGTCGTCGTCGAAGACATCGGCGGGGGAGCATATGGCGGGACAACTGCGGCTCCAATAGCGGCGGACGTTATCTTGAAGGCTTTACAGCTTGGTTTGTTAGGCGATAGTTACAAACCTGCGAATCCGGCGCCCACGAGGCGACGCTAGTTAGTTCGAATGAAAAATCGTACATTGCTACATTTTCTGATGCTGTGCATGATCGTCAGTCTGATGGCGGTCGCACACTATTCGATCTATTACGGTGCCTTAATTCGCGGCTATGAAACTAGTTTTCTTGCTGCGATGCGTAATATCGGGATCATTTCCCTTCTAGCGATCCTGCCGATATTTATTAAACAATTCCTCAGATACCAAGGAAATTGGACGGTTTATACTGTTTGCGTTCTATTGTTTTCAATAGGCTTGACCGTTCAGTATCGTTTGTTCTCTGATCGCGAATATGTAGCAGATATCGATCCGACGGACCGCGCGAGGGTTGCGGCCTCGAACATGACCGAGCGTGAGAAGGCACGAGAGATGCTCAAGCTCAGGTTAACTGCTATCGCCAAAGAACGTGAGGCTAAGATCCAGACGCTGCAAATGCGTTATATCAAAGAAAACTACTCGCCCGAAAAGAAACAGATCATGGGGCTACCTGCTACACCTCCGGCGCCAGTAGATCTTTCTACCCAAACTTTCCGTCCTCCAAAAGATTCGCTTAGCGGTATCATTACTTCCAGCCGAACCGTAATCCCTATCGCTGCGATATTCCTGATGCTGGTCGCATTCGTGGCGATGCGTCGTGAAGATACGCTTCGCTTTCTGCAGAACAACGGAATTTTGATCGTGCTGCTAACACTTGTTCCGTTAATGCTGGCGGCGATTACTTCTCGAGCCGGAAAGTCGATTGGGAATATGACCCCTTGGGAGCCGGCAAAAGTTCCTTTTCTTATTGGATTTGCGGCCATCCTTGCCGTCCTATACCGCAACCTCGCACGCACCTATTGGGGAATTCCGCGTGCAAAGGACGTGTTGCCGCTTTTGTTTATGGCAGCGGTGCCGTTCATTCCATTTTTTGTACTTAAGGATTTCGGGCAAATGATGGTCTTCGGTTCGGTCTACGCGACTTTATACCTCGTCGCCGTCCGACGGTTTTCGCAGCGTCTTGTGCTTGTTGGATCGGTCTTGCTAGGAATGTCTATCTTGATCGTAGGAGCATTGCCGGTCACTACACAAGACAAGATTCCATTGTTACCAACTCTCGCAAAACCGGTAAAGGCTATCTTGCCGGATCGTATCCAACAGCGATTTCATTTATGGCTTGACGGTTTCAATCCGCCGTCGCCAGAGACCAGCTGGTGGAAAGAAGACTACGACGACTATTACGAGGGTCTCGTAAAGAGCAATCCGGAACTTCCCAAGATGATCGAAGAGGAGCCGGAAATGCAAAAGTCGATCAATATCGATGCATGGTTTGATGTGCTTGCATTTCAGCCTGCTCAAGCCACTTTTGGATTAGCTTCGGGGGGAATAACGGGACGAGGTCTCGGACTTGGTTATCCGGAACTAATTCCAGTTTCGGATTCCGACTATATCTTCGCCGCGATGGCCGAAGAACTTGGACTTTTCGGGGGTTTGTTGATAACCTTTGCGCTAATTGTATTTGCTGCGGCAGGCGTTAGAACAGCGAGAGATTCGCGCGACATGTTCAGCAAGCTTTGCTCGATAGGATTGGCGGCCTTCATCGGCTTTCAAGCATTGGTAAATATTGGCGGAATCACTCGGGCTCTCCCGATGACGGGTATTACCCTACCATTTGTAAGCCACGGGGGATTTAGCTTGATGACGAGTTTTGTGATGCTTGGGATCCTGATGGCGTTTTCGCATAGAAATGCTGTTGATCGAATGCGGGACGCGATCGTTGTAAAGCCTGATTCCATATCGACAGAGCGCGAAAACGAGCAGATCTAAATTGACTATGCAACCTTCCCCAGACATGAACCGAGCTGTTCTTTCTTCTTCGGCTATCTCCGATCGAGGACTAAGCGAAAGGCGCCCCCATAACGAAGATTCCTATCTCGAAATGCCTCAGATCGGCATCTTTGCTGTTGCTGATGGTGTAGGAGGCTCAGAGGCCGGAGAGGTAGCCTCGCAAATGGCAGTAGAAATTCTTGGCGAGGCATTCACGAATCGGACTGCCGGCTCTGACGCCGAAATGGTGATGCGGATAGCATTGGAGCGTGCAAATTCGGCGATCCACCAGATGTCTAACGATCTATCACAGCTTTCTAAAATGGCGACAACTATCGCTGCATTACACCTCGATGGGAATGTTGCGACCATCGGCCACGCCGGTGATTCGCGAATCTACCGCTCTAAGCCCGATGGTTCTCTGATACGTGAAACCGAAGACCACTCAATGGTTGCCGACGAAGTTCGAGCAGGCCGAATGACCGAAGAGCAGGCCGAAAATCATCCCGGCAAGAACATCATCAACCGTGCTCTTGGCGCCGAGCCGACCGTTGACATCGAACTCAAGACAATAATGGTTGACGCCGGAAGTTCGTTTCTTCTTTGTTCAGATGGAATAACACGCCATATCCCGGACGCGGAGATCCGAGAAATACTTGCCAGCGGTGAAAATTCGAAAGATATCTGTGCTCGACTGAAAGATCTATGTTTCGAACGCGGTGCTGAAGACAATCTTACGGCTGTCGTTGTACAAACGTCGGGCGCTGACGCGGTCGATACTTCACCTGTTATCGAGACGGACAATGATATTCTCGCATTGCCTGACAGCGAAGAAGATACAGTTGCGACGGCACGGTTCGCACCGTCACCCGATGACGATCTGCTTGAGATCGAAACTTCGACGCTCGTCTTGCCGAGACCATCTGACTTTTTCGAAGACCCAACGATCACACCTGATGAACAGTTTGAGGACACTTTGCGATTAACCGACGAACCCAAGGAGGAAGCTTTTGTCCACGAACCTGTGCCGATAGCGACCGAGCCGGAAATTCAAAAGATCGAGGTCCCTTTTGCCGCGCCGATAGCCGCTCCGACACCTGAGGCAAAACCTTCGGGATATGACGGTGAACCATTATCAATGGTGCAGGACGAGCCGAGTTCCTTCGGGCGATTCGCCGCATACGCAGCTGTTCTCGCACTTGGTTCGCTCATTGGCCTGGCTGTTTATCATTTTGCATTGCGTCCCCAGTCGGCCGCCCCGGCTGCCGAAATTCCGTCGCAAATGGCGTCCAACAACATCGCCCTGAGTGCATTCGAAGACGGGCGGCGACTGGTCGATGCCGACCCCGCAGCCTATTTGGCGAAGGCTCCCGCACCGAGAGATGCTGAGGAGTTATACAATCTTGGCCGTGCGCAATTTCTGACCGGTGATTTTGTGAAGGCAAGAGGCACACTGCTCGAAGTTCGAAAACGGATCGCTGAAACCGACATCAAGAACCGAAAGGTCATCGAATCCGACATTGCGGTCTTTTTGACGGTCACGAACGACCCGACCAGCCAAGGTATCCTGAAGAAAGAACTCGAGGCGGCAAAATCGGTCACTAGTGCGAATGCGGCTCCGAATAAGTAGCGTTAACTCAGGCGATTTTGTCGCAGCACTTCGAATAAGATCACTCCGCAGGAAACCGCCAGGTTGAGGCTTTCAACTCCGTTCATCAATGGAATTGTGACTCTAATGTCGGCAAAGGCCGCCAGTTCGTCGCTGAGTCCGTGAGCCTCAGAACCCAGCATCAACATCGTCGGACGCTGCCAATCAGTCGAAGTATAATCAACGGCGTCGGAAACGACCGCCGCTGCGATCAACAGCTCGTTTTCTTTTGCAAATTGTATAACCTCCGTTGGGTCAGCCTTTTCCCAGATCGGAATTCGAAGATTGGCCCCCAGAGCCGCACGATTTGCCTTCGGTGAGAATGCGTCTGCCGAACCCGACGATGTTATCACTCCCGCAACACCTGCCGCCTCGGCTGTGCGAAGTATGGCCCCGAGGTTTGATGGATTATTGATCTCTCTCAAGAAAACGATCATTGGGACCGACGACCGTGACAACGACGCAGCCAATAGTCCGGCGTTTCCCGACGGGCGTCGCGCGATTGCGATCACGCCTTGCGGACTCTTTGTTTCGGCGATCGAGTCGAACAATCGGTCAGCAACCACTACGCACGTAACGGACGATGATCTAAGCTTGTCGATAGCTTCCAGATCGTCAAAGCCCTCGGCGAACAAGCAAAGCTCTATCTTGACGTTAGCACGCGCCGCTTCGAGGCATTGTCGTTTACCTTCATTAAAGATCACGTCCAAGCTCCTGCCGTCGCGGGCCGCGCGTGCGTACGCCAAACGAGCGTTGTCTTTGCTGCGAATAACTTCGCGATTCGTCATACTGCTATCTTAAACGCGTACGAAAATTTTGAAAACCACCACAAACTAGCTAAACTTGGGTGATATGCAACCCGTAGTGAGTCCCTTGAATAAGATCGAACAATTAAAAGAGCGAAGCGCGATCGCGGAGCTAGGCGGCGGCGAGGCTCGCATCGAGAAACAGCGTGCGTCGGGCAAGTTGACCGCACGCGAACGCATCGATTTTTTCCTCGATGATGGCTCGTTCGAAGAGTTCGACAAATTTGTCACGCATCGCTCGACCGACTTTGGGCTTGATAAACAGAAGTTTCCCGGCGATGGCGTCGTAACAGGCCACGGGCTCGTCGATGGCCGCGAAGTTTTCGTTTTTGCTCAGGATTTCACCATATTTGGCGGAAGCCTGAGCGAAACGCATGCCCAAAAGATCTGCAAGGTGATGGACATGGCGATGAAGGTCGGAGCTCCGGTCGTCGGACTCAATGACAGCGGCGGCGCTCGAATTCAAGAAGGCGTGGTTTCGCTCGGCGGCTATGCGGACATTTTCCTTCGCAATACTCTAGCTAGCGGCGTGATCCCGCAGATCAGCTGCATCCTCGGACCATGTGCCGGCGGCGCAGTCTATTCACCCGCGATCACGGACTTTAATGTGATGGTGAAGGACACCTCGTATATGTTCATCACCGGCCCCGACGTGATCAAAACGGTAACGCACGAAGACGTCACGAAAGACGAACTCGGCGGAGCGATGACGCACAACGCGAAGTCCGGGGTCGCTCATTTCGCAGCGGATTCTGATGAGCATGCTCTTAGGATCACTCGCGAATTGTTGTCATTCTTCCCTTCGAACAACATGGAGAAAGCTCCGTTCGCGCCGACGAGCGACCCGAGCGACCGAGCGGACGAGGAGCTAAATTCGGTCGTTCCTGAATCAGCTAATCAGCCGTACGACATACGAGACGTGATCAACAAAGTCGTCGACGACGGCTATTTTTTTGAGACACAAGAACATTTTGCAGCAAACATCGTCGTTGGATTCGCTCGTCTTGGCGGTCATTCGGTCGGAATTGTGGCGAATCAACCGGCGTTTCTTGCAGGAGTTTTGGATATTGACGCTTCTGTAAAGGCGGCTCGATTCGTTCGGTTTTGTGACGCGTTCAACATTCCATTGATCACTTTCGAAGACGTTCCCGGCTTCCTCCCGGGCGTCAATCAAGAACACTTGGGAATTATTCGGCACGGAGCCAAATTACTTTACGCATTTGCCGAGGCAACGGTTCCTAAGATCACAGTTATCACGCGCAAAGCTTACGGCGGGGCCTATTGCGTGATGGCATCCAAACACATCCGAACGGACATCAACTTTGCCTATCCGACCGCTGAGATCGCCGTCATGGGTGCCGAAGGAGCTGTCGGCGTGCTGTATAAAAAAGAACTTCTCGACACTACGAACTCGGAAGAAAATCGGCAGCGTATTGTAAATGAATTCAACGAGAAATTCGCAAATCCATATGTCGCAGCAGAGCGTGGATTCATAGACGAAGTGATCGAGCCTAAGTTCACGCGGCCAAAACTGATCCGTGCTCTCAATTTGTTACAAAACAAGCGCGACACGAATCCGCCGAAGAAGCACGGAAACATACCTTTATGAGCGGCAACGCAACCGGCAGGCCGACCGTTGCGACGATCGACCTCAATGCTCTTGCATACAATTTCCACTCGTCAAAGCGTTTTATTGGTGGCGTCAAATACCTCGCTGTCGTTAAGGCGAATGCGTACGGACACGGAGCGGTCGATTGTGCTCGACGTCTTGAATCTGAAGGCGTAGATTGGTTTGGCGTTGCTTTAGTTGAAGAAGGAGTCGAACTGAGAAATGCGGGGATCAATACACCGATATTAGTGCTCGGCGGCTTTTGGTCGGGCCAAGAACACGAAGTGATCGATCACGGACTAACTCCTGCGATCTCGACGGTAAATCAACTTGATCTGTTCGAGAAGGCTTTGGCGTCACGCGGAATCGAACACAAAGTTCACATTAAGATCGACACCGGAATGATGAGGATCGGTGTATGTTACACCAAGTTAGACGAATTTGCCGACAAACTCGCCAGTTGCCAACATTTGCGGGTCGAAGGAGCGATGACGCATTTCGCGGCCGCTGATGATCTAAACGAAACTGACTTTACAAACGAACAGATGCTTAGGTTCGACGAGTGCGTGCAGAAGTTGGCTTCGATCGGAATTCATCCGAATATCATCGACCTCGCCAATTCGCCCGGAGCCGTTGGCCATCCGACTGCACGACGGCAAATGGTGCGACTTGGCGGCATTCTTTATGGCCTTGGTGGTGATGTGCTGGCGAAAGAGATCAATAAGCCGGACTTGCGGCCTGTGATGTCGCTTCGATCAAAGGTCGCGATGTTAAAGCCGGTCAAGATGGGCTCGTCGATAGGTTACGGGCGTTCATTTCGAGCATCTCGCGATATGGCCGCGGCCGTTGTCCCAATCGGCTATGCAGACGGATTGCCGCGCTCTCTTTCGTCTAAAGGACGCATGCTTATTCGGGGGCAAATTGCGCCAATCGTCGGTCGTGTATCAATGGACTGGACCGTTGTTGACGTTACAGCCATTGAAGGCGTCATTGAAGGCGATTCAGTTACATTGATCGGTTCAGATGGATACAGTTCGATATATGCTGAAGACCTCGCAGATCTGGCCGACACGATTTCATACGAGATAACTTGCCGCATTTCGCGACGAGTTACAAGGCAAGTTATTGGAGGTATACAATGAATTTTCCGTTACAACTTTCGTTCAAATTGCTCGCTATCGCGAGTCAGATCTACGTTCGTGATTCGAACGGCCAGCTGATCGGCTATGTAAAGCAGAAGCTTTTCAAGTTCAAAGAAGCTATCAACGTATTTGCCGACGAAGGTCAAACTCAACTACTCTTCACGATCAAAGCAGACCGAGTTATCGATTTTTCGGCAAAGTACAATTTCACATCTGCGAACGGCCAACTTGTTGGCTCGATCAAACGACGCGGAATGCGTTCGATCTTGAAAGCTCATTACGAGATCTACGATGAAAACGACCAGCAGGTCTATGAGATCCATGAAGAGAATGCTTGGATCAAAGTCGTCGATTCTTTGCTCGGCGAGTTACCTGTTATCGGTATGTTCACGGGGTATTTTTTCAATCCTGCATATATCGTCTCGCGAATGGACGGCTCGCAAGCGGCAAAATTACAAAAGCAGCCGGCATTTTTCGAAGGCGTATTCCAACTCGAGCCTCTATCGCAGATCGCTCCCGAAGAAGAAGCCCGATTACTTCTTTCGGTGTTGACGATGACGTTGCTTGAACGTGCTCGCGGCTAGTTCCTAGACTATGGGCGAGTCTCACAAAGATAGGTTCCCTTGGAAAGAGTTTTTGTCGAAGCTATACAACAAGGCTTTCGATGCGGACATTTTCAGCCATTCGGCACAGGTCGCATTCTATTTTTCGTTCGCCCTTTTTCCACTTCTCTACTTTCTCGTTAGTCTCTTTGGAATCGTCTTGGAGAGTTCATCCGGTCTGAAGGATGAACTCTTCACATATATGCGTCAATTGATGCCACTATCCGTTTTTGACCTCGTATCAAAAACAGTGGATGAGGTCGTAATTAACAGTAGCGGCCGACTTGCGGTGATCAGCTTGGCGATCGCCTTGTGGTCTGCATCCGCAGGTGTCGATGCGGTCCGAAATGCACTTAATGCGATCTACGGCATAAAGGAAACGCGAATGTGGTTGTGGAACAAGGCCGTTTCTCTAATTATGACCTTAGTCATTGCGGTCTTGGTTGCTGCTGTATTGGCCGGCGTATTCTATGGCTGGCAACTGGCTCAGAGTGGACTTGCCGGCGTCGGCGTCGAAGTCACATCTCCGCTCGTATTGACCTCGATACAATGGCTTTCGACACTGATCGTCATGCTCTTCGCATGCGAGATCATCTACAATCTGCTTCCGGATTTCAAAGATCGTAAATGGGTCTGGATCACCGCAGGGTCGCTCGTCGCTATAGGCCTATGGCTCGTGCTGACGAGCGGCTTTCGGCTTTACCTCAATTATTTCAATACTTACGACCGAACATATGGATCACTCGGAGCAGTCATTATCATGATGCTTTGGTTGTACCTGACCGCACTCGTACTAATGATCGGCGGTGTCATCAATAGCGCTATCAGCGAGCTGAACGAAGAAACTCTGATCACTACAATGCTCTCAGACGATAATCTCGAACAATGACGATTGTTGGCTTCGAGTGTTATCATAATCATTAATAACAAGAACCATCATGTCGATAATGCTCGAAGAGATCCGCGAACAGCCCGCTGTACTTGAACGCACGATCGGTGCGGAGCGAGAAAAGATCGGTCGACTCGGAACGTTTTTGCGTGGTCGCGAGATCGACCTGATAGTCCTCGTCGCTCGAGGCAGTTCCGACAACGCAGCACAATTCGGGAGATACTTACTTGAGGTCACAACCGGAATCCCCGTTTCGCTTTCGGCTCCGTCGGTGTTTACACTCTACAATTCCAAGCTCGATTTGAAACGAGCTCTCGTTGTCGGCGTTTCCCAATCTGGCGAAGGCACTGACATTAACACAGTACTTACAACTGCCAAAGAATCGGGTGCCTACACTCTCGGCATAACCAACGAAGCCGAATCGACAATGGCATCGATAGTCGATGAAGTGCTCCTTATCCACGCCGGCCGCGAACGCAGTGTTGCGGCGACAAAGACTTATACGGGTCAAATATTGCATTTCTACCTGCTCGCTCAAGCTCTTGGTGCCGAGGGGCTTGAGATCGAAACGATACCGTCGCTGACTTCGCATGCGTTAGATCGCGAGGCAGTTGTTCGAGACCTGGTTGACCGCTATACGTTCATGGAGAACTGCGTCGTCGTCGGTCGCGGCATGAATTACGGCAACGCCTATGAGTTAGCCTTAAAGCTCATGGAAACGTGTTATGTAGTAGCAGAACGCTTTTCGACCGCAGACTTCTTCCACGGTCCGTTGGCGATAGTGGAACGCCGCTTCCCTGTCATAATGTTTGCACCTGATGGCAAGACAACGACGAGTTCGCTTGACTTGCTTTCAGATCTTGAACGGCTACACGCTGATTGTTTGTCGATCACAAATGACGAATCTATCGCGACAGCTTCGCCTCGTTCGATCATGATGCCATCGATGCCCGAAATATTGACCCCAATTCCATTCATCGTTCCCGCTCAGCTATTTGCGGCATATCTATCGGCCGCCAAGGGCATCGATGCAGATGCTCCACGGTCCCTTTCAAAAGTTACAAAGACCGTTTAGGTATGTTCAGCCGCCGAACGAAGCAACGCTTCGCGCATCGCTCCGGCGTTGCTCCAACGGAGTTCGACCTGCTTCGCGAGCGCAGTTTCGATAACGGCGGCGACGTTGTGCGGAATGTCTGGGACACGTTGATACAACGGAATTATCGGCTTCTCAAAGATCGCTTTTACAGTTTCCGAAATGCCGGCTTTGGGGCCAATATCGAGGGCATGTGCTCCCGTGAGCAGGCTATAGGCGGTCATTCCTACGGCATAAATGTCGGATGGAGGGCGAACTTCTTTGAAATCACGAACTTGCTCCGGAGGCATATAAGCTATCGTGCCCGCAACATCGCCGACCATCGTAACGCCGCTCATGCCGGTTTGTTTGAAACTCTTGGATAACCCAAAGTCAGTTAGTTTCGCACTCGAATTAGGAAATGTGCCTTCGATCAAAATGTTCTGTTCCTTGATATCGCGATGTACGAAGCCAAGATTGTGAGCGAAATCGAGAGCTGCTAGGGTCTGTTCAATCACTTGCACCGCTTCTCGCCATGGCAATCGTCCGCCGCGGTGTTTCGCAAGCTTTGCGGCATCCATACCTGATATAAACTCGGACACAAGATAGATCATGCCGTTATGTGTTCCGTGTTCGATGTAGCTAACAACGTTCGGATGCCGCAGCGAGGCCGCGACCTCGATCTCGCGCATAAAACGCTTGATCGACTGTTCGCTTACTGCGACCTCAGGTAGCAAAGTCTTGATCGCGACCGCCCGGCCGTCCTTCTCGCTACGAGCCAACATTACGCTGCCCATGCCGCCTTGGCCGATTATCCGTATCATCTGATAGTTCGGTACAGGCTGCGGATTTGCTTTGAGTTTTTCTCGACAGTCATCGCAAACGTACGACATTTTCGCGTTCGGCCCAGATGCTTCCACGTTTACCGGGACGCTGCAATTCAAACAGGAAACGGAGATCAGCGATGGATGAGTCTTAAGAAACGGATCGCTCGGTGTACCGATCTCGTCGGCAAGAACCTCGACCTGCAGCACGGTCTCGCCGCCTTGTATCATGTCGCCGCTCTTGAGATGAGCAGTATCGACACGCATTCCATTTACAAATGTACCGTTGGTTGAACCAAGATCACGCAGAAACGCCTGCGGTGGTGCGATCTCGATCAAACAATGATGCCGCGAAAAAAACCGGTCTTGAGGCAAACAGAACTGCGAGTCTTCGCTGCGTCCGATCATGAACGTATCATGTTCTTCGAACGTAAAAGCTCGCCCGGTCTGTGGTCCGGCGATGACGTTTAGACTAACTCGCATTAACAAGCTTTAAAAGGCGAACTGAACATCAATTACTAACCGAACATGTTAGCAAGTCCGACCAAGATGATGATCAAAATGAGACCAACGATATACAACGCTCCGGTAACAATTCCGCCCCAGGCAAGTCCTTTTCCGGTGTACCTCTGCGGATCCTTATTCATCTGAGATATGGCGATGAAGCCAGTGATCAATGCGGCCGGAGCTAGAAGAACCCCGATATAACAACACCAACCAACCGTGATACTTCCGATTCCCAAACAAAGAGATACTATCGCCAACGTTTGGCTCGGCGTCACGTTATATGGGTACTGCATGACCTGCTGGCCCTGGTAGGGAGCCGGAGGCTGTGCGGGTTGCTGCCAACCAACGGGATTGGTGACGCGAGCCTCGTTCATCATGATCGTCGGCGGAGGCTCACTATCGCGATAGGCTCCCGGCTCGGGTGCCCGCATCGGCTGCGTGAGCAGTTCTCCGTCGTTCAGACAGAAATTAATGTTCTCGTCCGAATACGATTGGCCGCATCTTGGGCAAGTCTTCATAATAAGCTGCCTACTTCTTGATCGTCAGATCTTTGAATGCGATCTTTACGGCATCGCCCGAGTATAGCCCGACAACGCCGCCGGCATAACCGTGAACATTCTTGATCGAGTTGACCATCTTGCCGTTGATATAGAGTTCGATCTTGTCATCAAGGTCGCGGATCTCGATCGTGTTCTCCGCAGAACCCATATTTATCGCGTCCGACTTCGTCCATGCGATCACTTTCTTTTCATCGCCGGGAACATGATTGACGACCGAATACTTCTGCGTCTTCGTGTTGATAAGAAATGCGTACCCTTTTTGTAGCGGCGTCGGGTTGCTGTGAAAAACGAGACCGTAACCGAGACTCGAGTCAGCATTATCGACATTGCGCATGGTGACGGAAACGTCTGATTTCTCCGTCTTGTTCGGTGCCTCGTCGGTCGCGGCTAGCACGTAATAGAACTTCTTCTGTTTCGACGACATCATCAGTTCGTCGCCTTCCATTGACGTATTACCGTAAAGCGAGTTTGGCCGTACCCATTCAGAAAGGTCAAGTTTGTTGACCGAGGTTCGCGACGAGCTACTCGTAGCCGTAGTATTCGAGTTATTTGTCGAAGTGTTGGACTTATTACCGGAAAACGGACCACTGTTGCTATTCTTACTCGAACTTGAATTCACATTTGTAAGCCCTTTGTCAGCCTGCGTACCGAGGTAGATCAGTCCTGCCAGTCCTCCGCCCCCGCATAGCAGGATCAAACCGCCCACGACCAACAAGACCCAGACCCAAGTCTTCGAAGACTTTTTCGGCTGCATCGAATACTGCGGCTGAGCCGTGTTCCAACCAGCCTGCTGCTGCTGCAGTTGTTGCGGCAGCTGCTGAGGCGTGGTTGGAAACTGTTGCGGTTGCGGATCTGTCGGCCGCGCCTGATTAAGCAAGATCGTTTCCGGCATCGCTTGTTCGGCGACGGCGTTCAAGACAGTTCCGTCATCGAGGCAGAAATTGAGGTTAGCGTCAGTATAGGTCTTTTGGCATTTAGGACAAATCTTCATCTGTTTATTTACCGTCCGAATATATTCCCTGCATGATTGATGCCGTTATTATACGCACAAAGAGGCCAAAACGCGACTTAAATCAAAGTGTTACGCCACAACGGCCGCAGAATTTGATATGAGCCGGATATGCCGAACCGCAGCGGCGGCATAACCGCTCGGCTTGCGGCGGTAGCGGGCGTTGCGTCGTGAATCCCGGAGCATTAGATTGATGAAGCCCTCCGCTCTGCTGCATCATCGCGGGCGTAATATTGAGCCCACATCGACCGCAAAATCGCGAATGCTCCGGCAATCTGACGCCGCACCGCGGACACGGGAAATCGTTCGCAGTTTCCGGAGCCGTGACCATTGCAAAATTGGCACCGCCGCAACGTCCGCAGAAGCGAACTCCCTGAGCATATCGAGAACCGCATTTCGTGCAAGCGACAATGCCTGGCATCAGGCTCGACGCGGGCGAACCGCCGGTCGATGCTCCCATCGACGACGAAGGCT
>JAEUQI010000074.1 GCA_016789145.1 Blastocatellia bacterium | reverse complement strand
AGTGATATTTGCGAGCGATGAGTACTTCAAACTGATCGAACGCGAGAAGGATCTGATCCCTTATCTATCGCTGGGCGAACAGGTCGTGGTGGTTTACAAGGGCAAGGTGTACCGTATAACCAACTGATAAAGCGGCGAACTCATCGCGTTTCGCTTACATCCGAGAAGGTGATTTTTTGCGACGGAAGCTGTATTCTAAACGCATAGGTCACCTTCTATTTTTTATGCAGATCGAAAATAATCGTGTGTTTTTGCGAGTTTCGTTATTTATCGCCACCATTGTGGTTTCGGCGACTTCTGTTTTCGGGCAGTCCTGGGCGATTCGTGATACAGGCGAAAAGGTTGATCTCGTCGCGTCGTATTTTACATCCGCGAATCGCGGATTTGTTGGCGGCGACGGCGGCTATCTTGCGTCTACCACTGACGGTGGTGCGACTTGGACCAAATATCCATTGAATACGAAAGAGGATGTCAACGAGATCTATTTTCGTAATGAGGACAACGGCTACATTGTCGCGGGAAAGTTGGTTTACTCAACAACCGATGGCGGCAAGACCTGGCAGCAGTCGCGAATCGTTAGTGACAGCGAATTCAAAGGCGGAACGCCCGTTTTCAGCAGCATTCGCTATTCGGACAAAAAACGAGGGTTAGCGATCGGTTCGATCGTCAATAAACGCGACGAGATAATTGATTCGTTGGTCATGCGAACATCAGACGGTGGTGATTCGTGGCAGCGCGTCATCATTCCTACCAAAAATGAACTATTCCATCTCGACTTTAACGGAAATTCGCACGGATGGATCGTCGGCGATAAAGGCCTCATCCTGGCAACGACGGATAGCGGCGAGACGTGGACGATACAAGCTTCCGGCGTGACTCGAGCGTTATTCGCGGTCGATTTTCGAGATGATAATGATGGAGTCGCGGTTGGCGGTGGCGGAACCATCGTTCGCACTACAAATGGCGGCCAGACGTGGGAAAATGTCATTACACCATTTAAGGAAACCCTAAAGCGCGTAGCATTTTCCGATGACAGCAACGGCTGGGCCGTCGGACACAAAGGAACAATCCTCCGCACAGCAGACAAAGGCCGCTCGTGGGGCCGTCAATCCTCGCCCGTGGCACTCGATTTCTACGGGTTATATATTTCGAAACGCTACGGCTGCGCTGTCGGCGAAGCCGGAACAACCATTACTTTTCAACGCTAATCGCATTTTTCTCCAAAACTTGTAAACTTTCGCTTAACTTTTTCGTAAAACAGTGTTAAGTTTCATCAAGTTTACTATCCGACAAACAGATAATCATTAGTTTTGATTATCAATCCTGTAACACTCTGGAGGAGAAAATGTATAAAATCACACGCGATCTGACGAGATCCTTTGTATTGATCGCCTGTCTTGCTGTGCTATCGTTCGCACAGGAAACAACGGGCGGTATCGAAGGAACGGTTCAAGACGCCAATGGGGCGGTAGTCCCAAATATTGCAATCACGATCACGACTTCGGCATCAGGAGGTGGAGCTGTTGCCGGTAATGCGGGATTTCGCAGAACTTTGACCACCGATGCATCGGGATTTTTTAGGGCGACTCAGGTTCCGCCGGGAACGTATGATGTTGCAACTTCCGCAGCGAGTGGATTTGGCGAAGCCAAGTATTCAAATATAGTTGTCGTTATCGGGCGCAGCACACCGATCACAATTGAGGTCAAACCAGGCGGAAACACTGTTACTGTTGATGTTTCTTCGACTGACGCACCGCCGATCGACGCCACAAACAACGCTATACAGACCAATATTACGGCCGCGAGGATGGAGTTGCTTCCCAAAGGAACAGGCTTTACCAGCGTGCTCCGTAGCGTACCTGGAACCCGTCCTGAAAGTCGTACTGCCGGCTTCTCTGTTGACGGAGCGTCGGGCGGCGAGAACGTTTTCGTTATTGACGGTCAAGAAGTAACCAATTATAGAACTGGCACCCTCAACGAAACCTACAACATTCCAACCCAACTTGTTCGCGAAGTTCAAGTTAAATCGAGCGGCTTTGATGCCGAATTTGGCGGAGCCACTGGCGGTGTAGTTAGCGTTGTTACCAAGGGCGGAACCAACGGATTCCACGGCGAAGCCAGCATTAATGTCGAATCGGCAAAACTCGCCGGCCGTGGTCGCGACCTCTTGCAACGCTTCACATCGGGAAGCGTAGCGGGCGGAAACTTTGTTCAAACGGCAGAGGTGTTTTCGCCGCAGAAGGCCGGCGGTGACAACTATTTCCCGTCATTCACCCTTGGTGGACCTATCCTTAAGGACCGGGTCTGGTTCTTCGGGAGCTATTCGCCTCAGATCTTTAATACTGAAGTAAATACTCAGTACCTTACGAACTTGCCGGCGGCGACACGGACAGTCGTCGGGACTCAGGCATACAGCCGCAAACGCACTTACAATTATGCATTTGGTCGTATCGACACAAATCCATTCGACAATCTTCGGCTGACAAGTACTTTCCTTTGGAACCCTGTCGTTGACGAAGGCAGTATTCCCGGAACCGGATTCTCGAACGTGACATCGTCCGCATTCGGATTTGGCAACATACCGACGGCGAACTACGGCGGCTCGATCGGTGTCCTTACCGGAAATCAATTCACGAGCCGGCAAGGCGGTCGCCAGAATTCGAATCTATTCACAATTGATGGCGTATACACGCCTTCAGCTAATTGGGTAGTCACGGGACGCTTTTCGCGAGGCTTCCTAAATGAAAAGTTAGGAAACTACTTTGTTCCGTCAACTACACAAATATTTTCTTGCGGAACCCCTAATGTCAACTTCCCTTGCGCGACGACAGCAGCCAACACTATCACGAGTAAGGATGTATCCGTTCGCGAGGCCTATGATTTTGCCGTTGGTTACTCATTTGTTGCGGGCTTCCGACATGAGATCAAGACCGGATATCAACGCTACTCTATTTTCAATGATGTTGCGTCCGGTAATTCAACTATCGGCCGTGTCTCGTACAATTACGGAACCCCGATCTCTACGCTTCTAGGCGGAGGCGTGACTGACACTCAAGGCGCCGTTGGTTCAGGTTCATTTAGACGAACCGGTACCAACGGAGCAGCGTCGAACAAGAGTCAGGGAGTCTTTATTCAAGACAAGATGCAGCCAACTAGCCGATTAACGCTAAATATTGGTCTGCGTGTCGAGAAGGAGAATCTTCCAACCTATAACCGCTTCCCGAGCGCCATCAACTTTGGATGGAATGACAAAGTCGCTCCCCGAGTCGGAGGTGCTTACGACCTTTTCGGTGACGGCCAGACGAAGGTCTTTGCGAGCTATGGACGGTTCTTTGATCGAGTAAAGTTTGAATTACCTCGAGGTCTTTTCGGCGGAGATATTTTCCTCGAAGACTACTTTGAGATCTTTCCGAATACTCCATCAACGTTCTTCAATATCAACAACATCCTGAACGGCTACACAGGTCCGAGTGTTTGTCCAACGACCGGCTTTATCACACCAGGGGCTCTGAGCCGCTGCCAGCGTAATTTGCGTGTTAATGCGAATGATCCGTCAGCGACAGCTCTCAATGGTGGTGCCGTAGATCCAAACCTCGAACCTTTCCGTCAAACGGAGTTTACGTTCGGCATTGAGCATCAGCTCTCGAAAGACTACGTCATCCGTTCGCGATACACCTACAAGAACGTTGACCAAGCGGTCGAGGATGCCGGTGTCGTCAATGCGGCCGGTAGCGAAGCTTACATCATCGGAAATCCCGGTCAGGGGCTTCATTTTGAAACGCTTAAGCAACTCGGCTACAACAAGGCCGCTCAGCCTCAACGTCGTTATGACGCTTTGGAATTCGTTCTCGAACGCCGTCTCTCCAACAATTGGTTCTTCAACATGAACTACACTTGGAGCCGTCTGTTCGGAAACTATTCGGGACTTGCAAGCTCGGACGAGGCTCACCTCGTAAATGGTCGCACCTCGCCCGGAGTATCGCGAGCATTCGATCTGCCATTCATTGGTTTCACCGCGAAAGGCGAACCGGATAATGGCTTGCTACCGACGGATCGTACGCACGTTTTCAATATGTACGGCACGTACATTTTTGATTGGTTTGGCAGCAAATCAAACTCGACCGAGATCTCAGGTTTCCAGACGATTTCGTCTGGAACTCCAATGACGACGTCGATCTTTGGTGCTTCGACCGTTACGCCGCAGATCTTCAATGAGCGTGGCGATCTTGGCCGCAGCCCAACGTTCACTCAAACCGATATGAGCCTTTCTCACAAGGTCAGGTTCGGTAGCGATGGACGATTTAAGGCGATCTTCGACATTAACTTCCTGAACATTTGGGATCAGGCTACGGTCACCGGCATTTATCCGACGATGAATCCGAGTACCGCGCCGGTTAATGCTGCAGCGATCGCGGGCGGCAGCCAGACGGCTTACGCCAATGGCTACACGTCGGGAACGCTATACAACGCGATCCTTGCTCGCATTGCGTCGCAGGCTGATCGAAGCGATATTCGCTACAGACAGCCGCAGTTGTTCCAATCCCCTAGAACTGTACGTTACGGCGTTCGCTTCGTGTTCTAGTCTTGGGACTGGTTTTATCGCAGCCCGTTCGAAGAAATTCGAACGGGCTTTTTTTATTTGATCTTGCTCGAAACGTGAGCAAGCTCGGCCGCCCTAGGAAGCGAGCTTACGGCCTTTGCCGCTTGGATATCGTCTTCGAGGAGGACGCGTTCTGCAAGCGTCACACCATTCTGCGAGAGGACGATCTCATATTTGAGTCGATTCGCGAGAAACGCCGCTTCATGTTCAACATCGGCTCGCGAAATGCCAAATCCCACATTCGTAGCCACGTATTTACCGAAAGCTGCCGAAGCATACCGTGAATCGACTAGCGCGGCTTCGGCATCGAATCCAGCTATCCTGCCGTTTACCAGATCCTTTGTGAAAAAGAACATCGGCTCGAGCAATCGCAACTGGACGTCTGTCAGAGCAGGACGTTCAACGACCTCATCAGGCAGAATGCCGTCGCCGCCGAATACCTTACGGTTCGTGAGAGTTCGAGTCTCCACGAACGGCCTGTCTATCGCCGCCGCCTGTGTCGAGTGCTTATAGTAGTCGTAATTACCAACCGCTGAGTAATCACGCTGTATCGAGCGGCCCGAAGGCGTCAGATACCGCGCAGACGTCAGCGTAACACCTGTGCCACCCGGCAGATCGAAGACACTCTGAACCAATCCTTTGCCAAACGTGCGTGTACCGACGATCAATGCACGATCTCGGTCTTGCAATGCACCTGCGACGATCTCTGATGCAGACGCCGTGTCCTCGTCAACAAGTAGAACGACCGGAAGCGTGAGCTGAATTAGCGGATTCGCCCTCCAAACGCGATTATCGATACGCGATCGGCCTTTCTGCGTGAGCACCGTTGTGCCTCTTGGCAGGAAACGCTCAGCAACTTTGATCGATTGATCCACAATACCGCCGCCGTTACCACGTAGGTCGATGACCAGCGACTTCATTCCCTGCTGGTTCAGCTTTCGGACAGCATCGTCAAACTCACGGCTGGTAGTGAGCGTGAAGCCTTCGGTCATCGCAATGTACCCAACCGTCGGCCGCAGGATGTATGCGTCCGGAACCGAAGGCTGCGGGATCATTCCACGACGAAGAAGGTACGACTCGAGTTTGCCCGTTGCCGCTCGCTCGACGGTTACTTTCAATGTCGTTCCGGCCGCTCCTCGTAAGAACTCCCGAACGTCATCCGATTCCATTTCACTGACGTCAGTTCCATTTATGTTGATGAATCTGTCGCCATACTTGAACTTCGCCCCAGCTGCCGCCGAACCGGTGAATGTGCCAAGAACATATGTCGAATCGACGCCGTTCCGCGTGTAGGTTGCTATTGTCGCTCCGATGCCGGCGTAAGTACTTTCTTCCTCTTCGAGAAACTCGCGCCACTCGTCGGCGTCGTAGAAATCGCTGTGCGGATCCAGAGCCTTAAGTGCACCATCGAGAATGCTGCTCGTCATCGCCTTATAAGTCAGCTTTTTGCCATCGATGTGCTGTTTACGGATCAACTCTTCTGCTTCGAAGAATTCGGCGGCTATTCTCGAAGGCCTTTCACCGGTCGGTAACAACGCGTTCGCCGGGTCACTGCCCGAGATCTCAAATGAACTGCCACGTTTGATCGCAAATGGCTCTGCCGGCTTATCGAAAGGTGATCGAGCTTGGGCGGCGACCTGGCCGACCGATGCGAGTAGAGCGACTAATGCGAGAACGGTATTGAGACGCAGCTTCATAAATAGAAAACGGCCGCACATTCACCTTAAACGGCGAGCGAAAGGAAAAAAACGACCGGCTTGCGTCTGGCGGCACCCAGTTGCTCGCCGGTCCAATGTTTGTATGCGAACAGAATACGACGAATTGGTGCCACATTCCAGCGAAAATAGACGTTTGATTAACATTGCAACTTGGTTCAAAATCTCGGTATGTCAGACGAGAATATGAACGATCTCAATTCAACGCTTCGTAGGCTAATTCAGACCATCGACATCGCGAATGTGCTGACCGAACCTGTGACGACGTCGATCCGCAGACTGCTGGAAACTTCAGCCGCCGCACTTGGAACTGACGAAGCGTCGGTCTTGGTGCGCGAGGGCGACAGTGGGGACCTACGGTTCCTCACGGCGATCGGCAGCGTGGCAGATCAGCTCGTCGGTATGTCCGTTCCCTCGGGCAAAGGTATTGCCGGTTTCGTTCTGATGTCCGGTCAACCGATGGCTGTGTCCGATGCCGAGGGCGACGCGACCTTTTATGCCGAGGTCGATCAAGCAACGGGGTTTACGACACAGTCAATACTTGCCGTGCCGTTGCGGTTTCACGACGAGATCGTCGGCGTATTGGAATACGTCAATCGCACAGGTTCGCCTCCCTATGCACCATTTACGCCCGATGAGATCGACCGAGCAACGGTCTATGCGGACGCGATCGCAGCTCTTGTCAATTCGTACGAAGCCGCCAAACTCGTTCGCGACCTTAGCACCAAAACGCTTGGTGCGTCTGACGAAAGCGACCTCGCGGCTATGCGTCAATGGCTGGCGTCGTTGCGGCGTTCGAGCGAACATACCGAACGAATGGAACTCGCCGTTTTACTACGCGAACTGGCCGACCGAGGCGACGCCGAACGTCATTTGTGCAAACAGCTGCTTGAGTCGATGCTCAGATATTCCGACGAAAAAGGAGAGGTCAGCTACCTAAGCTATTGACCATATGGAATCGTTCGATGCGACAATGTCCGGCTACTTTAAGCCGCGCCACAATTGGCGTGAGGCGACGGGCCGTGGTGTAACCGTCGCGATCATCGACAGCGGCATCGAGACTGATCATCCTGACATTGCCGGCAAGACCGTTGAGTCGGTTGAGGCACGCGTCGAAGGAAACCGCGTTGTATTTGACCCTTCGACCTCGGGCGACAGCGCGGGCCACGGTACGGCCTGTGCGGGGATCATTGGCCAAATAGCTCCGGACGCCAGATTTGCCTCTATCAAGGTTCTCGGAGCCGGTGGCTTGGGTGACGGACAAGTGTTTCTAGCCGGTTTGGAGTACGCGATAAAGCAGCGGTATAAGGTGATCAACCTTTCACTGGGAACGACAAAGCCTCAGTTCTTCGCACCGTTGCACGACATGCTCGACAGAGCGTATCAGGCCGGTTGTATAGTCGTCGCGGCGGCGAATAATCTGCCGCAACCGAGCTTCCCTTCGGTGTTCTCTTCGTCGCTGATCTCCGTCATCAAAAGCGAGGAAACCGATCCTCTCAAGTTCGGCTTCCATTACGGCGAGGTCATCGAATTGACCGCTCCCGGCGTAAACGTCCGAACCGCATGGCTCGACAAAGGCCACCGAAACCTCACCGGCAACAGTTTCGCCTGCCCGCACATCACCGGCATCGTCGCCCGCTTCGTCGAAGGCTACCCAAACCTCACTCCGTTTCAGGTCAAATCCGCTCTCTACGCCATTGCCCGCGAAAACACTCCGGAATAGACCGTCTGAGCTTCTTCCGCGATCGTTTGTCCACCAAGTGTCCACCGCGTGTCCACCGGCTGTCCACGGCGTGTCCACAGATGCTCGTGGACACGGAAGTGGTTGATGATCAACGACTTAGCGACATTTTGGCGTCGATTTTCGCGGGTTTTCTACAAAACTGTCTTACACGTGTATTACACCTCGTAATTTCGACCGTATTTACTAAGCGAAACAGCGTTGATGTTCGATCATGTCAGAACCACCTGCGGCGGTTGCCGCTTTGGGCAACCGCCGCAGGTGGTTCTGACAAGAGTCGATCGAACCGTCCAGACTGTCCGCACTGTCCCGAGCTTTCTTGCCGTTCACGGCGTTCTTGCTGTCCGCGGCGTGTTTCACGAGACGTAACGTGCGGGCTGGAAGCCCGCGTTCCGGCTGTCCGGACTGTCCCGAGCGTTCTTGCCGTCCGCGGCGTGTTTCATGAAACATAACGTGCGGGCTGGAAGCCCGCGTTCCGGCTGTCCGCACCGTTAGAAACCGTGGTTTCCGTGAAGTACTAACTGTGTGCGAGTGTAGTTAGATGTCAAAGATCAAGCAGCCACGGGAATTGCGGCCACTAATCAGTATATCATAGATGCAACTATGTTTCAATGAAATTCTTTGTACCCAATATTTAGACAGGCGCCTAGCCTGTCTTTCACGGTACCCCAGACTGACAGGCAAGGCTGCCGGTCGTACTTCTTGTGTTGTCGCACGTTGGTTGTTTTGCCTGGGCAAGAGCTTTCCCGTCCGAACAGCGTTTCACGCAAGGTAAGCATTGAATGCAATGGCCGGCCAGATCACATTAGCGGAACAGAAAAAGGCTCGTGCAATGGTCATTGCACGAGCCGCCAACTATCGACCGGTGTTCGATCACCTTACATTCAGATCCAAGATGATATTTACCCTTCGGTTTTGGGCTTTCTTGGCACCGGTGGCGTTTGGAACGGCTGGGATCGTGCCGCCGTAGCCTTTGGCTTTGATGCGGTCTTCGGCTACGCCGAGAGACTCGAATTTTTCGGCTATCCGCTGTGCACGCGTCTCGGTCAATGTCTCAAGTGCTGCAGCTGTTCCGGTATCGTCGGTGTGTGATTCGATCGTAACAGTGTAGTCAGGATTGTTCGCCAAAAGCTCGGCGATCGCGGTTAGTTTGCCGTCCGATTGCATTGCAAAGGTCGATGAACGAGCCGCTTGCCAATACGATTCCGGCAGAACGAGCACAATGGCGTTCTCCATCTTCGAGACGACTCCGTACTTCTTTAGTGCCGTCATCAGCTGCGTCTCGTTTGCCTTAAGCTTGGCTATCTTCGCTTCTTTCGCACGCGCTTCTGATTCAGCTTGTTTTGCAGCTTCTGCCTGCTCAGCCTTTAGACGAACGTTCTCGATCTCGACCTTGATGCGGCCGAGTTCTTCGCGAAGACGCCCATTCTCATCGCGAAGCTCGCGAATTTGATTAAGGTAATTCTGGCCGTCGCGCTCAGCCAATTCCCTGCTGCGGCGTTCGCGAGCCAATTCATCACGAACATCCGCGAGCTGATTCTGAACGTCGGTGAACTTCTCTTCATTACGGCGACTTTCAGCGTCAGCACGCGACTGCTCGTTACGCTTTTCGCGGGCGGCTTTGCGAACAACTGCGGTGTTCTCGGCCTTTACCGCCGTGCTGATCGCTTGACGGGCCGTGATATCGACCTGTTCTTCCTGTCGGCCGGCTCGCCAAGCATTCTCCGCGTTCTGAAGCAGCGTTTCAGCCTCGGTCAACTCCGTCGCAGCATCGCGATCGGCACCGGCAAAGCGTGCAAGAGCAATCGCCTGTTTGGCTTGGAGTATCGTAGAAGGCGTTTTTGAGTAATCGAGCTCGGCGATCTCGGGCGTCCGCGGATCGCGGAAATAGTCGCTTGAATTACCAAAGTATTGGACAGTAGAAGTCGTCGCAACCGTTCTACCCGACAGCGTGTACGGATTCAGATTCTCAAGCATGATCGTCTGGCTCGGTCGGCGAACAAGAAAATGCGGTTCGGCGGTGATCATCAATGCAAAGGTCTGCAACGGCGTCGTTACCGAAATTTTCGAATCGAATTCGAAAAATCCACGTCGCTTGATCTCGCCGAGATTATCGACGGTACCATCAGGCGAAACTGCCCAAAGTACATAAGTCGCATATCCGGCGCCAAGCTCGAACGGCCGAGGCATTTTGGAAACAGAGACTTCGACCTCGGTTCCATTGCGGCTCGTGCGCTTTACTTTCGCGTCGCCTTTCATCCGCGGAAAGCGTGTCGTACCGCGAAATTGGAGCATAACCTGCTGATCGAGCGGATACGTAACTGCGGTAGTTCGGCGTGCAACATCTACCTGAGCCGATACGCCAAGAGCCACGATCAATGCAGTTAAAAACGAACCAATGGCACGTTGGACCGTTGTATATTTCATAAAATTCTCCGTTTTGGCCTGTCCCTAAAGAAAAAGATGCCATATCGCAGGGCGAAGTTGCAAGGTTTAGCGTTTGGACAGACAACCTGCAACTAAAGTATATTCAACCTTTTACGAGCGACGATGAACGATCTACGACGATTACTGACATACGTTAAGCCTCACTGGTTTACATTTACGATGGCGATCGTCGCAATGTTCTTTGTCGCGGTATTTGAAACTGCGATCGGCTCTCTGCTGGTTCCGATTTTCAATCAGTTCCTACCAAATCCGACGAAATCAAAAACGATCTTTGACCTTTCCGGGATCGTTCCGCGAGATGATTGGTATCAGGCTTGGATCGTCATATCTTTGATGCTGCTGAGCTTTACGGTCTGCAAAGGTATTGCCGAATATTTCTCGTCCTATTTGATGGCAAAGATCGGCCAGACTGCGGTGCTCGATCTGCGACGACAGCTTTACGACCACCTGCTGCGGCAGTCGGCATCGTTTTTCGAACGCCATCGCAGCAATTACTTAGTCTCACGTATCGTTGTCAATTGTTCGGCTATCGAATATGCGGTTTCGGGCAATCTTCGGGATGTTCTTCGAGAGTCGCTATTGCTGATCTTTTTTCTGTCAGCCGCATTTTATTACAGCTGGCGATTAATGCTCGGTGCGATAGTCATCGTGCCTATATTTGCGTTCTTAACGTCGAAGTTCAGCAAGGGCATCAGGAAAATGGCTGAAGTCTCGATCGAAGGCAACAAGGCTCTTAATGACACAGCTCAAGAAACTCTTGCAAATCATCAGATCGTTGCCGCCTATCGGGGCGAGGGCCGCGAAGCAAAAAGGTTTGGCAAGGTTGCGTCGTTGATCGCGAGTGCCAACTTGCGGTCATTTCAGATCGCGGCGTTCTCGCCTCCGACAATTGAGATCATTGGCACAATTGCCGGTGTCGGGCTTTTGTATTTCGGCCTGCGAGAGATAAACGAGGGCAGGTTAGATGCCGCACAGTTTTTCGCGTTCGTGTTCTTTCTGTTCCGGTCCTACGATCCAATGCGGAAGATCTCGCGTCAGCATAACGAACTATCCAAAGCATTTGCCGCCGCACGAGACGTTTGGGAAATACTCGACGACGATGAGGCAATTCCCGAAAAGCCCAATGCCGCCGAAGCGAAGCCTTTGTCGGACAAGCTAGAGCTACGCAATGTGTCGTTCAACTATCGTGGGCACGATCGCAAAGTGCTTGATTCGATCAACCTCGAGGTTCCTCGCGGCACGATGGTTGCCCTCGTCGGCGAAAGCGGCGGCGGCAAATCAACGCTGGTCAAGTTGGTTCAAAGGCTCTATGATGCGACTGAAGGTTCGGTCGTGTGGGACGGCACCGATATCCGTGACCTAAGCCTCGCAAGCTTGCGGCGAAACATTGCGTTAGTCACGCAAGAGACGATCCTGTTCAACGAATCGGTAGCCTACAACATCTCGTACGGCGATCCGGATGCATCCGCAGATGACATCAAACGCGCGGCCGAAGTGGCGTTCGCTCACGATTTCATAAGCCAATTGCCGGACGGTTACGACACGATCGTCGGCGAACGCGGAACTAAATTGTCAGGCGGCCAACGCCAACGCATAGCGATCGCAAGGGCCGTTTTGGTTGACGCGCCTGTTCTGATCTTGGACGAAGCAACATCTGCTCTGGATAATGAAAGCGAGCAGCTTGTTCAGCAAGCATTATCGAATTTGATGAGGAACCGCACATCGATCGTCATTGCCCACCGGCTCTCGACTGTGCGTAAGGCCGACAAGATAGTCGTGATGGAAAAGGGACAGATAATTGAGACCGGCACACACGAAGAGCTGATCGCCCGTGACGGTAAATATAAGAAACTACACGAGTTTCAATCGGACAGCGAGTAGAATTATGAGATCAATGACCGGCTTTGGCCGAGCGACAATATCCGAGGACAACGCATCGGTAACGATCGAATTGAAGACGGTGAACAACCGTTTTCTCGACGTAAACCTACGGCTACCGTCAGATCTGCAGCATCTTGAGAGCGACATCAAACGCTCGATCACCGATCGTCTCGCTCGCGGCCGCGTTGAGATGAACATGCAGTTTGACCGTTCTGACGAAGTGATCTATGAACTGAATAAACCGATGATCGCAGGTTATCTGGAAGCGATGTCGCAGTTAAAAACGGAGTTTGGTCTCGAAGGCGAAGCGGACATCAATGCCATTGCCCGATTGCCGAATGTCATCTCGGTTAAACGCGCTGAGGTTTCGGAAACGGCCGGCGAACTCATAAAATCCGCGCTTGCCGCAGCTCTCGAAGATCTGGAAGCGATGCGCGGCAAAGAAGGCGACATGCTCGCGGCTGTTCTCGATGCCAATCTCGCTGAGATAGAACGTCGGCTTGCAGTAATCGCGGGCGAAGCTGCTAATCTGTCGTCCGAGTTTCAGCAACGCCTTGAGAAACGAATCACCGAACTATTGGCGAAGGCCGAAACGAAAGTCGAACTTGACCCAAGTCGGCTCGCTCAAGAGGTAGCGTTCCTTGCCGACCGAAGCGACATCAGCGAAGAGATCGACCGTTTAGGCACTCATATCAGTCATTTTCGCGATGTGATGGCTGACGTTCGCGATGTCGGGAAACGCTTAGATTTCTTAACACAAGAGCTCAATCGCGAAGCCAATACGATCGCGTCAAAAACGCAGAACATGACGGTGAAAGAAAGTGCATTAGCAATAAAGAGCGAGATTGAAAAGATCCGAGAGCAAGTGCAAAATATCGAATAATGGTAGCCGGAAAGCTGATAATTATTAGTTCCCCGTCAGGCGGCGGCAAAGGTACGCTGATAAAAGAAGTGCGTGGCCTGCTGCCCGATCTTGGCTATTCGTGTTCGCACACGACACGGCCAAAGCGCTTTGGCGAGGAAGAAGGCCGCGAATATTACTTCATTTCGCCGGACGAATTTGAACGTCGGATCGAGGCCGGCGAATTTCTCGAATACGCGAATGTTCATGGTAATTACTACGGTACGTCACTCGCCGAAAGCCGCAAGGTATTCAACACCGGCCGCGATCTGATCGTTGAGGTCGATGTACAAGGCGCTTTGCAAATAATGGACAAGCCTGAGATCGAGCCGATCAGCATTTTCATTCTGCCGCCATCGTTCGAGGTTCTGCGTGCTAGATTAACTGCCCGTGCTACCGAGGACGCCGATGAATTGCGTACCAGATTACGCAACTCTTTCAATGAAGTAATGCAGTATTCTAAGTTCGATTACGTGATCGTCAACGAAGACCTTTCGACCGCGACGCGGCAGATGGCTTCGATAATTATCGCTTCACGGCAGCAGCGAGATAGACAAGAGAGTGCAGTTCGCGGTATTCTTGATAGTTTCGATGCCTCGAGGCATCTGTTTGAAGGAGAATAGCCCAAAATATGGCAGACGAAAAAGAAATGATCGACGAAACCGAGCAGGAAGTTGTGATAGATCCGCCGGCGATCGATTCAAAATATCGAATGATCATCCTTGCCGCTCAACGCAGCAAGCAGCTTCAGCGCGGAGCACACTCGCGAACGGACATTGACACTCGCAAGAACAAAGCAACGCGCGTCGCGTTGAAAGAGATCAAGAACAACAAGGTGAATTTCAAATTCACCGATCAAGATGACGAAGCCACGGCAGAAGCCTAAGCTTTCCGCAAAAATTCAAAAGGCCACCGATATTTCGGCGGCCTTTTTTTGTTTTACATTCCCTTATAGTTCGGCCCGCCGCCGCCCTCAGGCGTGACCCAATTGATGATCTGATACGGATCGGCGATGTCGCATGTTTTACAGTGAACGCAATTACTAAAGTTCACTTTCAGTTCCTTTCGACCATCACGTTCTTCCATTTCATACACCGCAGCCGGACAGAATCGCTGACAAGGATTGTCGTACTCTTCGGCACATCGAGTTGCGCAGATCTCGGTGTCGAGAACATGTAGGTGCGACGGCTGATCTTCGTCGTGAGCTACCGCTCCGTAGAATACGTTGGTCACCTTGTCGAACGTCAGCTCTTTGTCGAATGGCACGTTGTCGTACCTCGACCCAGTCGCTATCGCTCCCGGTTCTGACAGCTTTTTCATGCGTTCGTGGCCGGCGACGTGGTGTTCTTTCGGCATAAAACCCCACGCCAAACCTTTCGTCATGAATTGCAGGCCCGTATTGATCAACGCCGACCAGCGGCCTTTTTGGAACGCTCCGTGGAAATTGCGAACAGGATGCAGTTCGTCGTAGATCCAACTCATGTTTACGCGTTCCTCAAAATGCTTGAGCGAGTTCGATGAAAAATCTTCGTGCTCGAACGCTGAGATTATCGTCTCCGCCGCGAGCATTCCGGATTTCATCGCCGTGTGAATGCCCTTGATACGCTGGCCGTTGAGGAACGACGCGGTGTCGCCCACGAGCAATACGCCGTCAGCGTAAAGCCTCGGCATCGTGTTCCAGCCGCCGGCGTTGATGGTTTTGGCGCCGTATTTGATCATTTTGCCGCCCTCGAGAACGGCGGCGACCTTTGGATTTGTCTTGAATTTTTGGAATTCCGCGTGCGGGTCGATCATCGGATCTTCGTAATCGAGACCCGTGACGTAGCCGATCGAGACGACATTGTTCTTCATGCCGTAGATCCAGCCGCCGCCGTAAGTCCTTGTGTCTGAGGGAAATCCGAGCGTATGCACGACCTTGCCCTCAGGGAATTGCCCTGCTGGAACCTCCCACAGCTCTTTCACGCCGAGCGAGAAAACCTGCGATTCTTTGCCTTCCATTAGACCAAGCCTCGCCATCAACTGCTTCGTCAACGATCCGCGCGAGCCTTCGCCGAGGATTGTAACTTTCGCCAACAGATCGACGCCCGGCTCGTAATTTGGCTTCTTGTGGCCTTCTTTGTCGATGCCCTTGTCGCCGGTGCGGACGCCGATCACGGCATCGTTTTCGTCGTAGATAAGCTCCGCGGCCGGAAACTCGGGAAAGATATTTATGCCCGCTTCTTCACACTTCTCGCCAAGCCATTCGCAGACCTTACTGAGCGAAACAATGTACTTGCCTTTGTTTTTCAAAGGCGGCGGAATGAGCGGTGCATTTATGCCACCTTTCTCGGTCAGATACCAGAACGCATCTTCGGTCACGACTGTGTCGACAGGGCAGCCTTCGGCAATGAAATCGGGCATCAGCTCGCGGATCGCCTTTGGGTCCATTACGGCTCCCGACAGAATATGCGCACCGACAAAGGAGCCCTTTTCTACGATCGCGATCTCGAGTTCGCCGACCTTTTTGCCGAATTTTAGGCCCTTATCGACCATTACATCGTGTTCGGCAGCCTGCTTCTTCAGATGCAAAGCCGCCGCCAAATTCGCCGGTCCCGCACCGACAAAAACCACGTCCATAGGTACTTGTTCACGTTCGCTCATAAAAATGAATCACCATTCAGTAAATCCGAAGTATATCAAACCAAAGGCAGAAACACGACCTGTAGGGAGTGTGCCCGCGAACATTTTGCTATACTCGCGATGTTTATGACCCTTACCGGCACACTCGCTACCGCTCGTGTTTCAGCCCTTCTAGCCATATTGCTATTGTCAGGCTGCAACACGCCAAAGAATCAGGTCAATCCCATCCTCGACACCGAAATGCCGCGAAAGATCATCTGGGCATGGGAACGCCCCGAAGACCTGCGTTTTCTGGATCCAAAAGAATTCGGCGTCGCGTTCCTCGCCCAAACCATCACGCTCGAACAAGACCGTGTTGACGTGCGCAAACGCCGCCAACCGCTCGAGATCGCCGAAGGCACGTATCTAATCGCCGTCACTCGCATCGAAACCGTCAAAGAATACGGCAAACGCCCAACGTTCGCTGAC
>JAEUQI010000073.1 GCA_016789145.1 Blastocatellia bacterium | reverse complement strand
GGCAAAGTACTCTACCACTTTGCGGAAAGTACTCTACCACTTGGGGTCTAGCTGTTACAGATTTGCCTGTAAACAGGCGGTTTTCGGCTCCTGGTGCTGTGAAACGACGTTGCAAGTGTGGTACGTACCACAATTTCTGCGACAGATTTTAAGCAATGTTTTTGACCACATTTGTTACGAAAATATTTTGGTAAAGGATTGCTCTAAACTGACGAAAACAAAAGAAGCCGACATGAGTGTCGGCGCTCCGTTTGATCTATATTTTCGGCAGTGCTTTGGTCTTGTCTTCGGATTCCATTTCTAACAGACGCGTGGTGTTGTCGGTGACTGATGGTGGGACGAGGTCGCCGGTCTTGTAGCGAGATTCGGGTGAGACGAATTCGGTTTGAGCGGGCGGCAGGGCTGCGCCTTGGGATGGTAGCGACTCCTGCTGAGGCGCGAACGTGGCACCGTTCTTTTCAGAATGCCTAAGCTGAAAATACTGAGCGACGCCGGAGCCTAGTGCTCCGAAAGCCGGGATCAGAAACCAGAACCACCAGCCTTTGCCAATGGTGAATGCAAGTGCGATCGCAACTGCGAGAAATCCGATGCCGGAGAAGATCTTCGTGATCGCGCCTTCGTAGCTGATCGGTTTGCCCTTTGAATTGAGTATCTGTGCGGGTTGCAGAGGCTTTGCTCCGGACAATGCCTGCGAGACGTTGCCGAGGTCGGTTCCACAACTGCGGCAGAATTTGCCGGTCTCAGGATTTGATTGGCCGCATTTTGGACAAAACATAGAGCAGTAGTCAGTAGTCAGCAGAAAGAGCTAAGAGCCGCGTTGCCTTCGGGCTTCGAAGAGAATTACGCCGGCGGCGACGGAAACGTTCAGCGAATCTATTTTTCCGTACATCGGAATTTTTACCAATGTATCACAATTCTCGGCGACAAGACGATGCAAACCGCTGCCTTCGTTGCCGAGAACTAGGGCAGAAGGCTGCTTCCAGTCCCATTCGGTGTGATCCATCGTCGCATCACCGCTGGTGCCGACGACCCAGATGTTTCGCGACTTTAGATCTTCGATCAGGCGATTTAGGTTCGTGGCTTTGGCTACCTTTACATGAGCCAAAGCACCGGCCGAGGATTTGGCGACCGTATCATTTAGGCCGACTGCACGGCGTTCGGGAATGATGACGCCGTCGGCGCCAGCGCATTCGACAGTTCGGATCACGGCTCCGAGATTTCGCGGGTCTTCGACGCCGTCGAGAATTACGATCAGCGGCACTTCGGATGCGTCGAGGATCGCGTCGACTTCGGAATAAGCCGCCGAAGCCGTCACAGCGTAAACGCCTTGGTGATTGACGCCCGCGGGCAGCGCAGATTCGAAACGGTCGCGGCCGATCTTGTTCCAGGCGATCGAATGCTCGCGGCAGAGTTCGATGATGTCGTTGAGGCGATGCTCGCGGACGCCTTCGGCGATGGCGACCCGCTCGACACGCCGCGAATCGGCACGAAGAGCCTCGAGCACCGGCGAGACGCCGTAAATGATCGAATCAGACGAGGTCTCTCGCGGCGTTTGTCGGTCAGGTTTTCGGTCGCGATCGCGGCCACGACCGTCACGTTCGTTTCTGAACTTTCTCATAAGATATGAAACTGCGTCCTCGAAAATCTATCGAACTGTGCGGCGTTGCTGCTGATCTCACTACGGCCGAAGCCTTTCTTGCCAAGTCCCGCACGCAGGAACCCTTGGGGTTCGCGACGGATCGTTGTCGGCCAGACATTTTCGAGCAAAGGGCGGACTTCGCGGTAGCATTCAACGAATTTTGTGTGCGGCAGAGCACGGCGGAGATGTTCGACGAGCAAAGTGATGTTTTTAGCCGCGAACATCGTCATTTCATCGCCCAAACAGCGAAAGTCAAAGCCGCTACAAGTAACTCGAAAGCCCCGAGCGTCGCCGGCAATATAAATATCTACCACCGGTTCGAATTCGTCCGCGGCTGATTCGTCGAGCCGCTTGGCCTCGGCACCGCGTTTACGTTTTTCGAGAGTGTCAACCCGTGAGTTGAATAGCATGCCGACAACGACAAGTGCGATGTCAGCCGTATTTGACTCAGTTATTTTGCCCGTATTGCGGTCAGTGAAGCGAAGTTGACCGACGCCAAATTCGATCGACGACAATCGAACATGTGGCCATTCGACAGCAAGAAGCGTATCGGGAACAACCAGACCAGAAATGTGGCGCCCGCTAAGTTCCGCGACCGTTGCTGAAGCGTCCTCGCTCTCGGCGAGCCTGGCAAACGGCAAGCCGACGCCATACTTCGACGCTGCTTTCGCAATGTCACTGGCAGACGATTCGCCACCTGTGATGATCACGTTGAAAGCCGGTTCCCAATCTTCGGCAGCACGGACATCGGCGAGGTGTTCGACGCCGTCGGCAAGGCGTTCGCCGCAATATATGCATGAAGGACGGCCCGGAGCATTGTTTCGCCCGCACTTGCCGCACGCCGCCATTTCATCAGGCGAAAACGCAATATTCTCGGTCTGTATCGCGGGATCAAATGTGCTCTCGTTTGGCATACTTTGGCGACAGAATTCGGATTCAATTATGCGAGTTTAGCATCAACGCAGCGGAAAGGCTTGACCGAAACAGCCGCTAGTAGCAAACTGTAGTTTCATCTTGCCGCCGTACGACGACGCTGAGATAAGTTTTATGCACATCGAATCAGCAAGCAATGCATCATGGCAGCTAGGCCAGCGTGAGCGAGTTGCGGTCTTTATTGACGGCAACAACCTGTTTCACGCGGCCAGATTCCATAACATCGACATTGACTATAATAAGCTGCTTCGCGTGCTTTTGGGCGATGGTCGGTTGCTGCGAGCATTTTTCTATACCGGTGTCGATGCCGGAGCCGAACGTCAGCAGGGCTTTCTGCTCTGGATGCGGCGAAACGGATTTCGCGTTATACAAAAAGAGCTCAAAACATTTTACGACGGTACCCGCAAGGCAAACCTCGATGTAGAGATCGCGGTCGATATGCTGAGTCTCGCCGGGCGTTACGACACGGCCGTGCTCGTATCCGGTGACGAGGATTTTGTTTACGCGATCAATGCTGTGGCCTACAAGGGCTGCCGCGTTGAGGTTGCCGGATTCCGATCGAATACGGCGCCAAGATTGATCGACGTTGCTGATTATTTTATTGACCTCGGCGATATCTCTGAGCTGATACGAAAGGATGTCAGCCAACCGGATCAGTATGAGATACCTACATTTGTGCCCGGCGGTATTGATGTATCCCGAACCGTTAAACTTGACGCTGCCGACGACCTCGATCAATAAGGATGAAGACCTTTACGCTCGAAGAAGCAAACGAGCTGCTCCTTGAGATCAAGCCTAAACTCAGCTCATTGAGCCGACTCTATTCTGCGATAAATGACTATCGACACGGCTCGCGAGCTGCCGCAAGTTCATCCCATTTCGGAGGTGGGATGACGGGCGGAAGTGATTATGTCAATAAGCTTTTCACCGTCGGCCAACTCACGACTGAGATCACTGAATTGGGTATTGAGCTAAAGGATTACTCGCGAGGGCTTATCGATTTTCCGTCAATTCGCAACGGAAGAACCGTTTACCTTTGTTGGGAACTTGCCGACGAGGATGAAATAGGATGGTGGCATGAGATCGATGATGGATTTGCGGGCCGCCAACCACTTTGACCGACATAATTTCCACAGGAGACTTGCAAGCGCTTAAAATTTGAGAAACTTAACTGTGTCTGCGCTTTAGGGTTGACGCGCTAATGTAAAGTCTGATACCATCGCTTAGTTTTTGTAGCCTAGCGCAATATCTGACAACACCGTTAACCTATTATGAACTGCCCAGTTTGTGATCGTGATCTGGTAGCGACTCTGTCGATCTGCCCTTCCTGCGGCGCCATGATGAATGACTCGGTTCGCGAGGAATTGGCGGCAAAGATAACTCCGTCCGGACAACTGAATCGTAGTATTCCGGTTCCGTCAGAGCCGCTTAGTCCACCGCCGGTGTATTTCGAAAAGAATCGTTTTGCCGTGCCGCCGCCCGCGATCCGAGAATCGGCCACCGCGGAACTGTCGGTCTCGAAAACGAGTCCGACACTCGTAGAATTTCAACCATCATCGAATGTTGTTCCGGAATGGCGTTTGCAGATGCAGAACGCAGTTCGCGCACGTCGAGGCTCACATGAGAGCGTGCCGGCACCAGCTTCGCCGACTTTGCTTAAAACCAATGGTTCGGCTGCGTTAAAGGCTCAGCCCGTTGTTCAAGAAGTTCCTGAAAATGCCGATCCGCGATTAGGAAGCGCTCTTGAGCGTATTGCACGGTCTCGTAACAGTTTTGCAGCGGCACCGCCGGTAAAGAAAGCCTTTCCACCGCGCGAGCCGATCGCTGAGAAGAGTTATCCGTTTGGTGTGGTCGAGCCAATAGCCGATTTACCGCCGACTAACAAAACTGCCGAGCGCAAGGCGACTGTCAACCAACTTCCGAGGCCGGCTCTTGTAACAGCAACACCGACCGTCGTTCCGGCACCGTTATCACTCAAACGCGATACGAACAAACTGCCGAAGCTTGTCGAGATAATCGAAGAGGAAGCGATCGAGGCTACCGAGGTTACGGATGAGACACCGCGTGCTTCACGCTTCGAATTCGCCAACATCAAACGGATCTTCATTGCCGCTGAATCAAAAGAAATTGAACCGGAGATCGAAGATGAAAGTGAGGAAATCGAAGATCTGGCGCCGGTCGGCATGCGATTTGGTGCGGGGCTTTTCGATATGATAATCAGCGTGACGGCGAGCATGCTGGTGCTTTCGCCTTTCGCTATCACCGCAACCAATTGGGCAGATCTTTCCGGATTGCTGACCCTAGCGGCAACTTCTTTTGTGGTTTCGTTCGTTTATCTCACGCTGTCGATAGGCCTTTATGGCCGCTCACTGGGAATGCGATTATTCTCGCTTGAGATCGTTGACGCGGAACGAAATGTTTACCCAACGATAAAACAAGCGGCCATCAATTCGGCTGTATATCTGGTTTCCGCGATATTTGGGGGCGCAGGGTTTTTGACGATCTTTTTCAATGATGAGAATAGAGCAGCGCATGATCTGCTGTCAGGGACAATAGTAGTTCGCGAATTTTAGCGAATAGTTTGAGTTAAAGTGGATCAATGTCGTTTTTGGTGCGGCATTGATCTTTTTTCGTATTTTCAATGGTCGGATCTGACAATAGAGTTGAACCAGACAAGCTTGCAATTGAGTTAGCTCATGAGCCTAGGCGAAAATTGCTCGCCAAGATCCGCAAAGCGGAACGGCTGCTAAAGAACCTCGACGCTGATTCCGAAAAGCATGGCAATGCTGAACTTTGGAGAAAATATGGCGAGTTGCTCTTGGCAAATCTTTCCGTTGCGCGTCGCGATGGCGATTGTGTTGTCGTAAAGGACCTATACACCGAGAACGAGCCCGAGATATCGATCAAAGGTGAAGCAAGATACTCGATAAATGAGATCGCGGATGCCTATTTCCGGCGATATGCCAAAGCTCGCAATGCGGCCGGGATCATAAAGGATCGGCTGAATGTAACCCTACAGAACCTAGACAATTTGCGTTCGCAGCTCGCCTCGATCGACATGGCGGTCGCAGATGGCGATCTCGATCATCTTCGCTCTTTGGTCGAAAAGCCAAAGGCGGTTCGCCAACAAAGCAAAAAGACAAAACAGGAACAGTCCTATAAGGGGGTCCGAAGGTTTGTTTCGAGCGATGGATTTGAGATCTGGGTAGGGAAGAAGGCGACGGACAACGATCATTTGACCTTCCGAGTGGCACGCTCGCTTGAGACGTGGCTGCACACGGCCGATTATCCGGGTTCGCACGTGGTCATCCGTGACTCGGGCAAGAAGAAGATCCCTGAACGGACACTGGTCGAAGCTGCCCAACTTGCAGCTTTCTACAGCAATGCTCGCGAGCACGGCAAGGTAACCGTACGCTACACACAGCGAAAGTTCGTTCACAAACCCAAAAAGGCTCCACCGGGAATGGTGAGCCTTTCAAGTTTCAAAACACTGATCGTGGAGCCCGGCGTCAACGTCAAACTGCGGGAGGAGTAGGCGATTCGGCAATTACTTTATCAACGGTCTGCTTCATCGTGTTGATCACGCGTTCGCCGCCACCAAGAAATACTCCGCGAACTCTTCCTTGTCGATCGACCAAAACGGTCTGAGGGACGCCTTCGAACTGGGTAAGCTTATAAAAATCGCTTACTGTCTCGTTCGTGATTCGGAATAGCTCGTAATTGAGCTTCATTTTCGCAGCAAATTTCTTGATATCCTCGATCGATTCGGGATTCCCATTGCCATCGCCGACATCCAGTCCGAGAACCTGAAAACCAGCTGGCCTATACTTTTCCTGAAGCTCGACAAGATGCGGCATCTCGGCTCGGCAAGGCCCGCACCACGTAGCCCATAGATTTAACAGCAGGATATTACCTTTTCGGTCCGAAGCCTTGATCTTAGTTCCGTCAAGCTGCTCTAGCGGGGCATTGGATATGCTGGAATTTAGCAGTGGATACTGCGTGGAATCGGCCGGAGCAGACTTTGCGGTGTTAGCCGAAGCGTTCGTGGGCGTTTCGGCTTTCGAACCACCGCCGCAGCCGCCGATCATCAAGCCAAAAATGGCGATCGAAACAATACAAATCAACCTGTTTACTTTTAGCATCATTATAAAAAACTACTTAACGTCTTTCAGCCTCAATACGATCAGCGTCGCAATAACGAACATTCCAAACATTAGCATCAATACGAACTGGTTCAAAATTTCGTTCATCCACGGATGAAGAAAAGTAATGTAGTTGCCAAGCGATGACGGCAATTTCTTTGGTGCCGGTATCGCCGGCGGTTCGTCAAGCGTTGGAATAGTGGGCGTCTCGCCGCGATTTGCCGCCGCTTTCAGATCGTCGAGTTTTCGCTGAGACGATTTACGATAGTCCTCAAGGTCCTTCCGAGCATCGGCGATGAGCTTGTCGTTATCCGCTTCGATGCTGTTGAAAAGTCCCTGCCCCTTTGTCGGTCCGCTAGGTGCTGAGCCTTCGGGCTCGAGCGTGTCTAGCGTCGAGTATCGCTTCATCGTATCAAACGACCAGGCGGCCGGAATGAACATACTCGCCGGTTTTGATATTCCCGAGGGGACGCCAAATATTCCCGACAGCAGTATCTGCGGAATCAAGATGAGCGGAACCATACTCGTCGCCATCTCAGACGTTCTGACAAGGGCCGATACGAGCAATCCGAGAGCTATACCAACGCTACTTGTCAGCAGCATTGCCCAAAACTGCGGAATTCCGGCAAATTCGCCCGGCAATGGCATCATGCCCGTAACATCGAAGAACTTTAACGGCACAAAAAGCAGCACACACTGGATCGCGACTATAAAACCCAGCACTGTCATTTTCGATCCAAGATATGGCAGAAGTCCGAGATTTACCATACGTTCTCGAGTGTAGACCGGCTTTTCTCTAATTATCTCGCGAGCGGAAACGCTAGTGCCAAACCAAATGGAAACCAATGCAAGTACGAAATAACCGAGGTCTCGCGGAAGGTCGTTCCCGAGTGCAAAATACGTCAGCAGAGCGATCAACGGAGCCTGTGCCATCAGGATGAACAAGGTCATCTTGTCCTTGAGAAGAACTTCGAAATAGCGGCGTGAAAGCGTTAGCCATTGACGAATACTTCCGGCTATTCCGAGTCCGCTACGACGGCCAACTCCCGATGTCCCTGCGGCATTCAGCGATGCTTGTGGTCTTGCAACGAACTCGGCGTAGTGCGGTGTCGCGGCGTATTTTGCCCGCCATTGGTCGGCGGTTTGCTCGGTCAATTCGCTGCGAACATGCTCACCGCTTTTGCGAACGCCCGCCTCGACCGGTGCCTCTAACTTGTCAAATAGCTCCTTAAAGTTTGCAGCTCCGAGATGCGTCAGAGCATCTTGCGGAGGGCCGTAATATACCAATCGGCCACGCATCAGGACAACGATCTTATCGAAAAGCTTGACGTTCTCCATCGCGTGCGTGGTCAGCACAACGGTGCGTCCGGATTCTGCTATTTGGCGAAACAGACGCATTATCTTCTCTTCGGTCCCGGGGTCGAGTCCAGATGTCGGTTCGTCCAGGAAGATGATCGATGGCTTTGTGATCAGCTCCACGGCGATCGAAACTCGCTTTCTCTGGCCGCCGGAAAGCTGGCTGATCGGCACGTCACGACGCTCGGTCAAACCGGTTACGTCAAGAACCTCGTCGATGGTCCGGTCGACCTCGTCGTTTGTCACATCACGGGACAAACGTAGCTTTGCGACGTAGTAGAGCGTTCGATAAACCGTCAGTTCGCGGTGAATAATATCGTCCTGAGGCACGTAGCCGATCGATTGCTTGATCGAATCAAGGTGGCGGTAAAGGTCCAGGTCGTTGACGAAAACATTACCTGAAGAAGCAGGACGCATACCGTTCAGCGCATCCATCAGCGTAGATTTTCCGGCTCCTGACGGTCCAAGAAGTCCAACGAACTCATTTGGCTGGATCGTCAGCGAAATATTGTCGAGTAGCCTCAATCGGCCGCCGTTTACGTCTTTTGTGATAGCGACTGCGTCGATCCGTGTCTTTGAACGCGAATCAAAGACGCCAACACTGCCGCCGGCGTCGACTCTTATCTCGAACGAACCGATCCGTACGACGTCGCCGGGCATTATCGACGAACGTGAGATGCGATTTCCATTAAGATAAACGCCGTTCGTTGAGCCAACATCGTCGATAACAGTTTCGCTGCCTGATCGAAGCAACCGAGCGTGGCGGCTTGATATCTGCAAGCCATCAAGTGTTATGTCGTTCTCGGGCGAACGTCCGATGGTTAGTTCCTTTCGGTCGCCAAAAGCGATCGACATCAACAATTGTGGACTAGAACCCGAGCCAGGCAGCGACACCTGCAGATCGTCTGCTTTGAAGACCATCGTCCGATTTCGTGGTTCTGCGTCCAATGAACGCTGACCTGCTATTTCGGCTCCTTCGGGTGGTTTTTGCGTCGGTGAATCGAATCTCACAACGGGCCCACCGATGCCGAATCGAATGAGATCGTTGTGATACAAAGGCGTTGGGGTCGCGATCCGCTGTTCGTTAACGAACGTGCCATTAAAGCTACCGTTGTCTTCAACGACGAATCTTTCGCCATCGAGCCTTATCGAGGCGTGGCGTCGCGATACCATCGCCAAGTTGGGCGAAAATGCGGCGTCGCAACTTGGGTCACGTCCAAAGACGAGCGACGCCGATGACAGTGTGATCCGCGGACGCTGAGGCTCGTCTTCGAACGACACGCTCGCCGAGATCGCTTTTGGCGGAACTTGCTGCTGAACGGGAACTGAGGGCGGTACAACGGGCACCGGCGTTGGTACTGGCTCACTTGCTGCAGGCGCGAATGAATCCGCAATTACTTCAAACCAAACAACTTTGACCTGTGGCCCGTCTTCGCCAAACTGCATGGTCTGTCCGGCACGTACGCGTGTGGGTTGATTCACACGAACTCCGTCCAAATATGTGCCATAGCTCGAACCAAGATCGACGATATACCACTTGCCGTCATCCCAACGAAGTTCGGCATGGCTACGTGAAACCATCGGATGCCGCTCGCTCTCAAATACGATCTGGCAAGCCGACGCCTCGCGTCCGATCCGAATAACGTTCGTATCGAACGAGAGTTCTTCAGCGTCGCCGCCGCCGGTAATTTCTTGCAAAATTATCTTCATCGTCTCGGAACCAATAGATTAGCACTTTGTTCAGATTTGACTTAGCTGACTCATCATATGGCCGCTCCGGGATGTCGGGCGATCTGGGTTATCATTTCGCCGATTGACTAATAGTCGTAAATTGGGAAACAGAACATCTCAATTGCTTTGAGATATTTGAGCGAACGACGTTTCGACTTTTCAGAATGAGTTGCCTTTTAATGCTCGCGGCGTTCTTGCTGTCCGCGGCGTGTTTCACGAAACATGATATGCGGGCCGGAAGCCCGCGTTCCGACTGTCCGCACTGTCCCGAACGTTCTTGCTGTCCGCGGCGTTCTTGCTGTCCGCGGCATGTTTCACGAGGTCGAAAACGTCGTGTTTCTGTGGAACGTTTTCTCTACCCGAACACCGTATCTCTCTTGATATCAACATTTAGTGTGAAACGGCCTGAAAAGCACTCCGGAAACGTTCCCGAATGTGTCGGAATGCGTATCTCTAGTGTTTTCAACACTTACAGATCAATTTCGCAAAATCGTTCCAGCATCGTTCCAGCGGTTCGTGGAACGCTTAAACCATTGATAATACTAGTGTTATGAGATCACAATCTCCATTTTTAGCCCAAAACGAAAAAAACTGTAAGACATTGTCTTACAGCACCGTTAGAAACAGTGGTTTCCGTTAAGTCCTTGTTCTGTGCGAGTGTATTTAGATGTCAAAGATCTAGCAGCCACGAGAATTGCGGCCACTCACAAGTATATCATGGATGCAACGGTATGTCATCAAAATTCTTCGACCGCGAGGCGTTTTGGAGATCAGATCGACGGCGGCAGTGTCGGGTTAACTCGAGTCATTTGTGCGATCGTCGCATAACCACGATCTCGGTCTGCACCGGTATTCAATGTGCTTGGCGAGATGAACCTGCTCGCAGATCGTCCTACTTTGTGGGTCGATCTCGCTGATTTCGTGAACTTCCATAAATGCTGTACACTGCTTTAGTTCAGATCTACCGATAAATAGACTTGGGTTTATGCTATTTCTCACGCAGTCGGCTGCTGTTTATGGTATCGACGCACTCGTTGTCGATATTGAGGTTAATTTGCGGCCTTCGTCCGGCGACGGCGACCAAACACCGAATATTACCATTGTCGGACTTCCGGATACTGCGGTTCGTGAATCTCGTGAACGCATTAGGGCAGCTATATCAAATAGCGGCTATTTCTTTCCGCTAGACAAAGCAACAGTCAATCTCGCTCCCGCTGACGTTAAGAAAGAGGGCGCGAGCTTTGACCTTCCGATCGCACTCGGCATTCTTGGTGCGAATGCCGATCTGACGAGCGGGCAGACGATATCTTCGACAATGAGCGTCGGCGAACTGTCGCTCGATGGTCGTGTTCGCAGTGTTCGCGGGGCATTGTCGATCGCGCTTGCAGCTCGTGCAAATGGCATCAAGAATCTGCTTGTTCCCGAAGACAATGCGACCGAGGCGGCAGTCGTTCGCGGTGTTGATGTCTATCCTGTCGCCGACCTGCGTACTGCGGCAAAGCTCTGCATCGATCTTGAGGAAGGGAATCCAACAACGATCAGGCCGTTGGTTCTCGATGAAAACGAACTGCGAAGCCGAGAGAATAGGTATCAGATGGATTTCTCTGAGGTTCGCGGTCAGCAAACTGCGAAGCGTGCGCTTGAAGTCGCCAGCGCTGGCGGCCATAACATACTTTTCATCGGGCCGCCGGGCTCCGGCAAGACAATGCTTGCCAAGCGTTTGCCGACAATACTGCCTCCGCTTGAGTTCGAAGAATCTCTCGAGATCACGAAGATACATTCGGTCGCGGGCCTGACAGGGAAGTCGGGATTGGTAACTGAGCGGCCGTTCAAATCGCCGCATCACACGGTTTCTCAGGCAGGTCTGATCGGCGGCGGCTCGATACCAAAGCCCGGCGAAGTTTCGCTCGCGCATCTTGGCGTCTTGTTCCTCGATGAATTGCCGGAGTTCGATCGCTCGGTGCTTGAGGTTCTGCGGCAGCCGCTTGAGGACAAGAATGTGACGATCTCGCGTGTGGCTTCGTCGCTGACGTTTCCGGCTGATTTTACGCTGGTTGCATCGATGAATCCGTGTCCGTGCGGCTATTTTGGTTCGACACGGGAATGTAAATGTTCGCCGCCTATCATTCAGCGATACGTCGGCAAGATATCGGGGCCGCTGATGGATCGGATCGATATTCATATCGACGTTCCGGCCGTTAAATTCAATGAGCTTCGCGGCAAGACAAGCGAAGTTCCGGAATCCTCGGCCGCTGTTCGCGAACGCGTGATTGCGGCTCGAAAGAGACAGCTGCAGCGATTTGACGGCAAAACTTTTTCGAATTCCGCAATGTCGCCATCGCAGATACGCGAGCATTGCAAACTCGACGCCGATAGCGAAATGCTGCTCGAAAAGGCGATGCACCGCCAAGGCCTGTCAGCCCGCGCCCATGACCGTATTCTCAAAGTTTCCCGAACCATTGCCGACCTCGCCGGAAGCTCGGAAATTCAGCCCGAGCACATCAGCGAAGCGATCAACTATCGGTCGCTAGATCGGAATTATTGGATGTGATCGGTCCTATTTTCGCAGTAGACCCAACCGTCTGAGAACGATGAGTTTCAGGTCGCGTTGGGCGGCTATCTAAGTGATGGAGCCCTATCAGAACATCGATGATGTTGATCAATTTTGCGAAAGCGAACGTGAGAGCCTGCGACGGGCCCTTTTTTTTGAGGATCATTGAAAACGCTCCGGCGGCGAACACAATACTTGGGATCGCAAAAGAGTAATAACCGAAAGGGAGCAGGCATGCCACGACCATTGTAAACAGCCACGCAGAAAACACGACCGTGGTCTTAAGACGAAGCCAAATAAACTCGAGTCCATAGCCATTCCGAAATGAGTGGGCGATAGTCCGAGTAACCTCACCGAGACGCTTGGCCTTGAGGTCGCGCTTAAACGTTGAAAGCGTTGTAGCGAGTGAATTCGGGTGGAAACAACGCGTATGGCACGACATTGCGACCGGAATTACGGCGAGCCGCCAATCGGAATTCGTTAACCGCAATCCAAGTTCAGCTTCCTCTTCCATCGCCAATTGCGGATCGAACGAGCCGACTTCGAGCAGTGCGGTTCGACGATATAGACAGCTTGGGCCCCGAAGCCACTTTACCTCTCTGAAAGACTCGAATCGCTCATCAATTTCCGTGACTCGTACGCCATTTTCATCGATATCGTCGATCCAACCGTTCAGGCCGGCCAATCGCGGATCGTTTTCGAGAATTCGTATCGCTTCGGGAAGAAAACCCGTATAAATATGCGTATCAGCGTCGAGGAACAGAATATAGTCGCCCTTTGCAGCCAAAGTTCCGGCGTATCGACCGGCGGACGGACATCGGCGAAGCCTATTGTCAAGCATTTCGACCTGCACGCCGAGGCCTCTGACGATTTCAACGGTTCGATCTGTCGAATGCGAATCGACATAGATCAATTCGGCGCCGCCAACCTCTTCGGCGGCAGCCAAGGCCGCACGTAGACACGACGTGATCGCCGACTCTTCGTTTCGTCCTATGACGACAATTGTGAGCGTGGTTTTCATTGGTCTGAAAGCTGATGTCGTCGTCCCAACGAACGGCGAAGCGCGGCGAGCGGTTCCAATATGCCGTTTGGCGTCACTGCCTTTCCTAACTCTTTCAGTCGAACGCCGCCGTTCGAGAGTAGATCGTGTAACTGCAGCATTGGACGTTGCCTGGATAGCCGAAGATCAACTTGTTCGATTCGACGATTTGCCCAATCGGATTTGTACGTTTCATCGCCTCGCAGGAGATCATATGTGGCAATGCCGCGCTCGCACGCGTTTTGTATTGAAAGGCCCAGTAGGACCAGGCCGATGCTAAACTGCGGAAATCGGATGTCGTAGCCTGTGTTATAGAAATAGAATGTTGAACCGTTATCGAAGCCGTAGATCGAGCCGCGACATTCGCCGTCGAACCAAAGTTCGTCAAAACGCAGTAGGCCATCATTTGCTAGCAACGAAACGACGTTGCGCTGAAAATCTACCAGCTTTGGATGCCCCGATAGTTCAGATCCACCGCTTTTCTGCCATCGTTGTTCATGAAGTACGAGGAACCGCTCGAAAGCTGCAGACAGTTCGTTCGGCGAATCAATTGATCGGAACTCAAAACCATTTTCAGCCCTGAGTTTCTTCAGTCTGCGTTTGAAGTTCTGCGAACGTTTGGACGAGTTCAAAACGCTGTCCCATCCGCATCGAAGGTCGATCTGCGGGCAAACCGATACTTTTGTTTTTCGAGCAGTAAAACGATCATCTGGGGAGACCACGTTCGCTAGTTCGGCATCTGCATCGATGTGCCCAAAATCAATGATGTCGCTTTCAGTCTTGCTGACGAGAAACTCTAATGCTGCCTGGACTACGCTAGCGGTGTCTTCTACACGGCATATCGGCCCCAGGTGATCGGCCCCGCCGATCCGATCGCTTAACAGAGCAATACGAGACAATTTCGAAACCAAAATGCGCTGCGCTTCCTGGAACATAGGGAGTATCCCGATGAGTTGGTTCCCGTCGTAAACATTGATCAGAGCAGGCGAACGCCGATTTCCGAACGCATTGAACCAAGCGTATGTCCAGTTCCACGACTGAAACGGATTACGTTCGGACGCTGAATACAGACGCGACCACTCGTCGCGTGCCGAATTCAGCACCTCGATCCCTTCGCCCGTTACTAGTTCGACTCTTATCATTGGTCTAATGTTTTTTTGCCAGGTTTCTCAGATTTAGAGCTAACTTAAACTTCCAAGCCCAGAGCAGCTTGCCGATGAGTCCTTTTCGAAAGACGTATAATGCCGAATGTTCGCGCACGCCGGTCGACCAAACGAGTTTGTACGGTAACGCAGGGCTCAATAGGTCGATCTCCGAGATTCCGTCGCGAGCACAATTTCTCACCAGTTCACGGAAAAGCAGGTTGCCGGGTGCGTATTGTGAATAACTTTCGTCATACGCAGTCTTCCAGTGTGCGATCTTGCTGCCAAACCGAATATTCAGGCTGATTGCAATTGTCTTGCCATCCAATTTCAGTTGATAAGTGCTCAGGGCTCCACGAGCCGCGGATGATGACGCAAATTCTTCGTGAAGGCGAACCACGTTCGGGTTATTTGCGGCTGCAGTTCCCATACGGCCTTTCCAGCCGCTCGATTCAACGTCAAAGAAGGTTCTCATCGTAGCTGCGTCGTAGTCATCGGTTACGCAGAAGTCGACGTTGCCCATTTCTTGTAGCCTCCGAAGGCGTCGATCTAGTTCTTTATTGAACCGTTTACGTGATCCGGAAAAGTAACTTTTTACGGCGTCATCAACAGTTTCGCCCTCTGGTATCGCGACGTAAGGTGCGCCGTCCATTTCCCAAACGCCGGTTCGATGGCCTTCGCCATCTGCGAGAAGCAAGATGTCGTGCAGCCAACTCTCGTGCGGTACAAGCCTAAATTCAAGCACATCCCAACTAGAGTCGTGTTTGATGGATTCCCAAAGCTCACGAGTCACTTCGCGTCGTGAATTTGAATCATTCGTATGGATCAGATCAAATCGCGGTGTGTTAAGGTTGTAGGCCGATCGGAGCACTCTTACCGGCACTCCGTGAAGACTTCCGGATCCGGCGGATAACGGCAAGATCGAAGTGAGCCCGGCATCTTTTCGTGTAGAAAGGACCTTGATCTTTTCGCCGAAGCTGTCGGCAAATGCCGTGAACCACTCCGGTCGGAGGAATGGTAGTGACGAAGCTCCCTCGTCGCAGACGGCTGACCACCCAGCCGAAATTTGGCTGATAGCGGAGACTTGGCCTTTGGAGGTTTTGCTCATTTTCTTCAAACTACAAACTTCCAGTTATTGCCGACTCCTTTCTCTAATGCCGCATTTAACCTGATAGATCCAAGAGGAGTCTCAGCTTTGACAACGTAATCTCCGAAAAAGCCTCTGAATTCAAACTCGCCATTACTGTTGGTGTCCCCATTAACGTTGGTTCGCCATTCGTTATTTATTAGCTTGTCGAGTTCGTCATATGCAGGTTTCGCTGTGCCGTGCTTGTCGATCAAGCCGATGCCGGGCAGCCAGGCTCGTTCATCGTCGAGTCCCCACGTTACGATAGCTTCGACCGACGGTTCACCGAATGCGACCGTGTAGAATTCGCGATAAAACTCGGCTTGCTTTGCCGAGTCCCATTTTCCATCGGCATACTCGCCGGAGATCGGTTGCGGATGGCCGCCGCCGTAAACTTCGGTTTGCACGCTGAATTCCGAGATCTGAAGCGGTTTGCCGAGCGTTGCGTATCGAGCCAGTTGGACGGCAACATTCGACGGCTCGAACCACTCACCGTTCGAATGTGCTTGAATACCGATCACATCGACCGGGATGCCCGAATCAAGCAGTCCTTTTGCGATGTCGAAATATCGGTCGCGATTGTAGTTGCTGCCCGCGAGCGAACCGAATACGCCAAACTCGTTAAGGATCAGTCTTGCGTCAGGCCTTGCAATCTTTGCGGTCTTGAAAGCAGTGGCAATATAAGCCTTTTCGGCATTATTTGCGGCAAATCGATCGGTCGTTCGGGCAAGAGGTTCATTGACGATCTCCCAGT
>JAEUQI010000072.1 GCA_016789145.1 Blastocatellia bacterium | reverse complement strand
CGTTCATTAAATGCAACCGAGAACGTCTTGATCGGCAAATCGACCATTTTCGACATCATTCCCGCGATCGCCGACGAATCAATGCCGCCGGACAAGAACATTCCAAGCGGCACGTCTGCCATCAGCCTCAATCTCACGGCCTCGCGAAACATCTCGCGCCATGTTTCAACATAGTCGCGGTCGGACATGGGCTCGTGTTTTGGCTCGAACTCCAGGTCCCAATACTCGCGAATATCAAGTTTGCCGTCCTTCCACATCATCGTGTGGCCGGGCAAAAGACGCTTCACTCCCGCAAACAACGTCTCGTCGCCGCTTGTCCCATGATTAGCGAACTGGTCGGGCAAGGCGTTGAAATTGATCTCAGGCTTGATGCCGCCGGCTTCGAGGATCGTCTTTATCTCGCTGCCGAAATAGAGGCTTCCGTTGGTATCGTGGACGTAATAGAGCGGCTTGACGCCAAAGCGATCGCGAGCGATGAATAGCTCGCGAGTTCGCTTGTTCCAGATCGCGAACGCGAACATCCCACGAAGATGTTCAACACAATCGCGTCCATACTGTTGGTAAAGGTGCAATATTGTCTCGGTGTCGCTGCGATTCTCGAACTTATGTCCGTGCGATATGAGCTCTTCGCGGCTGTCGTTGTGGTTATAAACCTCGCCGTTATAGACGATCACGAGATCGTCGAGCGTCATCGGTTGAGCACCGTGTGCAACATCGACGATGCTCAGTCGGCGATGACCGAGACCGACGTTTCCATCAACAAAGATACCGCCGTCGTCCGGTCCGCGATGGTGCTGCACGTCGCGCATGCGCACGAGAACGTCTGCGTTAACTTGCCGTCCGTGGCGCGTAGAAAATGCAATACCGTTGATGCCGCACATACCGTAAGTAAAAACGTTGAATCAGGGAGAAATCGAAGTAAAATCTGTCGCCGAAAGTGGCCTGTTGGTAAATAGGTTGAACGCGCTTTCGATTCCACAGTTTTTTCAACTAAATTGTTGGATTCTAACGTGCTTTGGGTCTTTAATATGCTGTGACAATTAGCGCAATGCAAGCTGGAACGATCAATATCAGGCCGCGTGTGACACAAGCAAAACGTGGCATACCGCGATGGTTGGTCTACTTCGCTATCGCCGGAGTAGTTTTGGGCATTGCCGCAACGCTTGGATTCGACGCTTACTCAGGCAAATTCGGCATTTTCGGCCCGCATTTTGATATCGAACAGACCGCGAATGGCAAGGTGATCAAGGTGCCGCCCGGCGGCAACATTAACGCGGCGATCGCAAAGGCAACGAGCGGCGACATCGTCGAGCTGCAAGCCGGAGCAACCTATGTCGGCGAGATAAAGCTTCCAAAGAAAGAACTTACAGATTTCATTACGATCCGCACGTCGGCACATGCACAATTGAAGGAAGGCGAGCGCGTTTCGCCAAAAGACGCTCCGCTAATGGCAAAGATCGTTACGAAGACCGCTTATCCAGCGATTTCAGCCGCAAATGGCGCGCATCATTATCGTTTTATCGGCATCGAGGTTACGCCGGAAACTAAGACGTTCATCTACAATCTTGTTTCGTTCGGAAACAGCGAAAGTGCCGCAAATATTCCGCATAGCCTGGAGATCGACCGTTCGTACATACATTCGACTCGGCTCGGCAGCGCTCGTCGCGGTATTGCTCTGAACAGTGGCGACACCGTCATCAAGAATAGCTATATCGAAGGCTTTGTGGGCCCACGTGAGGAAACACAGGGCATCTGCGGCTGGTCGGGCACGCGTAACGTGTCTATTGTCAACAATTACATCGAAGGCGGAGCCGAGAACATAATGTTTGGTGGTGCCGACCCGAACAGCGCGGATCTGATACCGCGTGATATCGAGGTTCGCGGCAATCATTTGTCAAAGCCCGAAGCCTGGAAGAAGGGCGTTACGGTCAAGACCCTTTTCGAGCTCAAGAATGCCAAGAATGTGAAGTTGATCGGAAATCTACTTGAGAATAATTGGGAAGGCCCTGCGTTCCGCATCACGGTCCGCAACCAGGACGGGGCGGCTCCTTTTTCGACGATCGAAAATGTCGAAATTCGCGATAACGTCATCCGCAATATTGCCGACGGCATCAATATTCTCGGCCGCGACGACGGTCAAAAGAGCGGCACGCTCAAAGATCTCGTGATCGAGAATAATCTGTTTCTCGACCTCAGAGCAACAGCCGATATGGACGGCTCGGGCTTTTTTATCAAGGCAAAGGGTGGCGAGAATATAACGATCGCGAACAATACCGCTTTCAACAGCGGCAATATTGTAACGTTCTATGATGATATTCCGGTGAATTTCGTGTTTCGTGACAATATCGTCGGACACGGCGATTACGGTATTCATGGCCCGATCGATATGAGAGCGGAATCGACGAAAGCGATGTTTCCGAACAATTTGTTCATCAACCTAAATCAGATACCGGCTAGTGATTATGCGTTTCCGTCCGGTAATGTGATGGTTCAATCTCCGCGAGATGTAGGATTTGTGAATATTGCTGAAGGCGACTATCGTCTGGGTGCGACCAGTAAATTCCGAGGCAAAGGCCGTGGCGGCAAGGATCTCGGAGCCACCTTATCGCCGGTGAAATAGCTCTTCGTATATCTTCAGCACCCTTTCAGTTCCGTCTGAAACTTCAGCAGGCCTTGTCACTTCTGAATTCAATGCTGCTTCTATCGCAACGCTCAATTTAGCTGCCGTATGTTCGCCCAAAAGTTGAACTCCATCGGGCCGCATACCGTTGTCGGTCGCGACGACCGGCGTTCCAAGATGCAATGCCTCACGAACCGAGATCGCATCGCCATCGAAGAGAGTCACTCTAATCAGTACGTCCGAACGGTAGATCAAATGTAGGACCTGCTCATGCGTAATATTCCCTGCAAGCATAACTTTGTCAGATAGGCCATAGTTGGAGATCTGCGATTCGGTGTCGGGCCGCAGCGTTCCATCACCGACGATCATCAGCCGCGCACTAGGGTACGAGTCGAGTATTAAAGGCATACTCTCGATCAAGAAGAGTGGTTCGTAGTCACGCTCGAGGCCACCAACCGAAAGCAGGAACGGCGATGCATCGCTCGAGAACATAGCAAATTTTGTGTCGATCTGAACATTCGGATCAGGCTGCTTCGGCGTGAACGGCACAATAACCTCAATATTCTCATCGTTTACACCCAATCTCGCAAAAACGTCAGCGATCGCTTCATTGACAGCAATAAGCCTGGAGAAACTCCTCAAAACCGTTCCCGCGAATGAAAATCGTTTCGCATTTTTGGCTGTTGCGGACAACGGAAATGCGCCGGAATGTAGCGTCAAAACGCTTCGCCCTCGAGCAAATTGCGATGCCGCCAACGCTAGCCCAAGTACGCGACTTGTCACTTCACCGCCGATATGAAGGTGCAAAATGTCGAAATCGAGGGTGGCGAGGAGTTTTAGTAATGCCGTCGGCGTTCGCGGCCGAAAGACGCCGTCTTCGTCTGAGCCGCCACTTGTTGTCGCGATCAGAGTACAGCGGTGGCCTTGAGCGACCAGCTCGTCGCGTATCGCGACCATATTTCGGCTAACTCCGCCCTCGGGCGGTGGCACCGGCCCTAATTGTACGACGTGCATTGGTTTCATTTCGCGAGTGCCTCGTCGTAAAGTTTGATCGTGTTTCGCAATTGGGCGTCGAGCGAGAAATCTTGCGATACGCGTTGCTTTCCTCTCTCGCCAAACCTGGCGGCCAGCGAAGGATCTTTGGCTAATTCTGTTAGCCGTTCAGCAAGCGCCTTATCATCGTCTGAAGCCACTAGATAGCCGTTCACGCCCTCCTCGATCACTTCAGCCGCACCGCCTACGTTGGTCGCAACTACGGGCAATCCGGCGGCCATGTATTCGATAAGTGAATTTGAGAATCCTTCGGCTTTCGATGTCAAAACGCCTGCGAACGAGATCGCCAACAGCTCTGCGACATTGTCACAGCGACCGATAAAATGAACTCGATCAGCGACACCGATCTCGGCTGCCATGGCTTCGAGCGACAATCGCAGCTCGCCTTCGCCGGCGACGATGAAATGAACATTGGCATCATTCACTTGTGCCGCGGCCCTAAGCAGCATCGGTATGTTCTTAACGTCGTGCCGCAGATTTGCGACGATAGTGACGAATTTGATTTCAGCTCGATCAGGCAAGCCTAATCGAGTGACGACATTTACACGAACTGCATTCTTCGCGAAACGTTCGGAATCGAGACCGTTATAGATCAACTGAACCTTGTCGGCCGAAACCAGCCGCTGAATGAGGTAGGAACGTACTGTCGCCGAATTCGCAACAATCGCGTCAGCTCGTCCGAAAGCGAATCCCTCAATACGATCTTGCATCGCCGTTCGCATACCGCCGGTTTCGCGTTTTGAGGCGATGAATCTACCGTTGCGAGCGAAGTATGTCGCCGCCATTCCGAACACGTTTGTATAGAAATCGTGGGTGTGTACAACGTCTATCTTATTGTCGTTTATATACTTTGCACAACGGCGAGCTTGCTTGAGAAATCCCGCGCTAAAGAATGAATCGATCTTGTATTCAGCGATATCGGCGTCGTAAAAGCTGCCGACCTCATCGAGCAGCACGCCCTGGCGGTTCATTGCGGCGATCGAGACCTCGTACGTTCCGTCGGCGATCAATAAACGCGAAAGCTGCACGGCCTGGCGTTCGCTGCCGCCGTTATGAAAGCTGCCTATCAGTTGTAAAACTCGCCGCGCCACGTCTTTTGCCTCAGGCCGATACTATACCGCGAACGCCGTCTGAGCTAATGTACAACTCGCGCCCCAAGCGTCGGATCGTCGCAGACGCGTGATCTTCGTCACCCTCAAATGTATCTTCTCCGTCGATCACGAAACTATTGCCGCTGATCAGGACGTATTCTTCAGGCTTGGCATCACCCTTAGGTATCCTTGCCCAGCTAAACTTAAAGTTCGTGTCGAATAGCTCCGTCTTCACAAGTTCGCCATCGCCCGCGACGAATATATCGTGATACTCGCCATGGTCAATGATAAATGCTCGGCCGTTCGGTATCTCGATCTCTTCGACTGAAACTTTCGGGCCGCCACGCCCTGTCGAAAGAATGAACGTAAAGAACTCTTGCTTGCCATGTCCAGCCGTCGTGTAACGCAGTAGCGGAGCGTTAGTCTTGCGGCCATATTCCGTTGAGACCCAACTCTCGTTCTGCTGCCAGCGACCGCCATCGGCAAATACAAAGAGCCTATGATCGTTATCGCCGACGAAGGTTGATTCAGGCGAAGTTGCCGCCGAAACGCCGACGTTGTAGTGAAAATTCAGCTCGTATGCATGATTTCCACGAGTCTCGACCTCGTCGCGAACGATAACGTAATCGCCACGCAGGAACAGGATCTCGCGTTTGTGAGTCGCACCGGTCTCGATCGCAGAAAAGCCGGTTACGGACCCTGAAAAATAGTCGAAGCGCGGTTCGCTAATGTCTTTGTGCCAACTCACTTCGGAGCACTCTCGCCAACTAAACACGCCGCCTGGTTGGCTGGATGAAAGATCGTCGATGGTGATCGTATTGTGCGCGGCTGTTTCTCGAAACAGGTCACGCATCTCCCGTGATTCGTGATACGAAAAAGTCCCCGGATCGATCAGCGTTGTTTTGCCCAGCACCGCGGCCTCGATCGCAAGTGCATCTGCGTGGCCGTGGGCCCCGGACATGGCTCCGACTTCGCCGCAATCCACCAGCAGAAAGTTGTCGGTCGCGTCCCAACCGTCGCGCATTACCATATAGCCGCCATCGCGAAATGCCCGAGACGGAGCCGTAGGTTCGAGGGCATCCAGGCCACGATAGTAATCAACTCCGGCGTTGCCAAGCAGCCAAAAGATCTCGTTTACCTTTTCACCGGCGACGTACTTGAGATTGCCGTTGCCCGTGACCGCGGACCCGATCGCAAGCGAGCCGCGATGGTCATTCGGTTTATCAAATGTGAGCGGCAACGCACGACCGCCATCATCGTCGCCTATCATCGGCATCGTTCCGTCGGGCCGCGTGAAGTACATCATCGCCTCAAGAGCCGCAGCAAATCGCTCGTCAACCTCGGCCAGCCGCTTATCGTATTCCTGCTTCTTTTGCAGGCTTCGCAACGTTAGGTAATGCGAATAGAAATCGACCGTGTAGCGGTGATACCAAGTACTTTGCTCGAAATAAATACCATCCACATAGATCTGCCGCGTGGCTTCTGAAAGCAAAATGTCCTCGCCAAGCTTTCGCCAATGACGTGCACGCGACATGAACGGCATCTGCGTTCCTAGATAGTAAAGACCAAGAGCCTCGCCGGTCAGGTGCGTGTTCGGGCTGTAATACTTCGATAAATAGCGCTCGATATGACGCCCGTGCTGATGCAGGACCTTGAGCATCTTCTTGAACAGATCGACGGTCAATGCGTCCGAATGACGAAAGAACTGCATCGCCCAAACCCAAGACATCGCACGGAAAGAGACCTCGAGGCTGCTGACCCAATTCACGCCATAGCCACACGGATTCTGCTCGATCCACGATTCTACGTGTTCCGCAAAAACCTGTGCGTATTTTTTGTTATTGGTCAGCAGATACGCGACGCCGAGCGTGAAAAGATGCTGGTGTCGGTTCAATTCCCAAACGATCTTCTTGTCGCCCGTGTCTGTCGAGTCCAGCTCGTCAAACTGCCGCCAATGCAACGGAGGCGAACGATGGCCGGACACCGGCTCAAGATGCCAATCGACCTCGGTTCCAACGAATAGGTCTTTGTACGCGAGGAGATCAATGCGGCCCTCGGCGATGAGTTCGGCCTTTGCGACAAATTTCGCACAGACACTTTCTTCAACTGCAGAGCGGAAGTTCGCCGCCGTATCGCCGACGAATGATCTGAAAAACTGATCGTCCGCATTCTTATAGAATTTCTGCCAAAGGCTCTCACCTATGATCGGCGAACGGCCAAACTGCGCGGCATCGACGAGTTTCTTAAACTCGTCATCAGTCGGCAGCTTCGTGCCAAGGCCGATCTGGTCTGAATACGCCGACACGGCTTGACCGCCGCGCGATATCAGTTCGCCGACGCTGCGGCCGCGGATCTTACGAAGCACCTTGATCGGCTTTGAGATCGGACTTGTACTCATCATATTCATTCTAGCTCGACATTATTGGCTTTAACAGATAATTTCTGTACTGATCGACGCCGCCTTTTCTATTTTCTGATATCGCCATTGCGATGTTGTATGCCTCACGTGCCGATGCGAAATGCACCGAAAACTTCCCGGTCTTCGCTCCGCATTCAACGACCTCGCCAAAGAATCTTGCGGCTTCTTCACCTATCGAGTGCGACTGGTCAAAATCAAAGAAGCCGTGGCAATAGAGCTTCACGAAAATGACGTCGCTGCGTCCGGCAACGGTCACGTTGGCAGACATCCAGCGGTCGAAACGAGACATTGAATACGGCTGATTTGCCGCAAGCACACCGTCATCGAGCCGCGGCAGCGGCAACCCGCCAAAGCGTTTCGGAAAATAGAAGACCAGCGGACCGGTCATAATAAGCGGCGAGTTTGGTATCGACGAACCAACTTCGAATCGCTTTCCAACACGGTGCGGAATCGAACGGCTCAGGTCGCCGGTCGCTTCGTAGAGCATATTCAGCATCGGCACTTGCGAAGCATCCGGAGCTGACGGCAAAGTCATGTCCATGTAGCAGCCTGTGTCACGCAAGATCTCGAATTCATTATCGACACCGCAATGTTGGCCGTTGCATGAATTTCCAAGTGCCAAATTACCGTGAACGAAGGCATACTTCGGCTCAGGGCTGTGATCTGTGCGCGATAGCAATCCGTGCCGTTCTGCGAGCGTATCGCGAAACTCGCTCAGAACATTGCGCAGGTACTCGGAATTGTCAGTGCCAGGATCACCGTGATGCAGATGGACCTCGGTTTCGCCAAGTCCTTCGGCTTGCATTTCAGCCATGATGTCTAACACGTCCGGATCATATTGTTCCGCCGGATAAAAATTCGTGTGCCGGAATTTGGTGCCATCGGCGTCGTAAACAGAATTGCCTGTTTCTCGTGCCATCGCATGGAATTTTCGCAATTGCTCGATCTGGCCTTTTTTGTCAAGGAATCCGCCTTTCTTCCATGCCGGCTCAAAATGATCGGCTATAGTAATGACAACTTGTTTTTTCTCGAACGCAGTCATTTCAAGATATGACCTCATTCGCGAAAAAGGATATCGTGCGATCCATGGCAGGTTCGTCGGCAGTTTGCTTAATATGGAGGCTCTCTGTGTCATGGCCGGCCTCCTTCGGATGCGTTCTTTGTTGTCTTCAGGCTTGGGATGAACTTGCTGACGACTCGTCGGACCATGTCCTTTTCCTCGTCTTCGATCAGGCCCATCAGAAGAGCCGTTGAAATATAGACACTTCCATAAACCAACCCAGAGATCGACAATACGAATGCGCCGCCAACAAAATTAAGGACACCGAGCTGATTCGAATGCAGAACATCCGATGCGAAATGTTCTCCAGCCGAGAGCAAATAGTCCTTGACCTCCCAATAGGCGAAATATGTGACAACTCCCGCAATTGCAGCAGCGATCGCCGTTTTGGCTATCACCTTTAGCTGCGTCAGTTGGCTCAGACGGATCCTGAGCTTCGAGATCACCATTGCTTCGGCGACAAACTTTTCTAAGATGATCGCTGCGACCGCGATCCCGATAATCTGCGTCATTCCCAGCTGAGGAAGGAATGTGAAATAAATGCCAACGACCGACGCAAGGATCAGCACTCTTGCGATGAGGAACTTTCTACCGAGTTCCTTGAACGACCGGATCATCGGATCTGTGATCAGTATGCTGAATGGCAGGAGCGTGATGTTGATCACGAATACCGCCGCACTTGCCTCAAAATTCTTCGTAAACAGCGTAATGATGAACGTTTGAGCGGTGATCAACAAAAAAACGTAGATCGGAAAGTAGAAGAATGAGAGCTTTTGCATCGCTCTTATCGTCAGGCTGACCATTTCCTCTTGCTTGCCCTGCTGATGCAGCTCGTTCATTCGCGGGATGAGAACCGATGTTACGGATTCGCTGAGCATTGCAATGAGCGGCACTTCAAAACAGCCGTACGCATAGATCGCAAACTCTGCCGACGAAAAACGGTGGCCAGCAAAATAGTTGTGAATGTCCATCTGTGCCATCCACAATATCCCTGCAACACCGAACGGCACCGCGTACCGCATTTGCTCCCAAAAGAATTCAAGGTCGAACGATCGCCAAAAGCCGGGAAATCTGGACCTCAGATAGACGAACAATACGAACGTCTGTATCACGCCCTGGATCATCGCCGCATAAATGAACGATTCGACGGTTGCGAAGATAAGCACCGCACCGCCCATCAAGAGCGTTTTTGTAAGCTGTGCGAGGATGATGAACAGCGTCGCCGTTTTTGCTTCTTGATTCGCGATAGCGACGGTTTCGAGAAACGTCGAGAAGATCCAGATCCAGATAACGACGCCAATATACGGAGCCAATTGCGTTAGCTCCGGGCTTCGAAAAATGTTCCCGATCAATTGTGGGAAGAGGAAAAGAACAAGGCATGCCAATCCGCCTACAACGAAATTGAACAGGAGAATGTTAAAGATCGCCGCCGGCCTGCGTTCCCTGTCGCGTGCCAGAAAGTAGTAGGCACTCATCGAAAACCCGACCGGCAGGATGATGACGGCGTTTGCGATAACTTGGAATGCCTCGCGGTAATGGCCGACCTCTGTCTGCGTCAGGTTTCGAACGATCAGCAGCGGCAGCATAAAGCTGAGGCCAAAGCCGACAACCTTAGCCATTAGTAGCCAGATGCTTTGAGCCTTAAGTGACTGCTTTTTCTCCTGCGTGTTCATCTATTTCGGACACCGCGATCTTGCACAAAAATACCGATAGACCGTCTTGAAAAGGCTCGGTTTCGGGCAAGGTAAACTACTTTGTCAGTGCATCCAACAGACATGGCACCCTCTAGTAGGCTGTGGTTCGGTTGGGGCACAACACGACACGCACAGCCTAAAAAAGGCGTAATTATTGACGAATTTCAGCAAAGAATTTTAAAAAGCGCGGACAGTTAACCCGAGGAGACCGCACGTCGTTCACTTGCTCTAGAAACCAGATCGAGATCATCGGCGCGATGTGAACGAAAGTGTTGTAGAAGCAGCCGCGGAAAGAAACGTGCCGCAAGTGAAACCAGCGAAAGCTTAAGTGATCTGCGATAACGATTCGCCTGTGAGAACGATTCGTAGGCATCCCTAAATTCTTCTTTGATCAAAAATGATTTTCCGCGTTCGACGTAGAGGTCAGCTTCGAACGATGCGAGCCTTCGATCGAGTATTTCCGTCTCTTCCGCGCTAAGCCCGACCGAGTCACGCAGGCGCCGGAATACGTCGATACCTCGCTGGACCCGATTGATCGAATCACCGGAAAGACTTTCGAGATGCACACGGTACTTTAAGAGTACTTTTTCTTGGTAGCCAATTCGTGCTCCGATTTTCGCCATTCGAACCCACAAATGAAAGTCCTCAGACGCCGTTCGGAAATTCTCGAAACCACCGGCGCCCATAATGGCAGACTTGGTAGCAACCGTGCCACTCGTGATCACGTTGCACTTGAGATCAAGCAAAGACGCCGCAGTGACCTCGCCGGACGACGGAGCCGATTCCATAAACGTACGCCTAAGCACGCTGCGGATACCGAACTGCTGAGCGTCGCAATAGACCATATCGTAGCCGCGGCCGAGAAACGCAACTTGGGATGCCAAGAACTCTGGTAGCCAAATGTCATCGCCGTCCAAAAATGCGATCACTTCGCCCCGAGCATGCTTGATGCCTGTATTCCGAGCCACTCCGGCACCCAGATTGGCTTGCTTTATGTAGATAATATTCTCGCGATGCGGCCGGATCGCACGCTCGAGTGCGACCGTGTCGGGCGAGCCGTCATTTACGACTATCACCTCAAAGTCGCGAAACTTTTGTGCCGCCACCGAATCCAGAGTCTCGCTGATATATGGCGCGACATTGTATGCAGGAATTATGACGCTCACCTTAGGCCGCCACGAAAAAACGTTGCGTCCGGTCGAGACCTGCATACCAAAATTGTAACTATCGGACGAATCCATTTGAGGTCAACGCGTCTCGCGTATCGGCTCCCATGTTGCAAAGCGTTCGCCCCGAACAAATCGGTAAAACGCTATTACAGACGCGAGATTCGCAAGCACGAAATAGAGTGGAATGACGAGCAGATGAGCTCTTAGGCCGAGGCGTTCGAGCATCCAGCCGCTCAAAGCTCCCAAATAGAATAACACTTGCAGCGTCAATATGATAGAAAAAAATTGCGACCCAAATGCCAGCGCCGCGCTCGATGCAAAAGCACCTGCAAGCATTATCGGAACGGCGTACCGCAAGACCTTATGCGAGAGCAATTGCACAGCGTAGAAACCGCTTTTGAACGGATTCAGCATATCAGCGTTTCGCCACAGATCGGTGTACGTTTGAGTGATAACGCGAACGCGCATACGCATTTCGTCGTGCGTTTTACTGTTCGTGTCCTCGAAACACACGGCAGACGGCTCGAACACGCTTCGAAGACCCTGCCGATAAAGCACCGTACAGATCAGAAAATCCGAACACGCCTCACGATACATATCGCGATAGGCTCCACGTCTGACGGCGTACAAACAGCCCGACGCTCCGATCAATGAGCAAGTGTCACTTTCGGATTGTTTTATGAACGTTTCGTAGTTCCAATAGCCTTTCGCACCGCTCCCGACGCCCGTACCAACGCCGTCCACGTAAACCAAACGGCCGGCGACACAACCAACGGTCTCGTCTGCAAAAGCGGGCAGCACCTTTCGTAGCACGTCTGCCTCATAATGCGTCGTCGCATCGCTAAACAGGATGATCTCGCCGGTCGCACGCTTGACGGCATTGTTCTGCGTCTCGGTCTTACCGACGCGGCCCTCCTGCCGAAACAACTTCACGCCTCTTGACGCAAATCCGCGAACGATCTCGTCGGTCGAATCGGTCGAGCCATCAGACGCTACAAGTATCTCTAATTTTTCATTCGGATATTCTAGAGCAAGCGTGTTCTCGATCTTCCGTTCGATCGACGCTTCCTCGTTAAATGCTGTGATCAATACAGTTACAGTCGGCTCAATGTCGCTGCGAACGACCTTTTTTGGAAACAGCTTCGACGCGGCAAACACCAAAACCGGATAGCCAACGTAAACATACGCCAACGCTCCCATAGCCACCCAAAACACGATTTCCCCGATCCCGTAAACCATCAAAATAGCCTTCGCACAGAAGACCTAGAATTATACGACCAATAGATGCCAAATTCTCAAATTCCGCCGCCCTAAAACTCGCCTGCACAACCGCCGCCGACCGGAACGGAAGCAAGCGGTCTGTTTCGCGGGCCTCTGTGTTTGCTCAAAAGAACAGACGGCAAACTAGTGTGTTCCCTTTTCCGACTATCAACGGTGATCCGCTTGTGTCGCGATCTTTTTTTTCAGCGGCAGCACTTTTTTCTTGGCGCTGGGACGGTATTCATAGATAATGGCAGACATGAAAAGCTTATCCCCCGCACTTCGAACCCTTCTATGCGTCGTCCTTTTGTTCTCGACATCATACACACTAAAAGCTCAAAGCGATGACGAAAAGGCAAAGGAAATAATCGTAAAGGCTCTCACGCTGTATCAGCAGCAGAGGTACGCCGAGGCGCTTCCCTATATGCAGATCTTGGTCGAGTCAGCCCCTGAATTGCCGGAGGTCCGCTTTGCATACGCCATGTGTTTGATCGGTAAATCAAAGCAGATCAGCGACACAGAGGAAGCCAAGAAATTATCTGCAAAGGCTCTCGAAGAGTTCATAAAGGCAAAGGAACTCGGGTCAAAGGATCCTCAGACCGACGCTTTCATCGCAATACTCAGCGGTAAATCAGTCCCGTCGCAGACATCGCAGACCTATTCCGCAAACAAGGAAGCGGAGAGGTTGATGGTGGAGGGCGAATCCTATTTCGCTCAGTCCAAATACGAAGAGGCGGCGAAGAATTTTGAAAAGGCTCTCGCCCTCGACCCTAAGATCTATCAGGCAGCTCTCAGTAGTGGCGACTCGTACACGGCACGGCGCATTTGGGATAGCGCCGAAAAGTGGTATCAAAAGGCTATCGAGATCGACCCGAACCGTGAGACGGCTTACCGATATTCGGCTACGCCTTTTATGAAGCAGGAGAAGTTTGACATCGCCCGTGAACGGTACATCGAAGCTTTTATTACTGAGCCATACAGCAATATGTCCAGGCGAGGCCTTAGTCAATGGGCAGATATTACCGGGGCGAAGTTGGGCCACCCCAAGTTGGACATTCCGGAGATCAGCTTTGACCCGAATGGAAAGGTGAAAACCGCAGCGACGATTGACGCCACGGATACCGCAATGGCGCCGTGGCTTGCCTATATTGCTATTCGGGAATCGTGGCGAAAGGATAAGTTTGCCAAGGCGTTTCCGAAAGAATCTGAGTATCGGCACAGCGTACTCGAGGAAGCTGAAGCTCTCCGTGCCGTGATCAAGGCCTCGGAACAATCGAAAGCCGCAAACCCGCAGCTGCAGATGTTAGGCAAAATGGATGCCGAAGGGCTTCTCGAAGCCTTCATATTGCTGGCACGGGCCAACAAAGGCATTGCGGCAGATCATCCGGAATTTCTAAAGAACAATCGTCCTAAGCTTCGTCAGTATGTATCCAGTTATGTCATCTCAAAGTAGAGAGAATGAACATGGTGTGAACACATATGAACTAGTTTGACGATGATTGATACAAAATTGGGCAAGCAAAAATATTCGATCAGTCAGGGTGTTTTTGTCGAACTAACGGGCGTTCTGCTTGCATCAGTTAGCCCGTTTTTACAAGACTGATAGCCGATTTTTCCGACCAAAACGCCGAAAACACGCGCTTTTTAGGCGAAATACGGCGTTTCATTTGTGGTACGTACCACAATTCTTTGAAACAAGTGTTTTGACCAAATCGGTCACGAAACTTTTTCTTCAAAAAAAAGACCGGCCACTCAACTCACGCCGAGTGGCCGTTCACAAATGATGACCAAGTTCCTACGCGCCAGCTGCCGAGGCGTAAGGTGGAAGCACGACGCGTGCAGTCTTTTCTTTCTTGAGACCAAGAGCCCAATCTGCCTGCATCAGCGTGTGAATATCGCGGGTTCCTTCGTAAATGACGGCGGCTTTGCAATTTCGTAGATAACGCTCGACGGGATAATCGTTCGTGTAGCCATTCGCACCGTGGATCTCGATCGCCATCGACGCAGCGGTCTCGGAGCGAGTGGTCGCCTGCCATTTCGCCATCGAGGCAGCCTTTGCCGACGGAGCACCAATATTTTTGAGATAGCCGCACTTGAGCCACAGCAGGTGCGACATTTCGTAATCGGCCTCCATATTGGCGATCTTTTGTTTCACAAGCTGGAAATTCGCGATCGGCTGGCCTTGAACCTCGCGTGTATTCGCGTAAGCAACCGAAGCGTCGCGGCTGGCACGTATAACGCCGGTCGCACCCGCAGCGACCGTATAGCGACCATTCTCGAGCGAGAACATCGCGATCTTAAAGCCTTCGCCCTCTTGCCCAAGCATATTCGCCTGCGGCACACGTACGTCCTGCAGTGAGAAATAGCCCGTATTTCCTGCACGAATACCAAGTTTGCCGTGCAACGTTCCCGACGAGAATCCAGCCATCGATCGCTCAACAATAAAACACGAAATACCGCTATGATCGCGAACTTTCTGCTTCTCAGCGTCGGTCCAGCAGAAGAAAAGGAAATGATCGGCAACGTCTCCGAGCGAGATCCACATCTTTTCGCCGTTCAATATCCAATCGTCACCGTCGCGTCGAGCATATGACTTCATTCCAACAACGTCGCTGCCGGCGTTCGGCTCGGTCAGGCCAAATGTCGCGAGTTTCTCGCCCTTTGCCTGTGGAACGAGATACTTCTGCTTCTGCTCCTCAGTGCCCCAGCTCAACAAACTCATGCTGTTCAAACCAACATGAACGCTCATAGCCACACGCAAAAACGTATCGCATGCCTCCAGCTCCTCGCACACAAGCCCAAGCGAGATATAGTCAAAACCTGCGCCGCCGTATTGCTCAGGAATGCAGACGCCGAGCAGCCCAAGGTCTGCCATCTTATCAAAAACGCTGCGTTCGAAATGAGCCTTCTCGTCCCATTCCTTGATATAAGGTGCGACTTCGCCGGCGCAGAATTCGCGGACGGTCTTTTGCAGTGCAATGTGGTCTTCGGTCAATTGTAGTTCGATCACGTGTGTATTTATCCTTGGCTCACGGCCTTGTATGTTAAAATCTGGTTCGAAAACTCAAAAGAGTATATTACCATTTGCCCGAATTTAACGCTAAATCGCGTTCAGCTAAACATCTTATATATGTCGCGAAAATTGCTAATTTTTACGCTTGCCATACTCTTATTTCAGTCCTTTTCCTTTGCGCAGAACCAATCGAATGAGCCGATTCCCGCGATGCCCAAATTGCTTACGCAGCGTGAGCAAATGGACGTTCGAGAACAATGGCTGCGAAAACGTCTCGGGACGGTGCTTTTGCCGATGATGAAACGCCACGGCATAGAGATGTGGATCGTGGTGAACGAAGAATTCAAGAGCGACCCTGTGACGTCATATATCACACCGCCGATACCGATCGTCGGTCGACGCGACTTTTTCATCTTTATTGACCAAGGCGAGCGAATTGAACGCGTCGCGATCACTCGTTACGACGAAGAGCGAATTCGCAATCACTATCGCGTGTTGCTTCCGCCGCGTGACAAGACCGCGGAAGAATTGCGAAAGCTTGTCGATGGCCGCAACCCAAAGAATATCGCTATAAACTACGGCGGCGAACGCGGTCAGCAGTCCGGTTTGAGCTATGATGCTTATCAGTTTTTGGCTCAGGCCCTTGGACCAGAGAACGAGAAGAAATTCGTCTCGTCCGCTAAATTCTTGACTGAGTTTCTAGACACACGAATCCCTGAAGAACTCGAACATTACCGAACCGCCGTTCTCGCGACCGATGTAATTACGCGTCGTGCATTCTCGAACGAGGTCATTGTTCCAGGCAAAACGACCGCCGGCGATGTTCGTTGGTGGATGATGCAGCAGGTCAACAAGCTTGGGCTCGACACTTGGTTTCAGGCCGATCTTCGGATCCAGCGACAAGCGGACGCGACCTCGATGACCGGCCAATTCCTGAGCACAGCCAAGGAATCCGACGTCATCAAACGCGGCGACGTCATACACGTCGATTTTGGTCTTAACTACATGGGCCTCTCAACCGATTGGCAAAAGCACGCCTACATTCTAAAGCCCGGCGAACGCGACGCTCCGGCTGGTCTCAAAGCCGCACTCGCGAATACTAACAAACTCCAAGACATAATTTTCAGCATCGCACGTCCCGGAATGACC
>JAEUQI010000071.1 GCA_016789145.1 Blastocatellia bacterium | reverse complement strand
AATTTCATCCCAACTTACATTTTCCTTGAAAAGGTACACGATATCTGCAGACACGTCTGGCCCCATCTTGATCATGATGTTGGAAGAACCACGTGTATCGTAGCAAGCCGTGAACATCACAGCACAAGCAAATGCGATCACCAATTGAATAGGACGCGATTGGAGAGAGTGCATCAAAACGCCGGTTCCTCGTAAATGCCATAAACATCGCGCAACGCGACGCAGATCTCTTCGACAGTGGCATATGCTGCGACGGCCTCGATGATCGAGGGCATTGTGTTCTCGTTCGATGTTGCGGCGGCCATTAGTTTGTCTAAGGCGATAGACACGGCACCGTTATCACGGCTCGATTTTACGTGAGCTAGGCGTTCGAGTTGGTGGTCGCGGACGGTTTCGTCGATCTGAAGAATGTCGGTCTTGTGGACCTCGTTCTCCATAGCGTATTTGTTCACGCCGACGATGACCTGTTCGCCTCGCTCGACGGCTTTTTGATATTGATACGCTGATTCTTGGATCTCGCGTTGAGGGAAACCTGCCTCGACCGCTTCGACCATGCCGCCGAAACCGTCGATCTTGTCGAAATAATCGAAACAGCCGTCGATCATCTTCTGCGTGAGCGATTCGACGTAATAGCTGCCGCCGAGCGGGTCGACGGTATTAACGACGCCGGTTTCCTCGGCAATGATCTGCTGTGTACGGAGAGCGATCAATGCGGCCTCGTCGGTCGGCAATGCCAGAGCTTCGTCATAGCTATCGGTGTGAAGCGACTGTGTGCCGCCGAGAACGCCTGCGAGAGCCTGTATGGCAACGCGTGCGATGTTGTTCAAAGGCTGCTGAACCGTAAGCGAAACGCCCGCCGTCTGCGTATGAAAACGCAGCTGCATTGTTCGTGGGTTTTTCGCACCGAAACGCTCTTTCATCGTCTTCGCCCAGATGACGCGAGCGGCTCGATATTTGGCGATCTCTTCGAAGAAATCGTTGTGAGCATTGAAGAAGAACGAGAGCCGCGGCACGAATTCGTCAACGTCCATCCCGCGATCGACACCATATTGGACATACTCGACGCCATCTCGCAACGTGAACGCTAGTTCCTGCAGAGCCGTCGCTCCGGCTTCGCGGATGTGATAGCCCGAGATCGAGATCGGATTGTATTTCGGGACGTACTTGGTCGTATATTCAAACGTATCGATGACGAGTTTCATCGCCGGTTTGATCGGGTAGATCCACTCTTTCTGGGCGATGTATTCTTTGAGAATGTCGTTTTGCAGCGTACCGGAGATCTTTGAAAAATCAGCCTTTTGCTTTTCTGCGACGACGAGATACATCGCAAGAAAGATCGGTGCAGGTGCGTTAATGGTCTGCGATACAGTGACGCCATCGAGCGGAATGCCGTCGAAAAGCACCTCGAAATCAGCGAGCGATGAAACAGCAACACCGCATTTCCCAACCTCGCCTTCGCTGAGTGGGGAATCGGCATCGAGCCCCATGAGGGCCGGCAGATCATATGCGACCGACAGGCCAGTTTGGCCCTGTTCCATCAGAAACTTGAAACGCGCGTTAGTGTTCTCAGGCGACGAGAATCCCGCAAATTGCCGCATCGTCCAGAGCTTCCCGCGATAGCCCGTCGGATGAATGCCGCGCCTATATGGATATTCGCCGGGAAAGCCAACGTCGATGCCGTCGGAGTCTGCGTCAGTGTAAAGACGTTCGACGGGCTCGAGCGAGACACCTTCGAATGAGGGCTTGCGTTCGGGGGTTCGTTCCAGCACAGGCCAGAGAGTTTGTTGTTCCCAGCGTTCCATCTCGGCGTTCGTTTCCAATGAAGTTTGTGTTTCCATTTCCTTATGAGCCTATCAGCAAAAGTAATCACCATTTTATGCTTGTGAAGACCGGTCTGCAACAAAGGCATGCGTGCAAGATTGGCAATTAGCGCCAAGGTTGAATACAATTGCCGAATGCTCCGTTTGCGTGAACTGATATTTGTTGTTTCGATAGCCGCGTTGTTGTCGGCGTGCGGTTCAAGTTCGATGACTAACAGCAATGCTTCGGGAGGCAATTCGAACAAAAGTCAGACGTCAAACGCAAATGCCGTTAGAAATGACGTTGAGGAGCTTGGGCTTCGTGTAAACGTACCTTTTGAAACTGAAGAGCTTGTCTGGAAAGAGGTAGCAGACGGAAAGAGCCTGATCGCGATAATGAGGTTTACGCCGGAAAATTCTGCCAAAGTTGTAGCAGAGGCCGAAAAGATAAGGCCTGCAACTCGGGTTGATGTGACCTCCGAAACGTGGTTTCCGCCGGAATTGATCGCACAGGCAGATATGACCGGTGATGACCGTCTGGCGGGTTCCTCTTATGCCGCGAATAGCTTCCTGCTGCCGCCCTTCACCGAAGGCACTTTAGTTCGGATCGACAACACGGACTACTTTATCTTGAATGCGACCGCGAAGTGAGATGCTTCACGAACCATATCGCTTGATCTTGCGATATAGCGTCGAGAGATCGATACCCAAGATCGCTGCCGCTACGGCCTTATCGTCATTGACCTGTTTTAGGATCTTTGTGATGTGAGCACGCTCGACATCCTCAAGCGTATCGCTGGAAATGCCTGAGCTGCGTTCAGAGAGCGTCAACGAAGGCGGCAGGTCATCCGTCGTGATCGAGCCGGAACTCAGAACTTTCGCACGTTCGACACAATTTTCGAGTTCGCGTACGTTGCCGGGCCAATCGTACGCCGACAGCGTTTTCAACGCATCGCTCGCTATTGGGGTGCCGTTAGCAAAGTGTTTTGCCAAAACCGGTATGTCGTCCCGCCGTTCTCTGAGCGGAGGCACCGTTAGTTGGATCACGTTCAATCTATAAAAGAGATCTTCACGAAACCGGCCCGCGGAAACCTCCGTCTCAAGATCCCTGTTAGTCGCCGCAATGATGCGAACGTCGGTAGAATATGCATGGACCGAGCCAACAGGCGTTACCTCTTTTTCTTGCAATGCCCTAAGCAATTTTACTTGCAAATGAAGAGGCATTTCGGCAATCTCATCGAGAAAGAGTGTTCCTCCATTTGCTGACCTGAATAGGCCCTTGTTGTCGGTCATTGCTCCTGTGAAGGCTCCCTTTACATGGCCAAAAAGTTCGCTTTCGAGCAGTGATTCAGTTATCGCACCGCAGTTTACTGCCAGAATCGGCATGCCCGAACGTCCGCTTATATAATGCAGAGCTCGAGCGATCAGTTCCTTTCCGGTGCCCGTTTCGCCATTGATCAATACGGTTGCGGTGGTATCGGCAACTTTCTTGACCATTCGCACGAGCTCGCGCATCTGCTCACTCGTACCGATGATCTCAGACAGTTCGTAACGGTTCTTGACTTCACTGCGGAGCCGTCTGTTCTGGCGTGTCAGATCGCTTCGTTCAGCCGCATTTCGTATTGCCTGCACAAGATATTCGTTGACGAATGGCTTAGTAATATAATCGTATGCACCTTTTCGCAGGGCATCTACAGCCGTATCGACCGACGAGAATGCCGTCATCACAATTACGGCGATCTCCTGCGAGTGATCTTTGATCTGTTCGAGGAGACGCAGGCCATCGGCCCCGCTCATCTTTATGTCGGTAAGGACGACATCTATCTCGTTCAACGCTATGACGCTCATTGCCGTTTCCGCACTGTCGGCACTATATACTTCGAAACCGGCATCGGTTAGTATCTGGCGCACGATCGTACGCATCAGTTCCTCATCTTCTACGACTAAAACGCGGGCAACAGACATATATTCGAATAACGTCAACTAGTCTAGCATAAGGATTTAAGGTTGGTTCGCGTTCGTGTTAGCATCAAATAACTGAAGTCGTTCAAATGATGCGGTTTATTGCCCTGAACATCGTGATCCTGCTAGCTTCACTCGCGGCAACCGTATCTGCACAGCAGTCGAACCCCGTCGAGCGACAGGTCGCGAACCCGATCACCGATACCCCTAGCGTCAATCCGATCTCACCCGAACAACGCATTGCGGCTCCCAAGCCCAAGAAAAAGCAAACTGTCGAGCCGGAAGGCGGCGACGGCGAGGTTGTCGTTTATTCGGACCGCCAAAGTGTGTTCGGTGAAAGCGGAAAGCGTGTTGTCACGCATGAGGGCAATGTTGACGTACGATATGGCATTTATCGGATGCAGGCTGAAAAGATCGTTATCTACGAAGCCGAGACAAAGATGGTCGCGACCGGGAATGTGATCTTTGACCAAGGCGACGACCAGCGAATAACGGGCGTCACCGCGATCTGGAATTACAAGACAAAAAATGGGACGTTCGAAGACTCGACCGGCTTTACTAACCAAACAGATGACGGCACGATCCTCTATTTTCGTGCCGAGAAGGTCGAAAAGGTTGGCCCGAATGAGATAGTTGTCACAAATGCCGAGTTCACGGCATGTGATGAAGCTACTCCTAAGTGGAGCTTTTCGGCAAAAAGGGCAAAGATCACACTCAACGACAAGGTGAAATTACGCGGCGCGAAGTTCAAGGTCAAGGGAATTGCCCTAATCCAGTCGCCGTACGCGTCTATCCCGATCCGAAAAGACGATCGACAATCAGGTTTTCTGACACCTTCATTTGGGTACTCGGGGCTTAAGGGCTTTAAGTTGTCCGGAGCCTATTTTCAGACCCTAGGCAAATCGGCAGATGTTACGATCAGGGGCGATATTTTCACAAATCGAGGTATCGGCTACGGAGCTGACGTGCGTACGCGAGCAAATTCGCGATCGTATTTTGATTTTGGGTTTTATGCCGTAAAGGACCGGATATTCGGCCCGAGAGCCAGTGCGGACAATCCGGACCAAGGTGGTTCGACCGTTTACGCACAAGGTGTTCACTTTTTCCCTAATGGATTCACGGCGTCGTCGGATGTAAGGATCACATCAAATCTTGCATTCCGACAGGTGTTCACTGACGGAATTCAGCAGATCATCTCGCCGATCGAGGTGTCGCAGGCGTTCATTAACAAGAGCTGGAATAACTATACGCTGAACCTGCTTGCGCGATCGCAGGTGATATCGATACCGAACGTTCGCATCAAGACGAGCAATCTGCCGAGTATCAATTTTGAAAAGCGGCCGTCGATGATCAGCTTTCTCAAGCCTGTATACTTTTCGTTTAAGACCAGTCTCGAAGGCGTTTCCCGACGCGAGGATGTTGACGATAGAGGCCTTTATTTTCAACAAACAGGCAGCAATCCGACGGTCACGCCGGCTCTCGGACAGCGATTCGATATTTACCCTCAGCTTACTCTGCCAATAAACACCAAGTACTTGAACATTACGGCGAGCGCATCGGCTCGCGTCACATACTATTCGAATTCGTTTGACGACATGAGACGCGTTGTCGGGCGTGATGTCATAAGAAAATATGGCGAGTTTTCGCTAGATCTTCGGCCGGTGGCCCTTGCACGTAACTTCTACGGTAAGAATAAGGAGTTCAAGTTTCGCCACGTCATCGAACCTTTCTTGACCTATCGTCTAGTCAAAGGCGTCGATAATTTCGAACGGATAATTAGATTTGATCATATCGATACAACCGCAAACACGAATGAAGTCGAGTTTGGCGTCACCAATCGGATCTACACCAGACGCTATGGCGAAGCTGTAACCGCAGAGGCGCAGGAACTGCTTCGAGACAAACCTCCGAGCGAAAAAGAAGGATTAAGCGTCCAGCCGTATGAGCTGTTTACGATCACGGTTCGCGGAAAGTATTTCTTTGATCCGAATTTTGGCGGGGCATTGACGCCTGGCCGTAGAAATCAGATCGAACCGATCACGGCGCTGAGCTTTTATACATTCGGCGGAGTTCCGAGACGCTGGTCGCCATTGAACATCGATGCGACCTACAAACCGAAAAAGACGCTTTACGTTAATGCACGCATTGACGTAGGCGTTAATGGCGATGGTATGCGAGCGTTGTCCGCGTCGGTTGCTTACGACACCAAGCTGCTGAAACTTGCGCAAACCTTCTACTATACGCGTGCCGTCACGCTTATGCCGTCGCTGTTCCAATACGCGAACGCCGAAGGCAAAGAAGCCGGAACTCTTCGAGGAGCACAGTGGTCACCGTCGATCTTTATAGGCAATCGTGATCGCGGCGTGTACGGCGGTGCCTCGTTATTCTATGATTTCGAAAGCCGCCGTGCAGCGAACGTAACTCCCTTGATCTCATCACTTTACACGGTCGGCTATGCGTACGATTGCTGCTCGCTCTCGCTGCAATATTACCGGTTCAACCTCGGAGCCCGTCAGGAAAACCGCTTCATCTTCTCATTCCGCCTAAACGGCATCGGCACCATCGGCACCGAACAATTCGGCGGATTGCGTTAGTCTAAACCGCTAGATAAAGCGAGACAATATGTCCTTGACATCGTCCGCCCTAATCACCTCTTCCATGGTGAGTGCTCCAAGCTCTCGGTAAGCTTCAAACTGAGCTTCGTCAAAAAACTGATCGCCGGTCGACTGATGTGGAAAGCTTGCATTTGAGTCCGCGTAATGCGAGATCTCGATCGGTTCCTTTCCGGAAAGAGTCGGGCGTAGATAAATCAGATAGCCTCGGCGTCTCTGGCCATGTCCGTTTCGTTCCGGATAAATGATATCTGCCAGCGCATATCGTTGACCGTGTTTGCGAACCTCTTCCGTCACGTTCCTCGAATGAATATTGAATTTCGTGCGAAACTTGATTTCAACGCCAAGGTCAACTCGACACTTTTCAATCGCGTTCGATATTTCGCTAAACTTAAACGTTACATCGGCTGCCGCGTCACTCACAATTATCAGCCGACTTCTGCGCAAGACCATTTCATAGATCGCAAGATTCTCGAAATGACCACCGTCTGTGACGTTCACATAGCGCTTGTCTTCTGACGTCCTGCCCAATACTTCGTTAATTAGTGGCAACATGGCGAACGCAGGACTAGACCTTTGGTAGAACCGTCGGCTTTTTGCAGGACTTAGTCTACGCCAGAAATCGAGTCCGTTGCCCGCATTTCCCGGATTGCCTAACCACCATCCAAGCCTGACGTTGAAGATACCCAGTAGGAACGTCACCACGGGGGATGAATAATGTCCCATATTCGGATTTGCAGCTGCGCCAGAAATAGCCATGGCTGTACCTAGTCGCAATGATTTTGTTTTTGAACATTCATCGAGCGTTTTGCATCGATCGTGGCTCCTATTGCAGTAGCGAAGATGTTTACAGCCGTCGCGATTGGGTATCGTACTGTATTCATTTGTTCGTCGAAATCCGAAGCTCCAGTTGCCGCAGAATAGTGGCGAAAGAGTAAATGAGGCGGCCTTACGATTCTGCCATGCGAGATTAGTGCCGTTTATCAGATTCAATGTTGCATTGATTATGTGCAACGGACGTTGAAACCGGAGCCGATGCATCTGTCGATTGTCTTTTTCACAGAAGCCAGTAAATTCATCGGCATGTCGATATGCGTTTGAAGCACCGAGGTAAGCTCTCACGAGGCGATCACGATAGGCGCTGTGTAACGAAAAGGTGTTTACATTCACAACGCAAGAAACTAGAATCCCAAACAGTGTTAACACGACGAACCATGCGAGTAAATAGAATGTCGACATTTTCGTGAATGTATCAATATGGCGCAATCCTCTATACTCGGGAACGTACCAGGAAACTAGAAAAGGGATAGATCGGAAAAATTCATAATCGTACAAGAAAGAGGCGGTCTTTGATAGCACCACGGCACTTAGGTAACTCAAAGTAATAAGCAAAACCAGTACAGAAAGAATGGACGTGACCTGAACAACGATTTGGAACGATTTTGCTCGTCCTGTTCCTAAACGGGAGCTTATCGCCGATGTCGCGGACGAAAAACCACCCGCGAGCGCGGTCGCTGCCGTGAGCGCCGTCACAATTGGTGTCACTAGAGCGCCAAGCCATGCGGGCCAAGAGACAACATCGCCCATGAAATAGTCTCTAATTGTGTTGTACAACCATTGAGTTATTTCGACACCGAATAGCACCAGGACATTTACAACTATCCATCCGCAAGCAGCCACGAGTAGCCAACCCCCTAGTCTTGCATACCATTCGCGATCAGCGTCGGGCGTCGTTTTGCTTGAGAACATGACAAAAACCGTAGTCTGTATAAGGAAAGAAACGATAAAGGCAGGTGTCGCAAACACAAGGAACACGAGTGAGTGATCTCGGTCTATGCCCCAATAAAAGGAACAGAACCATAACAACAGCCCGCCAGTTATCGCAGAAACCAGACCTGCGAACATGGCTCCTGGATTTAGATCCAAAGATACTGAACGGAAAAGCCTCGATATCGAAAAAAACAGAAATGCGATAAAGTATGTGGCCAGTGATATTGCTACATAGTAAACGGGACGCGGCGTCCAAACGCCACGTAGTAAGTTATCGGGAATGGACTCTGAATAGTGAAATCCTGCTCCCCACCACAGGGTTGTTAATATAAAACCCGATACGGATATTGGTAACACACAATTGACCAAGACGTTCGCGTCGTTCGCACCGGCTTTCTTCCGTCTTCTCAGATTCTTGCTAGGTAGATTTTCGAGTACGAACCGGATCGACCAGATAACGAGAAAAATTCCAGTGACCAATATCGCACTTCCGACAGCAAAGAAAACTGAATTGTGCATCTCACTGCTCGTCATACTGATCGAATTACACACCGTCGAGATTAGCTCGCTTGATTCGCGTAACAATGAAAAAAGCAGTCTCGGAACTAAAAGAAGGGCGATAAGCACCGGCATGAAAATCATCCAGTTCGCGAACAGATTTCTGAGATATAAACCGACAAAAGCCCATGAATCGGCCGACGCAAAACCGACGTTCGGCGTCATGTAATTGGAGTACTGTCGAAGATGTTGAACTGGCGCAGGTTCGGGATTTATTGAGTCGTCTGATTTCGAAGGTTTCGTCCCAAGTTTGGCTTCGACCGACTTTATTCCGTAGTCGCGGACTGTCTTATCCACCGAGAATTCAGCGATCAGTTCGTTGACCTTTGCATCAACCTCGCGGATCAACAGACTGGGCTCCACCGAGTCAGCAAAGTGTGTGCGTGCCGGCGGATCCGAGATTCCGGTTGGTACATCCTCGGACTGCAGCGCCGGCACACTCTTTTCATCGAGTTCAACGACTTCAGAAATGGGTAATCTTACGTTGGGCTCGATAGTTTCGTGCAGTTCACCCTTTAACTCATAACTCGAAACCTTTGCATCCTGGCTCTTATCTGCCTTTCGCCTTAGTTCCGGCGTCATACCGTACTTGTGTTCTTGATATTTCAAGAAACTATAGCTATTCTCCTCTCGGCCGTTCCATGAAAAGTGTTTCGCGACCGCTTCTGCATTCGAGATCCCGTCTTCGATAACACTGACGGCTGCACGTTCAAACGCGTTTACTTGTTCGGTTCGGATCCAGGCCGAGAGCCACGAGCCAATATAGCCTCCGCCAGATACGGTCGAAAGGTAGTCGATCTTAGATAGAAGCCTATGTCGTGCTAATGTCTGAATAATTCCGAGGGCAAAAGTCGCACTTCGAATTCCACCGCCAGACAAGCAAAGAGCACTCAGCCTCGCGTCATAGAGAGCTTTCAAAGTCGAACTCAGAGTATTCTCGCTCGCATTGTCGCTCGTCGAGCGTTCGACGCACGCCATCTGGTCATATTCACTTTTAAGAACATCGGCTATGTGAACTGGCTGATCATTTGGCTGGATCCTTTTTTCTGTTGTCTTCATGGTGCACCTCAAGAATGGATAAGGTTTGCGAGATGGTGGCCCGATGATCTTTCGGCTGAACCATCCCGCCAACAAAGCGAATGATCGCTAGACTGTAAACTCAGACAAATTTAGATATACCTCGTATTGACCGCGCCTATCGTCGTTTCGCCATTTTCCTTCGCCCTTAATCTTGAGACTTCCTGGTTTTACATCGTCTTCACTGACCGCACCGTTGAACAAGACTTTGTCGCCGGCTTTACTGCCAAATTTCTTCGTCAGTTCGCTGACTAATGCGCTGGAAAGCTCATTCTTATCGTTGAGTTCAGTGATCAGTGACACCACAAACTTACTGCCAATGGTGCCAGTTACGGCCGAAAGTGCTCCGGCGACGGCCGTTGGCAATACATTCTTTGCGACCCAGATCAACGCATCGCCGAAAGTCTTTTCCTTTACGTCAAAGATCTTGATCTTGATCGAATCAACTTTCTTGCCTTGGAACAGCAGTATCTGGCGATCTAGTTTTGAGAATCCGTTCAGATTATCGTCCATTACCGTAAGGTCGAGTTCGACGGGATCAACCGTTTCATCCTTTGGCGGCAGATATTTGTCGCCGCTCTTATCACGCCATTGCCAATCGTATTCAGCTGGTAGAATAACCAGCGAATTTCCGATCTTTGGCTTCTCGTCGTCCGTGAAGTACGAGATATCGAACACTAGTCGAAAGTTCTTTCTGCTTTGATTTTTTCCAAAATTCGGTAGGATAAGTCTGTCAAGTTTTAGTCGAAAATTGCTCATGTTTCTCCTTTAAGGTTGCCAGTCATAGGGTCGAAGCTATAGTTCGTTTGCCAATGACAATTTCAATAGTAGCTAACTTACATTCAGCGGTTCGTGGCACTTCCATGAGGTTGAATGTATGCATCTAAAGGGCTTTTGCATTGGTATTCCAAAGACGAGAAACGTAAAGTCTGTTCGTCTGTTTATCAATTATCTTTGTGCCCTCAACTGTATGTGCCGAAAACTGGAAGAACGTAACAAAAAAAGTACGCCAAATTTGGCGTACTTTTCCGGGAATGGAAGCTTTGTACTATTAAACTATGCTATTGCCGTTTTTTTTTCTTCGTTGATGAAGGTTAGCCAGTTGGCGCCGAAAGGTGCCGGGCGGTCGGCGGCGATTATTTTGAAGAATTCTTCTTGGAGTTTCTTGGTAACAGGGCCGCGGCGGCCTTCGCCGATGACGATGCGATCGATGGAGCGGATCGGAGTGATCTCAGCAGCGGTGCCTGTAAAGAATACTTCGTCTGCAAGATAAAGAGCGGCACGTTGGATGTTGGTCTCGACGATCTCGATACCGAGTTCACGGGCTATCTGAATAACGGAGTCACGCGTGATTCCCGGCAAGACGGATGCTCCGAGCGGCGGTGTAATTAGCTTGCCATTATTGACCAGGAAAATGTTCTCACCGGAGCCTTCGGAGACGAAACCGCGGTCGTCGAGAGCGATGCCCTCGCTAAAACCGCCGAGGATCGCTTCCATCTTGATCAGCTGCGAATTCATATAATTCGCTCCCGCCTTTGCCATCGCAGGCATTGAATTGGTCGTGATACGTGTCCAGCTGGAGACGCAGACCTCGATGCCATTTTCTAACGCCTCTTCGCCAAGATACTTGCCCCATTGCCACGTTGCGATGTAGGCGTCGATCGGAGCAGGGAAAGGATTGACACCAAAAGACGGAGTTTCGTCATTAAGACCACGGAGAATGATCGGACGCAGGTAGCAGTGCTCAAGTCCACTATCGCGGACCAACTCTACCGCCGCATCGCAAAACTGGTCGCGCGTGAACTTCGTATCCATACGATAGATCTTTGCCGAATTGACCAGCCGCTGCATATGCTCAGGAAGTCGAAATATCGCCGGGCCCTGGCTTGTTTCGTAGCATCTAATGCCCTCGAAAACGCTTGAACCATAGTTTACAACGTGAGCCATCACATGGATCCTCGCGTCGTTCCAATCTATGAACTCGCCGTTCTTCCAAACCTTGCCTGCGATCTTCATCGTACTTACATCGCTTCCTGCCATAATCAATTTACTCCTTACAAAAAAATAAAAGCTAAAAATAGATACTCAGAAACTAAAACAAATCCCGAAAAATAAGCTCAGATATGGATTAAGAATAACGCAGGATGCGGCTTTCGGCAACATTCACTACCGGCGAAAAGACCGAAAGGGACGAGCAATGCCCGTCCCTTTCAATCAACTAACGTCAGTATTTACGGAAGGATGAAAACTTGCGATGCCGTATCATCTAGCCGCGACGAGTACGAAACACCGTCAAAGATAACTGTGACTATGACCGGTGCGTCGCCCGAATTCGCTAAGTCCGGAGGCAAGAGAAAGTCAATATAGTGTATGCCCGTGTCAAATAAGACGGCATTCGAAACTACCTGCGTGCCGGTGAACGAGCGTGTTCCTATCCTGATCTGAGTATTATTGAGCTGAGCCGATGCAGCTCCGGTCAAGAACACTCTCAGCCTTGTTTGAGTACGGCCAAATGGGCGAATTCGCCGAGTTGTGACCGTGAAGGGCTCGGCCGTGAATACACGATTAGTGACATTCAAGACACGTGCTCTACCGCCGGGAGCGGTTATGCCGTCGACCCGTAAGATGTCCGGACGTGCCGGAACGATCACGACCTTGGTCTTATAAACAGTTCCGTTGTTGATTATAACAAGCGGATATTCTGAGCCCGCTACTGCTGCCCCCAAACCGGGCGGGACCAAGAAATCGATGCGATGTCGGCTAACATAACTCAAACCGCACGCAGCTCCATTGATCGTCATCGAAACGCCGCTCAATTCGATAGGCAATTCGAAACGGCGCTTGATCGAGCCTGGTGCAGATCTCACGACCACGGGCTCGTCAAAGCCTGCTTGATAACTTAGAGATGCCAACATACCCGGAGCAAGTCCGAACACGGCCGGTGGGGTATTCGGCGGCGGCGTTGGCGACGGCGTTGGGGTCGGAGTCGGCGAGCCGGTCGGTGTAGGCGACGGCGTCGGCGTGGGTGTTGGCGTCGGCGTCGGAGTTGGTGTCGGAGTTGGCGTCGGAGTTATTGCCGTTTGCGATACCGGCATACGCGTAGCTCCGGTCGCAAAGTTAACGGAAACCGGCGAAGTGTTTGTGATCGTCGGCGTTACCAGATAGTAGGTCTCACTAGATAGGTCGAAATTACCGGTGCCCAACTCGGTCAGCGAAAGATTGAATGCCATCCTCGACCTGGAGTTGCTCGGCAACGGCTGGGTTGACGCCAGGAACGAAGTTGGAACCGGGAATTTGGTCAACCGCGTGAATGTCGCCGTAGCGGGCGGAGCACTCAATTGGAACGAGTAGATCTGCGTCGGACGTACAGGATCCGGATTGAGGCCTTCGCTCTCAACGGTTGGGATAGTGCCGTCCGGCTTGATATTCATTCGGGTCTGCAGCACCAAAGTTGACGGCGTTCCGTTCGCATCGGTGTCAGTAAATCCGGGATATCTATCGACGTCGCCGCCGCTCGCGGCTGCGTCGGCGTTACTTCGTGCACAGACCCTGCGGAAAGTGCTAAGAGTTGTGTCGTAAACGTAAAGTGCGAACGACGTTTGATTGGTCCCCGAATGCTCATTCGCAAGGTCCGCATATGAATCAAACGCAATATAGCGGCCATCTCGGCTCATTCTACGGCCCAGACCGTAAACATTGATAATATCGCCCGGATTTGTTGGCGTCGTCGTCGTGACCTGCCGCTTGATCGCTCCGGGAGCTCCCGCGGCGGTCAGGTCGGAGAAATGTACCTCTTCGTTTCGACTCGACAGCGGATTGTTGCCGCCGGTCATGCCGACGATAGGGTTCTCTCCTGTACTGATAAACGAGACGCGCTGGCCATTGCCTGAAATGGACGGACTCTTGTTGTAGATCGGATTAGATATCGGCCCTCGCGGCGTTTTGGTTATCTGATTCAACGTTCCTGTAGCGCGGACGTACGTGAAGATCTCTTCGTTGTCCTCAGACGGGAACGGATTGCCCACCGCCGGAACAAGATCTCTCGTCGAGCCAAATGCGATCACCGAACCGTCATCGCTGATGCTGGCATCATGATTGTCGTCGGCAATGAATGCACCGGTCGTGCTCGAACCTGAGATCGGTAATTGGCTCGGTATCGTGTTTGTAACACGCGTGAACGTTCCGCCTGCAAGCTCAACAAACGGGATCTCGTCGCCGGTCGACAGGTCAGCTACCGGAGCGTACGCCGGTATCTCGTACATCCAGATCTCAAGATTCGCGTCTCGAGTAAGCGGATTTGCTCCCGGCGAAGGGCTCGGGCTCGGGCTTGGGCTCGGGCTAGGTGTCGGCGTTGGTGACGTAAAAGCGTTCCCGTCAAAGCTTCCCGGATTCGTCGTGCTAATGACCGGTGGATTCGTTCCGTCGCCCGGATAGGCGATCGTAGCGTTCGAACTGAACACTATCCATCTGCCATCATTGCTGATCATCGGGCGTGTATTAATGATCTCGACACGTATGTTGCTGAAAATACTCCCGCCGTTCGGGTCGAAATAGACAGGCTTTGTGTCGGTGATCTGAAAGATCTTGCGCTGTGCGTAGTCGAATAAAAATATCTCTACGTTGTTGTCGCTGTTACGCGGATTCTCGGTTGCTATATCGCCTCGCGATTCGAAGACGACAAACCGACCGTTGCCGCTCATTGAGCCGGCGAATGTTTCGGCGGCAGAATTCGTTATCTGACCGACCACATTGTCGACCTGAGCCACCGACGGGACCGCCGAGACTGCACAAAAAACCAAGCAAAGAAAAAACTTAAGACGAAACGTCACACACGCCTCCAAAAACTGCAAATAAATACTGATAAATAACTTTCAGCTAAACGCACTAAAACATTGAATTCTAAGCGTTAAGCCCGCAATCTGCAAGCACCTGAACATCGATAAACGACGCATTGAAGAATACAGGCGATTTGATGCAGGGAATCGGCCTATGGGTTGTAATTTTGATTCATCTCTATATCATTTAGATTGAGTAATTTAGCGACGATGAGAGATCATTTGAACATCATGATCGTGGCGGGCGAAGCGTCGGGCGATTCGCATGCCGCGAGGCTCGTAAAGGCGATTGAACAGCAACACGGCGCCGCTGTCAGTTTTTTCGGCTCGGCAGGCCCAAAGATGCGTGAAGCAGGCGTTGAAGCGGTCGTGCGTGCCGATGAGCTTTCGGTAATGGGCATCGCGGAGATAGGTTCGGCTTTGCCGATGTTCTATCGTGCGTTTCGTACGCTAAAGGACGAAGCGACGAAGCGAAAGCCTGATGTGGCTGTGCTGGTTGATTTCCCTGACTTTAATCTACGGCTCGCGAAAAAGCTCAAAAAGCGAGGAATAAAGGTCGTCTACTACATCTCCCCTCAGTTGTGGGCGTGGCGAAGCTATCGAATCAAGACAGTAAAGAAGTATGTCGATCTGATGTTGACGATACTTCCGTTCGAACGCGATTGGTATCTCGCTAACGGCGTCGACCATGTTGAATACGTCGGCAATCCGTTGGTTCGCGAGGTCCACGCGTCGGTCTCGCGCGAAGCCTATCGAGCCGCGAATGGCATTTCGAATGATGAGCCACTGATCGCCCTGCTTCCGGGCAGCCGACGAACGGAGATACATCGCATCTTGCCCGAGATGGTCAACGCCGCGAAGTTGCTCGACAAGGATCGGCCCGGAACCAAATTCATCATCGCAAGTGCTGCTCACGTAAGTTCGGAGCAAATACTCGCGATGCTGCACGAACTCGACCCTGAGAAACAGCTCGATCTTCGGCTTGTCGAAGGCGAAACCTACGACGCCCTCAATGCGTGCGACGCCGCCGCAATAACGAGCGGAACTGCAACGCTCGAAGCCGGGATTCTCAACGTGCCGATGGCAGTCGTCTATAAAGCCTCGTCCACTAATTTCCGATTGCTCGAACCTCTGATCAACGTCGAGCATTACGCCCTCATCAATCTGCTCGCCGGCAAACGCATCGTTGTCGAATTGATACAGGGCGATCTGACGCCGCGATCATTAGCCGACGAACTGTCGCGACTGCTTGATCGAAAGATCAATACGAATGTTCGCTCTGAACTCAAGGCCGCCGCTGATCAACTCGGCGAAGGCGGAGCCTCAAAGCGAGCCGCCGCGCACATCTTAGGCCTCGTCACGACTTAGTTATTACCCTTGATCTTGGATAGCCTTTCGATCTCAAATTGCGTCGAGCGTAATGTCGATCCCAATCTGCCAAGCTCGATGTTGATCGTCCGCAGCACTACTATTCGTGGCGACAGCGTTTTCACGAGCTCAAGGTTGTCGGGTTCGTAAAACTCGATGACGGTCTCGCGTCCGTCGCGTCCGTTCGATGTTTTTGATACTCCGATCAGATAATAGCCGCCGACTCTCATTCGATGCCTTACCGTTAGAATTGCCTCGTTCGGTTCGGCATCGCCTTTGACGACGTGTAGGATGTCGAGCTTAACGCGTGACTGAGCGATGATGTTGACCGGGCCAACCTCGACCGCTTTTGCGATAAAGATCGACTCGGAATCTTCGATGAACTGTTCGACTGAATCGAGTTTCGTTTGGCCAACGACGATCAGCGGAAATGTTGCGATCAAGGCAATGAGCAGAACGTTTAGCATATTATGTCCTCGCTAAGAGAACGAAATACGCCGCCTAATCTTGCGTGCCGGAGAGCTTCTTCCTCAGCTCCTTGACCTCGTCGCGAAGCCTCGCAAGCCCTTTGACCATCGCATTCTGACGCTTGTATTCATCGA
>JAEUQI010000070.1 GCA_016789145.1 Blastocatellia bacterium | reverse complement strand
TTTGTCGTCAACGCGATAGAGACCATCTCGTCCGTTGCCGCCATTTCGACATTAAGATAGGTCGTCACAACATCGCGCAGCAGCTCAATATCACGATCCTGAATATGTCGCCGGTCACCGCGCAGATGGACAGTTATGCCATCGGCTCCGGCCTGTTCGCAGATCACGGCAGCAGTAACAATGCTTGGCTCAATGGTCTTGCGAGCTTCGCGAATGGTTGCGACATGGTCGATATTTACGTTGAGTTTTGCGGTCATAATGGAAGTTTAGCCACGAATAACGCGAATGTCACGAATCTTTAACAATTTCGTACTTGCCCTGCTTTGAGTTGCTTCGGATCTGGGCGAGTTCGGTGAACATTCTACGCGTGTCGCGGAATGGCGAGACCTTTGAGCCGGCAACGTCGTTCCAGCGGACAGGTATTTCGGCGAGACGAAGGCCGTGGTATTTGGCGACGTACAGGAATTCGATGTCGAAGCCAAAGCGATCTATCGTCATCAAATCTAGTAGTGGACGAAACTTGGAGAGATCGAATGCTTTAAATCCGCATTGTGTGTCGGCAAAATCGAGGCCGGACATTTTGCGGATCATAAAATTGATGACGCGGCCGCCGTTTTCGCGAAGCCACGGTTGATGGGTGCCGATCAGCGTTCGGTCCAATGCACGCGAACCGAACGTGACATCGAACTCGCCTTTACGGATCGGTTCGAGTAGTTTGTCCATCTCGTCAATAGGAGTCGAAAGATCAGCATCGCTAAATAGTGCGACGTCTGATCTTGCTGCAAGCAATCCGGTCCTGATGGCGAAACCTTTTCCGCGATTCTGTTCGTATCTAATGACGTTGGTCGAAACGGTTGGGAACTCAGACGCGGATCTGCAAGCGACCTCGGCGGTACTGTCCTTCGAGCCGTCATCGACAATTATGAGTTCTCCATTAATCGAATTTTCAGTAAGATGCTGCAGAATTGTGCGGATCCCGCCGCCGAGCCGAAGCTCTTCGTCGTAAGCGGGAACAACTATCGAGAGGTCAAATGCCATCCTATGCTAGGTAATGTTAGAGTTTCGCTACATAAATGTAAATTCGGCGTATAGGCATTAATACCAAACACTCCCAAACTGGTCATTGTGTTATAATTACCAACAATTTAGTAGTCGTAATGGACAAGAAATTTCCAATCTTAGCTTTGCTCTTGATCGCAGTCGGAGCCGTTGTCGGCGGGCTTGTCGGACGTTTGCCTGCGAAAACATCGGCTGAAGGGGCAGTTACCGTCGAATCGGTCGCGAAGGATTACTCAGAGGCTCTCGAACTGATCGATAAGAATTACGGCGGTGCGGTTGACCACGAGAAGATTACCGACACATCGATGCAGGCAATGCTGTGGAGTCTAGACCCGCATTCGGCGTTCTTTGACCGAGAACAGCTACGGAAAATGGACGAGGAACAAGCCTCGCAATTCTATGGCATCGGCGTATCCATACTTCAGCACCATAACGGCGTTTACGTTCAATCAGTAGTTCGCGGAACGCCGGCAGACAAGGGTGGCATTAGATATGGCGATCGAATTCTAACAGTTGAGGGCAAAGATGCGACCGAATGGACGAGCGCCGAGGTTTCTAAGAATGTTCGCGGCCCGCGAGGTACTCAGGTCAAGATAACAGTGGAGCGTGCGACATCGCCGCAGCCGATCGAATTCGAGTTGGTTCGCGGCGGCGTACCGCTGCCATCCGTTCGCAACTCGTTTATGCTGCCTAACGGTGTTGGCTACGTCGGTTTTACGGGCGGCTTTCAGCAGACGTCAGCCGATGAGGTTGCCGTTGCAATCGCTGATCTCAAAAAGCAGGGAATGAAAAATCTCATTCTCGATATGCGTGGCAATCCGGGCGGTATTCTAGAGCAAGCCGTTGAGATCGTTAGCGACTTTGTGCCGGCAGGCCAAACAGTTGTATCGGTTAAATCGTCGCGTTCGGACAAGGTTCGGGAACTGAAAACGGTCGGCGGTGCCGTCGAGTCGTTCCCGGTCGTAATGTTGATCAATGGCGGCTCGGCGTCGGCGTCCGAGATCGTCGCAGGTGCATTGCAAGACTACAGTCGCGGGCTTGTTGTCGGTACCGACAGCTTTGGCAAAGGGCTCGTGCAAAGAGTTTTTCGACTACCGTTCGGTACTGGCCTAACGTTGACTACAGCCCGCTACTACACGCCATACGGACGTTCGCTTCAGCGAGATTATTCAAGCGGTTCGATCTATGACTATTACTCGCATTCAGATGGAGATGAGAATAAAGACGCGGCTCCAAAGCCCGCTGGACAGCCTGTGACGCTGCCGACAGGCAGAGTGCTTTATGGCGGTCGCGGGATCGAGCCTGACGTTATAGCTGAGCCCGCGGCCCCAAGTCCGCTTCGCTCGCGTATCAACGAGGCAGCGTTCCTTTTTGCACGTCAAGTTGTCGCCGGAAAAGTTGCCGGATTCGAATCGCTAAAGGCTGAAAAACAGTCGTTCAATCAGGTCTTGGCTCCGGGAGAATTTGCGATATCCGATAAGCTGTTCGAACTCTTTAAGGCATTTGCCGCGAATGAGAAAGTAGTTGGGCTAACTACGGAGAATGTTGTAGCGTCGGCAGACTATGCAAAAATGCGGCTTCGGCTTGAGATCGCGACGGCGCATTATTCAAGCGAAGCGGGAATTCAGGTTTTGCTCGAAAGCGACCCACAGGTTGCCAAAGCATTGGAATCAGTGCCCGAAGCGGCCAAGCTGATCCAAAACAACACGACCTTTAAGGCCGCAAAATAAACTTTAGTTTTTATGTACAGTCAGATCGGGATCTTAACAGGTGGCGGAGATGCTCCGGGCCTGAATGCCGCAATTCGTGCCGTTGTCCGTACGGCTATCGGCGAATTCGGTATGAAGTGTATCGGTATCGAAGACAGTTTCGAAGGCATTCTGGGAGAAACGCACACTGTCAAGCTCAACACTAAGAGCGTTAGCGGCATTCTACCTCGCGGCGGCACAATTTTGGGGACTCGTAATCGCGGTAGTTTCGTCAAAATGATAAACGGCAAGCCGACGTTTACCGAAATGCCGATAGCTGAGGCGTTGGCAAACCTTGATATTCTGGGGATCGAGGCGCTGGTAGCGATCGGTGGTGAAGGCACACTGGCTATAGCCGAACAGTTCCATAAGCGTGGATTTCCGGTTATCGGCGTTCCGAAAACTATCGATAACGACCTCGCGGCGACTGAACTCACATTTGGTTTCATGACCGCCATCGACATAGCGACCGAAGCCTTGGATCGACTGCATACAACGGCCGCGTCGCATGATCGCGTGATGGTTCTCGAGGTAATGGGACGCAATACGGGTTGGATCGCACTTCATTCGGGTGTCGCCGGGAGTGCTGATATTATCTTGATACCTGAGATTCCTTTTTCGCTTGATTCTATCGTAGAAAAGGTTTTGGCTCGCGAAAAAAGCGGCTCTAGGTTCACGAATATCGTTGTCGCTGAGGGAGCTACCGAAGTCGGTGGAGCCGAGATGTACAAAGACGCCGAAGAGATGCGGCTCGGCGGCATCGGAGATTATATCAGACGGCGTGTCGAAGAAATGACCGGCAAAGAATCGCGATGTGTTGTGCTTGGCCACCTTCAACGAGGCGGCAGCCCTAACGCATTTGACCGTATGTTGGGAACGAATTTCGGAGCATGTGCGGTTCGTGCGTTGGCAAGCGGTGAGACCGGAAAGATGGTCGCGTTGCAAGCAGGAAGTATCGTGACTGTGCCGCTTTCTGAAGCTTGTGCGAATATTAAGAACGTTGCGGTCGATGGCCAACTCGTTAGAACCGCAAGAGATATCGGTATATCGTTCAGCGCACCAAAAGCTTCGAGGTTTGGCGAAGAGGCTACATTTGAGGTTAGAACACAAGGCTCGTAAGGTTTATGCAAGAGATAAAAGCAAAGATACAAGCTGAAATAGATGAACTCGATCACGCGTTGAATTTCGAGATCCCAAAGGTTATACAGCACGCCCGCGAATTCGGCGACCTTAGCGAAAATGCCGAATATAAGGCTGCTAAGGAACGTCAGTCGATGGTCCAAGCACGTCTTAGTTTATTGCATCAGCGAATGATGGAGGTCGATTCGATCGATATTTCAAAGATCCCGACAGATCGTATCGCGTATGGCTCGGTCGTCGTACTTTACGACCTTGAGAAAGAAGAAAAGGTGACTTACGAACTGCTGACATCAGAGGAAAGCGACCCAGATAATGGCAAGATCTCGACCGTTTCGCCGATCGGCTCAGCTCTAATGGGTAAAGAGGAAGGCGACGAGATCAAGGTGAAAACACCGACCGGTTTCCGCAGTTTTGAAATAACGCGCGTAACGACAATTCACGAAAAGTAAAGAATGCTAGGAGCAGGCATCGGTCGCGGGGCGATGAGCATCATCAATGCGATGGTGCGAGGGCTGGCGTCTGCCGGAATTTCACCGAATATTCTCACGACCATCGGAGTTACTATCAACATCGGTTGCGGCGTGCTGTTCGGCATGGGCGAGTTCTTTTGGGCCGGTATCGTGCTAATCGTTGCCAACCTTTTCGATATGCTTGACGGTAACGTTGCGCGAATGTCGGGACGGGTCACCAAATTTGGCAGCTTTCTCGATTCTTCGCTCGACCGTTTGTCGGACATGGTCGCGTTTCTTGGCATAATGATCTTTTACGCCGGAAATTCGCCGCAGCATTCGCTTCTTAATGTATTCTTAGCGGGAGTCGGCATGATCGCTTCTGTGATGGTCAGTTACACGACCGCCCGTAGCGAAGGTCTCGGAGTCAAAGCGAATGTCGGTTTCCTGCAGCGACCGGAACGAATCGTGTTGCTTATCATCGGAGCGTTATCGACCTGGAACTGGGATTCGACGAGCATGTTCGCCAATCGTATGCCACAGGTCCTATGGGTGCTCGCGGTCGGCTCGGTCTGGACGCTGATCCATCGGATGTACTTTATTTGGAAAGAGTTTCGGCGGTTAGAAAGTGAATAGATGTTCGAATGGATCGCTAATAAATGGTCATCGTTTACGTGGGGCGAGATCGGCCTTGCGGTCGGGCTGTTTTTCTTTTCGCTCACGGTAAGTTTGGTTGCGATATCGATCGTGATGGTGAAAATACCGCCGGCGTACTTCTCGAGCCATTACGAGCGCGATTTTATGCCCGGTAGCCCGTTCTTGGTGCGTTGGGGAGCTGTGATCGTCAAGAATATCTTTGGTGTGTTCTTGATCTGCCTTGGGATCTTATTGTCGCTTCCGGGAGTCCCCGGACAAGGCGTACTAACGATCTTGCTCGGCTTGATCATGGTGGATATTCCGGGAAAGCGCCCGATCGAGGCTCGAATCATCAAACGCCCGGCAGTACTTTCCGCCATCAACAATCTTAGAGCAAAATACAATAAGCCACCGCTCGAACTAGATTGATGATGGGACTTTTAGACAAGATATTCCGTAAAAAAGGGTATGATCCCGTAGCTAGACGCAAGCGTTTGCTTGAGAATGGAAGGATAACCGACGGATCGATCAAAGGTACGAAAAAGGATGCTGACGGTCGGGAACTGATCGTTTTCGTTTATACCTTGAACGGAGTTGATTTTGAATCTGCCGATGAACTAACGCCTAAGCAGAAGTTGACGCCTGAAAAGTATATACCGGGGGCAATGGTAGGGGTGAGATTCGACCCGCGAAATCAGTACGACTCGATCGTAGAGTAATGTTCAAGAAAATTCTAATAGCTAATCGAGGTGAGATCGCGTGTCGCGTTATTCGTGCGTGCCGCGAGATGAAGATCGCTACTGTCGCTGTATTTTCGGATGCGGACGCCGATGCCCTGCATGTGAGAATGTCAGACGAGGCGTTTAATATCGGAGCGGCGCCGTCAAGCGAGAGTTATTTACGTTGGGAAAAGATCATCGACGTGGCCAAGCAAAGCGGAGTAGAAGCGATACATCCTGGCTACGGGTTCTTATCCGAGAATGCTGAATTTGTTCGCGAAGTAGCCAAAGCCGGCATTACATTTATCGGTCCGCCGCCTGAGGCGATGGAAGGCCTAGGTGGCAAGATGTCAGCGAGAAAGATCGCGATCGCGGCGGGGGTGCCTGTTGTACCTGGCACGACCGAGCCACTTGGCTCTTATGACGAAGCGAAGGAAGTTGCGGCTGCAATGGGCTATCCGGTAATGCTTAAGGCGTCAGCCGGTGGTGGTGGAAAAGGCATGCGGCTTGTTTTGGACGAGACTGAGCTTAAGTCGGCACTTGAGAACGCGCAGGCTGAGGCAAAGGCGAGTTTTGGCGACGATAATGTTTACGTTGAGAAAGCTGTCATTCGGCCGAGGCACATTGAGATACAAGTTTTCTCTGACACGCACGGTAACCATGTTCATCTCGGTGAACGTGAATGTTCGATCCAACGTCGTCATCAAAAGGTCATCGAAGAAGCTCCGTCGCCTATAAATGATGAGAATTTGCGTGAAGAAATGGGAGCCGCAGCGGTTAAGGTTGCCGCTGCCGTTAACTATGTCGGAGCTGGAACTGTCGAGTTTCTTGTTTCTGATCTCGATCGATCATTCTATTTTCTTGAGATGAACACGCGGCTTCAGGTCGAACATCCCGTCACAGAACTTGTCACGGGGATTGACCTAGTTCGCGAACAGATCAATGTCGCTTTGGGAGAAAAGCTTTCGTTTACGCAGGATGACATTGTGCTGCGTGGCCACGCCATTGAGTGCCGTGTTTATGCGGAGGATCCAGAAAACAATTTTCTGCCATCGCCGGGGACGATAACTCGTCTTCGTCTGCCACAGGGACCTGGCGTTCGTGATGACGGCGGTATTTACGAGGGAGCCGAAGTTTCGATATTCTACGATCCGATGATCTCAAAGCTATCTGTCTATGGTCGTGACCGCGCTGAAGCGATAGAACGAATGCGACGAGCTTTGCGTGAGTATGAGGTTGGCGGTATTAAAACGACATTGCCATTTTTTCGCGAGGTGTTGGAAGACGCTGAGTTCATTTCCGGCGAACTCGATACCGGTTTTATTCCCAGATTTAACGAACGCCGAAGGCCGGAGGAACTTGATGAGAGGACGACGGATCTTGCGATAATTGCTTCGGCGGTCGCCTATCAAGATAGTTCGACCAAAACCGCTGCTGTTAGCTCACAGCCTACAGCAAGCCGTTGGGCGACGGCAGGAAGACTGATGGCAATGAACTCGCGACTTTAGGTAAGGACCACTTGGGCTATCGGTCGGTTAGACTGACGGTGTAAAGTTCTATTCGAGTTGAAAAGAAGTAGAACGTGAGCCACCTCCTGAGGCAAGGTGGTTCTGACAAGAATATGGAAGAATTACTCAAGAGTTTAATGGGCAAGAAGGTTGATATCTCGTGCGGAGCAAGTGCTGCATTTCGCGGTGATGTCGTAGATGTAAAGGATGGCGTTTTATATCTTCGCGATGAGGATGAAAAGGTCGCCTACGTGGCGATTGATAAGATCGCGCTGATATCAGAGGTCAAGGAGAATTCAAACCGCCCCGGCTTTCTGGGCTAGAGTTCGAAACAAGTCAAAAAAAGCCCGGCTACGTAGTAAACGTTCCGGGCTTTCAACTATCAAAAATTATCTCTTTACTTTGCGGCAGGTTCGACGTTGAGCTTACGGAAACCCACGATGCGGTTTGACCAGTAGCCCTTGAAAGGCGAATACGTAATGCCTTTGCTAGACGAAGCATGGTAAAAACCATTCTCGTCTGCAACGATGCCCATGTGGCCAAGCCCGTTCAGGAACACAAGGGTTCCGAATTTGAATCGATCGTCGCCCTCAACAGGCGTTGATTGCGACCAAAGGCTGCGAGCAGAGACACGCGTGAATTCGATGCCGGCATCCTTAAATGCTGCCCATACGAATCCCGAACAATCGTAGGTGTTCGGCCCCGAAGTGCCGTAAACGTAGCGGATGCCGTAGCGAGCCTTTATAGCATTATCGAGAAGTACGCTAGTTGATGAGCCGTATGCCGTGCGTCCCATCGCAGCGAGTGTGGCAACGCTGGTTGCCGACGTACTGGATGTTTTGGTAACGGTCGGCTCCCAAGCCGCATCATTGCGGTTGCCGCGAACGACCTGAATGTCGTTTGTCAGCGTGGGTCGCGAAGAGCCTGTCGTGACTACCGTCGGTGCAGGTTGTGGTGCATTTACAGGTTGGCTCGAGGTCGTCTTTACAATTCTGTCACGGCCTTGAGCGGTTGCGGCCTGGGCTGTGCAAAGCGTGAATGCGACTGCACAAACGAGGAACGCAATAGTGTTGTTTTTATTGATCAAACCAAATCTCCTAAATTTCCTTTCTTGCGAGAGCGGCGACTTGTTGAGGACGGTGATGGACTCACCTATTAATAGAAAATAGTCAATCCAACAATTGTTCCTGAACTTTCGCTTATCTTGAATCTTCTTTCGGACGTGAGTTTTGTCCAAAATTTTGTTGACCCAAGAAGGATTATCCATTTTTTTGGATAAGAGTGCAAATCGCGAAGGCGAAAAGCGAGACGACGGAGGCCGTAGCCTCCGCGTCTCCATTCGCTCTACCGCATCACTACTCCGACGCGTCGATCGTTAGTTGTCCTTTTGGATAGGAAGAAATAGTCGCAATCGCGAGCGCGTTCCACAAAAGAAAAGGGCAGACTGCGGAGTCTGCCCTTAAGGTCAGGATACTGACAGGCTGATTAGCCTGTCGTACGTCACTTATGCTGAGAACGATGTGCCGCAACCGCAGCCGCCGGTGGCGTTCGGGTTTTCGAAGGTAAACCCTGAGCCCATCATGTTCGACGTGTAGTCGATCTGAACACCGTTGAGATACTGTGCCGAGAACATATCGACGAACAGCTTGATGCCATGTTTGTCTAGAATGAAATCGCCGGTACGCGATTCTTCTTCGACGTTGAGGCTGTATTGAAAGCCCGAGCAGCCGCCCGGAACCACACGCACGCGAAGCCCCGCCGTTTCCGGCAGATCGTCTTCCGCGTCAATAAACTTTTTGATCTCGACCGAAGCCGCTTCGGTCACGTCCAATTCAACTGAAGGTGCTGCAACTGCTGCCATAATAACTTTAGTCTCCCTATAAAATAGGACTCAAAAGCGAATCCTTACTATTATGTAAATATTAAGAAAATTTGGCACCGAAATCAAGTGAAATCAGATGCCGAACGCAAAACTGCCTACCAGTTCGGGGTCTGCGACCGGTAGGCAGCGGCGGTGCGGGAAACTTAATCTCTGATCGCTAAGATCTCGAGACCGATGACTTCTTCGTTAAGGACGATCAGAATAGATGGCTGCAAGAAACGCATGCCTTTGCGTTGGAATGTCAGTGTGTAGGTGCGGCCGGCCTCAATATCGTCGAATCTAAAGAATCCGAGCGATGACGTGCGCACTCTATAGATCTGACCGTCTGCCGATGTAAGCGTCATCGTTGCTCCTGCAACGCCTTGGCCTAATTCGTCAGCAACTCGGCCCGAGATCGAAGTCATTGCTGCCGTTGGCCCGAGATCCTCAAACCAAAATCCGCTCTCGACCTTATAAACCCCACCAAACGCCGTCGGAGCCACTACGGCCTGCCCTTTCGTTCCATTAACCGTATATTGCCCAGCCGAGGACTGTTGCCCGCCGCTCGAGATTACGGACCTTTCGATCTGATACGAACCTCCTGACTGAGGGTGCACACTGGGTGAGGTAAGAGAAACCGCTAGTATATTGAAAATAAAAAACGACTTCATATTATTTCGGATCATCCTCACTTCCGCGGCAAAGAGGCGAATTTCCATTGGTCAAACAAAGTAAACCTTTGATCGCATCAATAGTCTTCGTTAAACTTCTGTTCTCTCCTTCGAGGCGGTCAATTTCGGATCTCAAACGGTCCACTGAATTGCGCAATTCTAAGATCTCTACCTGTTGCTCTCTAATAGCGTTGATCGCAACAACCCCAATTCGATCGTATTTCACTCCGTGAATTGTTCCATCCTTGAGCCGAATTGACAGCCGTGGATCTATTTTGTCAACTTCCTCCGCAATCAATCCAACATCGTCTGAGTCACCTTCTTTCCATTTGTAAGCAACCGGCCTTAGGCGTTTAATTACACTCAAACCCGAATTATAATCCTGGATCGAGTGCTTGAACTTGATCGATGAACTACAGAGGGAAACGAAGCCGCCAGTTAGAGACGAACACAGAGGTTGATTTGGGGCACCGAGGGAAATCGAAATCGAACCAATTCTGCTCCCGAATATCGTATCGCCTCTGACATCGGTTATTGACAAAAATCTTCCTCTGATATCATCAATAGTCACTTGAGAATTGAACGTCTTTTGGCCAGAAATAGTTTGATTTGTGCTCAGGTCGACAAAGTTCTGAGTCGAACTCCCGGTGCCACCCTTATCTATCGTTAATACGCTGGTAATTGAGCCGGCTGATAGAGCAAAGTCTGCGGTAGTGGAACTGGTTGAGGTGTCTGCCTGTGTCGCTCGAACCGCATAGTTCGCTTCCGCAGCGGTCCCGGCCCGACCGGCGTACGGGGCCATGTTTACCGGTTGGCGTGGGGAAAGGACGGTGAAGGCGTCGGTGCTGGTGCCGGGGCGGACGGCTATTTCGATGAATCGAAGGCGATTTTCTATCAAGATCAGGGCTCCGGTCGTCACATTTACGGAGAACACTCCTTTCACGACCTGGACGTCTTCGAAGATGGTGTCGGCGCCGATCTTTTGGTCGACCGCTTCGAGCTGAGTGATGCGAATGTCGTAAACACCGTTAGCCGGAAAGCCATTGTCGGTCAGCTTGCCTTGGTATGTCCAGACGTAGCCTTGCGCGGCGACACTAGAGACGAGGAAGGCGATGGAAATAGCTAGAAAGATCGTACGTTTCGTCATAACTTAAGCCCCGTCGAAATTGTTGACACTCATTCTCCTTAGTCTTTATAATTCCCAAATCCAATCCTTGTACTGTAAGTTCGCGGAAAATATTCGGAAAAAGGCGGAAAATGCTTGTAACTGTCGACAAACAATACGTTTACGAATTCGACGGTTATTCGTTGAATATCGCTCGTAGGTCGCTTTTCCGAGACGGTAAACGTGTTGAACTGTCGCCGCGAGTGTTCGATGTGCTGTGTATTCTGGTCGAGAATGCAGGGGAACTTGTCACTAAAGATGAGATCCTCAGCCGCGTTTGGGCGGACGCTACAGTTGAAGACGGCAATGTAAATCGGACAGTATCAACTCTTCGCCAAAAGCTCGGCAAGATGGCTGATGGAGGGCAATTTGTTGAGACGGTGCCGCGCTATGGCTATCGATTTGTCGCAGAAGTATCGATGGCGTCAACGACCACTAAGCCTGAAGAATCCGCTGCACCAAGGATCACAGAAGCTCATTCGATGCGGGCGTTTGCGGTTGCGGCGGTCGTGTTGATCATCTGCTTCACGGCAGCGGCGGCGTATTTTGTGCTTCGCGATCGCGGTGCAAAGGTGCGGACTTCGTCAAAAAATACTCTTGTCCGACTTACCAACGGCGAAACCGACGATATGGTGCCGAGTTTTACGAACGACGGCAGAATTCGATTTGCTCGAATTGTCGATAAGGTCGCGTATAGCTATACAATGGCGGCGGACGGTTCTGGAGCGGCTCGTGAAGTCTCGATAGCGGGACTGAAACGCGGGCTTTGGTCGCCGGACGGCAAGTTGGTCATGTATCATCGCGACGGCAGTGATACACAACTCTATCTCGCTAATTCTGATGGCTCAGGCGAACGGCAATTGCCGTTCAAGGCAGGGAATTCGAGTTGGTCGCGAGATAGCAAATCGATACTGTTCCAGCAGTTTCTGGCTACCGAAAGAGGCACGAAAAACTCCGACATTTTTCAATTCACAATTGCGAATAATGAACTAAATCCGATCGTTGAAAATGCCGCGTTCGACGGCGATCCGTCGTTATCGACCGACGGAAAAACGCTACTATTCGTAAGCGAGCGCGATGGCAACATTGAGATCTATAAGAAAGACCTCACAACTGGTATTGAAACGCGATTGACCAACAGCCCAGGGCACGATTCGTATCCGAGTTTTTCGCCGGATGGCACGCAGATCGTGTTCAATTCGGACAGGGAACAAGAGAATACGGACGTTTATATCATGAACGCCGATGGCAGCGGTCTGCGGAAATTGACGGATCTGCCGACGAACGAATTCGTTACGTCGGACCCCTGGTCGGCGGATGGAACAACGCTATTGGTCGTCTCGAACGCTACTGGCGCTGACAATATTTATAAATACGAGGTCGAGTTATTCGACATGACAGCCTTGACCGGCGTAAAGTCGGATGCCTTTGCCCCTTCAGTTTCCGCTGACGGAAAGGCCCTGGTTTATTGTGTTGGTGTCTCTGATTCCAATAGCGAGATCAGGCTCTTCGACCTGGAAAGCCAAAATGATCGGTTGATAACGAGCGTCGCAACAGGCGGCTGTACTGCGAGGATATCGCCTGATGGACGACAGGTCTTGTTTACGGATTTTGCGAATGGTAACACCGACGTTTTTGTTATAAATCCTGATGGAAGCGGCCGTCGACAGCTAACTATCGACGGATCAAAGGATTCAACGCCGAGTTGGTCGCCGGATGGAGCGTTGATCGTATTCGTTGCCAATCGCGGAGGCGATCTACAGCGAACGTCACTTTGGTTAATGAGAGCAGACGGCACCTACCAGCGTGAGATATACCGCGGCGAAGGCTCTTCGCTAGAGCCATTTTGGTCGTCAGCAACGGACCAGATATTTTTCTCTAACGATGAGATCGGAGGCCGAACCGGAAATTTTGAGGTCTTCGCTATTTCGCCCGACGGACAACAGAAACGGCGTGTTACCGAAAGTCCTCGATTCGATGTCTCTCCATCCGTGTCGCCGGACGGCAAGCGAGTCGCCTTCGTTAGCAATTTCGATGGAAACTCGGAGGTCTACGTCTCGAACACTGATGGTACCGGGCGGCTGCGTATCACACGCGACAAAGCCGAAGACACCTCACCAAGCTGGTCCGCTGACGGACTCCAACTTTTCTTTACGAGCGACCGTACCGGCAAACGGGCCATTTATCGAGCATCCCTTAATTGATAATCATTTTGATGAGTCCATTGAATTATCAGTTGCGGGAAGTTGTTTGCAAAGCTGTTGGCTAATGCCTAGTTTCCCAACCGAGCGATTACTTCCTGCATCTTGCAAGAGCCCATTCCCAGGTTATTGTCGATCCGTCGGCTCCCGTTAGCGTTTTCGATCCTTGATAGATGTCGCCGGCGTCGTTAACGTATCGGCTCGGATACCGGCCGTCTGGAAGGCTATCGGACAGCGAGATAACGCCTTCGGAATCGTCGCTTTTCGATTCGCCGTATTCGAGCAGGCAGCTAGTTTCCGAGATCTCGTAGAACTGATGGATGTTGGCTTTCACGGGTTCGGTGCCGAAATCGAACGAGAGCGAATAGTCGCGGTCGCCGCCGTTAATGCGGACGTAGAAATTTTTCTGGAAGGTTCCAAAGAACTTTGTGATGGTTCCTTCGCGAAACTTGGTCGTATATTTTCCTTCTGTCGGTCCGCAACAGGGATCGTTTTCGCGAACGCCGTCAAAGATGTCCGAATGGCGGCCGATTACGCGATAACTTGCGGGCTTCGTCGGAGCCTTGGCGGCGATCTGTTCAGGTGTTCGCGGGTTGAGGACGACGCTGACCTCCTCTTCTTTCTCAATGCGGCGGAAACCGTCGCCGGTCGAATTGCCGTTCGATGTTCTGCTCGATTTGACGACTATCGGCAATTGGAGCTTCTTTTTGTAGATAATGTAGCCGCCCCAATCCTCGGAGCAAGGCTGCCAGTCGCGTACCGGGACGCTGATCCTATAGTTCTTTAGGGCCATTTTTGCGAGCAGGTCAGGAGCAAATTCGATGAGCGAGGCGACGCCCCATCTCGCTCCAAAGATGATCTTCGGAATATCTTTTGCGGCATCCATGTCTTCGGTTGCGACGCTCATGCGAAGAGCCGGATTCTTCATCTGCGGAACGAGCGGATCCGCCAAAGGTTGAGACTGAGGTTTGCCCATTATCTTGATCTGATTCTGGCCGTTAGCGTCGGTCTTTTGCTTACTAAGGTCGCCTCGTGCGGGATCAGTTGACATCAGTTGCAGAGGATAGCCAGTGTGGCGAGATACGCCTTTGCCCTCAAGAATTGGTTCCCACTTGAGCGGAACTTCTTTTAAGGGTCCGTCGTCGGGCACCTCTAGCTCGAGACCGGTCGTGATCTTGAGTGCCTTTGCGGTGCAGTTTATCTCCTCGGATGCGGTGAAACTGATCCTAAACTTGGCCGTAATCAGTTTCTCACCGTCGCCGGGCCAATCCATCTTTTTGGTGCGAATGTAGGGAATTGGGTCCGCGATCTGAACGTCGGCCTCGATGTTCAGGTTTGCCATGATCAGCTTTACATACGCGATAACTGTGTTGAATTTTTCAAAGCCGCTGGCGAGTTTCTTGAATTTTTCCTCAAATATCGTCTTCGGGAAATTGGCGATCGAGGGAACTGAGCCTCCGAACATTTTGATAACCTTTTTGCCCTTAGATTCATAACCTTGAACTTTTTCAATGGTCTTGAGTGTTTCGCACGGATCGAAAGCGATCGGCCGCCACGACGCATTGACGAAACGGACGGTATTGCGGTCGATCATTTGGCGGCGATCCCAACGTAGAAAGTTCGTCGCCTGTGCCTCTTCGTATGTCGCAACTAGGTCCGATAGGTAACGTCTCTCGATCAGCGACGCTTGCATCAGATTTATCCGAGCCTGAGCGGGCGATGCCGTTGCCAGATCGGACGCACCCTTGCCGAGTTCGGAAATTACGGTGGCGAAGAATTGGGTTTGAGCGTCTTTGGAGTTTCGAGCCGCCCTTAGATCGGAGAGCAGCTTGTTCGGAATGTCGAATTTGATGAGGTCAGCATCTCCTGCGGCAAATGTATTGCCGAGACGATCGATCGTGGTCACGGTTCCGAGTGTTGCGGAACGGAGCATTCCGACAACCTCAAAATCGAAGAACGCCATTCCGTTAGAGCCGTCCATTGGCCGGAACAGTATCTTTTGGTTCTTGTCGATGATGTGAAAACCGGCTTTCTGGATAATTGCGATAAGGACCGGAAGCGAATCCTCGTCGTATTTCAGCACCTTCGCCACCGCCGAACGGGCAAGGCTCGCCGACGGTTGAAGCCCGAGAACGTAAGGCTCCGGCAGCCCTCTCTTTGCAAAATCGTTTAGCGGATCGGGCTCTGAAGTTACCTCGACGGTGCCTGTAGGCGGAGCCGTCGTCAGGGCTCCGGGACGACGAGGCTGAGCCGAAGCGGCAGCTACAAAGACCAACATTGCGAAGATGACGGCGAATTTCTTAGTCATATGTTTGGTTTGCAGATCTAATTGATCTTTGCCAATAACGAACCGATAACCTGATCGATCGCCGCACGAACGGCGTCGTTTGCCTTGCCCTTTACATCGACATTCGCCGGTGCTGACGCGACGACGGTCTTGCCATCTTTTCCGAGAATGTTGACGACGATATTCGCCTGCGAATTGCCGATCTGCGACGCGCTATCGTTGCCGGTGACCTTGCCAAACAGGCCGCCGATCTTCGATGCTCCTGATTCTTTGACCTTTTTGATCTCGACGCCGATAACATATTCAAATGTGCCGCCGGCGATCTCGGATTGCGAGTTGATCGCAAAGCCGCTCATTCCGGCGGCGTTGACCTTGCCGGAAATATGGTTTCGAAGCTCGTTTTGATCCAGCTTCGACGCGTTGCCTGAGAAAAAGTCGATCGCGATGGTCTTCAGTTTTGGTTTGGGGCCGCCAGGTTGCGTGCCTGTGATCGTGGTGGTCGCGGTCGTATTTGCCGGACCTGAGATCGGTTTCAATAGCTCGGAATATGAATCGAGTTCAGTAAAGCCGATGGGGGCCTCAAACAGCGATTGGTCGAGCGTAGCCTTTGAAAGATCAAGCGTTTCGAGCTTTTCGGACATTTGTTGTTTGCCGTTCTCGTAGAAAGTCGTCGTTCCCTCGAGCATGAAGCCCGGGTCTTGTGCCGACTTGATGATCGGCTTCGGCCGGCAGCCGCTGTCGTTGCCGGGCATTCGCGGCGTCGAACACGCTTTTGCCTCTAGGCTCAGTGTCACGAACCAGCCTTCCTTTTCGATCTTCATTTTTCCGGCGCCATCGCACGAATCAGCAGATCGATCCAGCTCAAGCGTGTGTTTCGCCCAACGTGCGTTCATGCCAAACATCTGTTTGCGTTTGCCCGAATCGACCACGACCGACGAGATCGTGACAGTACCTTTGACCGTGACCTTCTGCCGCGGACGTCTAGCAAGTTTTGCCGGCGGCACCGAAGACCAATCGTGATAGTCGATGAAATACGACTTGTACTTTGGGTTGACAGTAATGTCTTGCTTCAGATCGCACTGCGAGATCTCGGTCAGATTCGGCATCATCTGCTCCATCATCGCGAGCATTTGAGGGTCGGCATTCATCAGGAATTTGGATTCACGGCGTTCGCGAACCCCCTTTGAATAGATCGTGGTCTCGATCCCCATTTCCTCGAACGTGCGTTTTTGCGTGATCTTGTAATCGGCCAATGCCGGAATTGCCGATAGTGAAGCGATAAGTATAAATGTCAGTATTTTGTTTATCATTAGTACCTCCGTCGAGATCTCAAAAGATGGTTGGTTCTTATGCCCGATCCTAAATTCGAACGCGGTCCGGTTCGACTTTCATCACCAACTTAATCAGTTCACCGGCTAGCTGCGACGCGGTTTTCTGCGTTGCGGCGTCGTTGTTTTGCTGGCCTTCTACATACACTGCCAAT